>JAJFUA010000310.1 GCA_021372635.1 Desulfobacteraceae bacterium | reverse complement strand
CCTCCTGGTGAATCACCCCCTGCCCCGCCTTGTGACGTTCACCGGAAGCACCGAAACGGGGAAGGAAATACTGGCCGTCTGCTCGAAATACGTGAGAAAGGCCGTTATGGAACTGGGCGGCAACTGCCCGGCCATCATCTGCGCCGATGCGCCATGGAGGGACATCCTGCCCCAGGTGGTGCTCCAGAGCCTGAAGAACAGCGGGCAGTACTGCTATCGCATCGGCCGGCTGTACGTGGCCGAAGAGATTGCCGATGCGTTCCTCGGGGAGTTGACCCGGCACCTGGGCCGCCTGCGCATGGGACCGCCCGGTGCCGAGGATACCGATCTCGGGCCGCTGAACCACCAGGAGGCCCTTTTTAAGGTGCGCGCGCAAGTGGCCGAGGCCCTGAGCCAGGGAGCGCGCCTGGAGTACCGGTCGGACCTCCCCGGGAGCTGCGCGCGGGGGTTCTACCATCCCGTTACCGTGCTTTCGGGAGTCACGCCGGAGATGTCCATTTTTCACCAGGAAGTCTTCGGACCTGTGCTGTCGGTCGTTTCGTTCAAGGATGTCCCCGAAGCCATCCGGAGCGCCAATTCCACTTCCTTCGGGCTCGCCGCCTATCTTTTCTCCGGTAACCTGGCGAACGCCCTCGACTGGGCGGGGCAGATCGAAGCGGGAAGCGTATGGATCAACCGCATTCACCAGGCATACCAGGAAGCCCCTTTCGGGGGGATGAAGGAGAGCGGCCTCGGCCGCGAGAAATCCCGGTACGGTCTTGAAGAATATACCGAGTTGAAGACCCTGTATGTTTCATATTGAGGTTCCCTGAAACGGGGGGAGAGGGAGGACTATGCTGCCGATCGTCTGCGTTGTAGGAGCTTCCAATTCCGGCAAGACCACTTTTCTGGAAAAGCTGATTCCCGAACTGAGTGGAAGAGGGTATCGGATCGGGACCGTCAAGCACGATGCGCACGGGTTTGAAATGGACCGTGAAGGGAAGGACACCTGGAAGCATCGGAAGGCGGGGGCGGGTACCATAGCCATTTCCTCGCCGGCCCAGGTGGCGACGATCAGGACGGTGGAAAGGGAGATGGAACTGGCGGAGGTTGCCGCCCGCTTTTTCTGGAGCGAGGACCTGGTGATCACCGAGGGGTTCAAGCGCTCTCATTATCCGAAAATCGAAATCTTCAGAAAGGCCGTCGAGGCGACGCCGATTTGCGGGCCGGAGGACAACCTGCTGGCCCTGGTCACGGACGACGCCATTCAGGCGGACGTGCCGTCCTTTCGCTTCGAAGACGTATCCGGGGTGGCCGATCTCATCGAGGAGCGCTTCCTCAGGAACCGCAGGAAGCACGGCATCGCCATGTTCTTCGACGGAAAGAACGTGCCCATGAACGACTTCGTGCGCGATTTTCTCTCGAAAGCCATCCTGGGGATGCTTGCCAGCCTCAAGGGCTGGAAAAAGCCGAAAAAAATCGATATCCAGATCCGCCTGGAGGATGGTGATT
Source organism: Desulfobacteraceae bacterium (assembly GCA_021372635.1). Taxonomy (GTDB): domain Bacteria; phylum Desulfobacterota; class Syntrophobacteria; order Syntrophobacterales; family Syntrophobacteraceae; genus JAJFUA01. The sequence goes on along the minus strand of JAJFUA010000310.1, from coordinate 3,089 downwards.
GATTACGGGAGCGGTCCTGGCGGGAGGCGAGAGCCGCCGCTACGGGAGGAATAAGGCCCTCGAGCCCTTCCGGGGGGAGCGGCTGATCGACCGGGGAGTGAAAGCTCTTTGCGGTTTTTGCGATCCTGTCCTGGTGGTCGCCAACGACCTGAGTCTGTACCTGGACGTACGGGCGGCGCTGGTCCGGGACGTATCCATCCGGCAGGGTCCCCTGGGAGGGATCTACACGGCTCTGCTGTTCAGCCCGAACGAGTGGGTGTTCGTGAGGGCGACCGACATGCCCTTTCTCCATCCGAAGCTGCCGGATCTGCTGATGGAGGCCATGAGCGGCTACGACGCGGTGGTGCCCATGTGCGGCGACTTCTATGAGCCTCTTCTCGCTGTTTACAACCGGCGGTGCCTCCAGCACGCCGCCGAACTCCTGGAACGTTCCGAGCGGCAGATCGTCAAGCTCTACAAGTACATCCGGCTGCGGAGCGTGCCGGAAGAGGAATGGAGAGCGGTGGACCCTGATGGCATAAGCTTCAGGAATGTGAATTATCCCTCGGACCTGGATGAACACTGATGGACCTGGCCGAAGCGAAACGGATTTCCCTGGAACTCGCTCCCGGGCCGGAGGCCGAAAAAGTTCCCCTGGAGGAGGCTCCGGGCCGGGTTCTCCAGGAAGACCTGGAGGCGCAGCGCGACCTTCCCGGCGAACTGCGTTCCCGCCTGGACGGCTTTGCCGTCTTCGGCGCGGACACATCCGGTGCGGGTCCGGGATGCCCCGTGGTCCTGAAGGTCGTTCCCGGAGTCCTTGCGGCCGGGCATCTGCCATTGGAGCCGCTGCGGCCCGGCACATGCGTGCGCATCCTTACGGGGGCGCCCCTGCCCGCCGGGGCGGACGCGGTCGTAGCCCAGGAGCGTGCCCGCGAGGACGGGGAAAATCTGGAACTTTCCGAACCGGTCCGGCGCGGCGGCGGGGTGATGTACCCCGGCGCGGACGCGCGGGAGGGGGGCCTGCTGCTTTCGAAGGGCACGGTCCTGACTCCTTCCAGGCTCGCCATCCTTGCCGCTCTCGGCTGCCGGGAAGTGTCCGTCGCCAGGAAACTGCGCGTGGGCCTGCTGGCCACGGGCGACGAAGTGAGGGAAACGGGGGAGTTTACGGAAGGCCCCTGGACGTTCTGCAACAATCGTCTCCTGCTCGGGTGGCTCGTGGGCATGCTGGGGGGAAATCCCATCCACCTCGGGGTGGAGAAGGACGATCCCGCCGCCATCGCCGGGCGTATTGCGGAGGCGGACGTCGACATGACGATCACCACGGGCGGGATTGGACGGGGCGCCAGGGATTTTATCCTGGAAGCCTGGTCGCTTCTGCGGGTGACCATGCTTTTTCGGGAACTCAATCTCTCGCCGGGCAGGAACAGCGCGCTGGGGGTGAAGAGAAAACGGGTTTTCTGGGCGTTTCCCGGAAATCCGTGGGCTGCCCAGGTTCTTTTTGCGGAACTGGTGGTCCCGGTGCTGCTTCAATCCCAGGGCCTCGGCGCGGACACGGTCCCGGAGGTCTGCGCCCGGCTGACCTCCCCGCTGGCGAATGAACGGGGGTGCTACAAGTCGGTCCGCGGCATTCTGGACCTGAGGTCTTCACCTCCCGCGTTCGCTCCGCTCACGGATAAGACCGGTCCGATGCTTCCGTCGCTTCGGAACAGTTTTGCTTATACTCTTTTGGAGCCTCATGTGTTAGAAGTAGCGGCAGGGAACGAAGTCCGGGTTCGCCTGCACGATCTGTCCTTGTTGGGCGCAGCATTGTTCGGTGTCGGCCGATCTTCCTGACGTGCCGGTCGGGAGCTCCGTTCCGTGGGGAAGTTTCGGGGGATCGAGACGGCGCAGCCCTTCGCACGGCGGGCCGGCTTCACGGCGTCTTACACCCCATGCTGCACAGGTTGACCGAGAGGATTTTATGCTAAAAGGGACAGCCATCGAGACGGGTTACTACAGCTTCCTGGAGCGCCACCTGGTCCCCAAACTGGTATACCTGAAACTCAAGCCGAACCATGTCTCGCTTCTTGGCCTTCTTACGAGTATGCTCGCCGGGGTTTCGTTTGCCTGTTGGCCATTCCTGGGGGGGCTTCTGACGCTTCTGATGGGACTTTTCGACACCCTGGACGGATGCCTGGCCAGGGTGATGGGGCAGACGAAAAAGTTCGGCGCCTTCCTCGATTCGGTCCTGGACCGCTACACGGAGCTGATCATCTACCTTGGGATCTGGTGCTACTTTTACAACCAGGACATCAGATCGCCCTTCTTCTCCCTGGTTCTTCTGCTCATCTTGTTCGGATCGCTCATGGTCAGCTATACCCGCGCTCGGGCGGAGGGTCTCGGAGAGCGTTGCCTGGTGGGTATGTTCCAACGAGGTGAGAGAATCATCCTGCTGGGGCTTGCAGGCATTCTGAATCCGGTTTTCAACTTCTTCGTCAAGACGGCGGACAATCCGTGGACCCACGACACGCCGCTCCTGCTGGTCCTGCTCGTGCTTGCCGTCGGGACCAACCTGACCGCGCTGTGGCGCTTCCTGCACGTGCTGAACAATCTCCGGCGCTGAGAAAGCGACGCCGCCGCCGCAGGGACGACCGGCCGCCGGCCATGGTCCTGCTTGCGGGAACGGCCCCGCGCTCGTACCGGCTTTGAATATTTACATGGGCGTAGCGGTTTTCTTCAGGATTACCCTGTCGTCTTCCCGGTAGATTTCAAAGGAGTCCCCAACTCCGAATCCCAACTGTTCGATGAGAAGCGCCTTGTTGAGAGTGATGCTCCCGGACTGGCCAATGGTGCGGAAATTGGGAGTTTTGATCAGCATGGCCGGCTTCACGCCGTTCTTGTCCCTCCTGCGAACGACGGTCGGGCGTTCCGGGATGACGGGCCCTTTCCTCTCGGGCATCGCCTTGTTGAATTCCACCTGGGGAATCTCTCCGAGTTCCATCAGGCCTCTCAGGTACAGGTCCTGGACTTCGCTCTTGAATTTGATCCCGAAAAGCTTCTGAACGGACTCCAGCGACCGGCCGTTGCGGATCTCGTTTACCACGAGCTTTGCGTCAATGTTTTTATACTCG
>JAJFUA010000309.1 GCA_021372635.1 Desulfobacteraceae bacterium | reverse complement strand
CATGCGGTCCACGACGAAGAGGACGGAAACTTCCTTGAACATCCGGGTGACGGCCTCCCGGCCGTACCGATACTGGCTGACCCCTTCCGGCAGGGAACCCGCCCGGATGATTTCCGTGATCACGGCTATGTGCCCCGCATCGACAAGGTACAGGACGTACTGCTTTGCAAGGCGCATCAACCCGATGAGCACGGCGATGCCGAGGACGAAAACCACGGCTCCGCCGCTGCCGAAAATCCTGCCGACAAGGATCAGAATGCCGATATAGAGAGCGGCCGCAAGACCGAGGGCGGCGTAAACGGCCGACCGGATGAGCAGATAGGGCATTGTTTTCAAAAGAATTTTCGAAGCCTCGCCAAAGTGAAAATTCATCGAATACCTCCCGTCCCCTGAAAGGACAAAGCGCAAGCGCTGCGATCAAGGTTTCACCTGTCGTCGGCCCCGATAAATATGATGTGTCTTGCCCCTGTGAGCCGATTTCTCTCCTAAAACGGGCCGTCTGTCAAGCAAATCCCTCTTCGGGGAGATCGGCATCATTCGCCGCCGGAACCACGTTCGCGCGGCGAATCGGAAGAAGGCGGAAATCCGGGGATGTGCTCGAGTTCGTCGCGCACGAACAATGCCAGCGGAATGGCCAGGATCAGGCCGGGAATTCCGAGCAGCACCTCGGAGAAAATGATCGCGGCAAGCATGAGGGACATCGGCAGGTTGACGATGCCGCCGATGATCTTCGAATTGAGCAGATACTCCAGCTTGTGCACTCCGATCAGCATGCACAGGCAGATGACGGCGCCTCCGAGACCGACGGAGACGAAGGCGTCTATGGTCAGCACGCTGTTGGAGATCAGGTTCCCCACTATGGGAAAGAGGCCGCAGAAGAACACGAGAAAGATCATCAGCACCGGATGGGGAAGACCGAGACCGAGGATGACCACGGAGGAGATTATCGTATTGATGAGGGAGATGATGAACTGGCCGCCCATCACCCTTTTGAAATAGAAGTAGAAGATTCGCAGCCGGATGAGGGTGAACCGGTACAGGAACTCCATCATGCTCCCGGGCCTGCGGCTCAGGGCTTCATGAACCCGGTCCATTTCATAGTAGAGAAAAACGTTGATCACCAGGGCGAAAACGAATTGCACGAACCCCTTGTAGAGGGGGGCAAGGCTGTTCATGAGAAAGCGCAGAATCTGGCTGCTCCCCTGCACCAGCGATCCCTTGAGTTCCTCGATTTCGATGTAAGGCGTGAGGTCCCAGTCCTTTCCCACCTGTTTCAAGACCTCCACGAGCTGCACCTGGAGCTGGTTGGCCAGTTCCGGGAACTGTTTTGCCATCGACGGCAGCGCCTTGTAGCTGAGGACCGTCAGGATCACACTGACGACAATGTACTGGATGGAAAAAAGGATCGCCTTGGGCACGAAGGGAACATAGCGGCGAACGGTATTGGTCAGGAAATCGGAGATGAAATACAGGAACAGAAACGTCATGGCGAAGATCATCAGGTGGGTGTAAAAGACGAGGACTCCCATGCTGAGGAGAAACGCGTACCCCACAAGATACGGATGCCGTTCTACCAGGGTGTTTCCCTGCCGTTCCCATTCCGCTTCGAGTCCGGAGTCGCACCGGATGCAGCAGCTTTCCTCATCCAGCGTATGTGCCCCGTTTGCACGCTTCTCTTCGACCTGTCCCTTCATGTTGAAATCCTTTCTGCCGTATTGCTTCATCCGGATTCGGACCGGTCCGAGAACAATGCCGGGAAAATCCCGGAAAAACGGAGAATACCGCTCCCGCCTGCCGGATTCAACCCGATTCTCGGAAAGACGCTCTTCTTTCGGCCGCCTCGGGTTGTCTCGAGAAACGATTGGAACCGGACGGCCGTCGATGCAACGGGCCGCAAGAAAAGTGGCTCACTACGGAAAAGGCTCATGCGGAAAGGGAAGAGGATATGGACCAGAGCCGGTCCGCTCCCTGTGGAGCGGACCGGCTGACCCCGGCAGGGGGTAGTGACCGGGGGACAACCGCACTACCCCCTCTTTCCGGGGAAGGATATGAAAACGCTACCTGGGCAGTCGGAGGATCTGCCCCGGAAGCACTTCTCTCGATTTCCCCCGGG
>JAJFUA010000306.1 GCA_021372635.1 Desulfobacteraceae bacterium | reverse complement strand
ACGAACCTGCTCATGGCGGATCTCGCGATCATCAACAAGGTGGACACCGCAAATCCCGCCGACGTGGAAGCCCTGCGGGAGACCGTCCGGAAGCATGCCCCCGGGGCGGAGATCCTCCTGGCGGAGTCGCCCGTGTCCGTCGACGACCCCGGCGCGGTCCGGGGCAAACGGGTCCTGGTCGTCGAAGACGGCCCCACCCTGACCCACGGGGGAATGTCCTTCGGGGCGGCCAGGATCGCCGCGGAAAAATACGGCGCCGCGCAGATCGTGGACCCGAGATGCTGCGCCGTCGGGTCCATCGCAGAGGCCTACCGGAATTACGCGCACATCGGCCCGGTGCTCCCCGCCATGGGATACAGCGCGAGCCAGGTCCGCGACCTGGAGAGGACGATCAACGCCGCGGACTGCGACGTGGTGCTGTACGCCACCCCGATCCAGCTCAGCCGCCTGGTTTCCATCAACAAGCCCGCCTTCCGGGTGGGCTACGATTACCGGGACCATGACGCGCGCGGGTTGAAAGATGCGCTGCTCGATCGCCTCACCCTCCTGAGGGAGTCCGGAAAGATCCAGTTCTAGCAAGGAGAGGACCTCATGGAAGCATCGGCGGGACAGGATATCCTTCTGGTCGCCCTGGGCGGCAACGCACTGGTCCGCAAGGGACAGACAGGCACGGCGCAGGAACAGTTCGAAAATCTCCGCGTTCCCGTCCGCCAGATCGCCCGCCTCTCGCGGCATTACCGGATTCTCATCACGCACGGCAACGGCCCCCAGGTGGGAAACCTCCTGCTGCAGCAGGAATGCTGCCGCGCCGTACCGCCGATGCCCCTCGAGATACTCGGCGCGCAGACCCAGGGACAGATCGGCTACATGATCGAATCCACCCTGGACAGCGAACTGATGGAACTGGGAATCCATACCGAGCAGCACCTGGTAAGCCTCATCAGCTACGTGGTCGTGGATACGAACGACCCCGCCTTCCTGAACCCTTCGAAACCCATCGGGCCGGTGCTTTCCGGGGAAGCGGCGGCCGCCGCCCCCTACCCCGTGCGCATGACCGCGAAAGGCTTTCGCCGCGTGGTCGCCTCCCCGCGCCCCGTCACCATCGTGGAAAAGCGCGAGATCCAGCGCCTGATCGACATGGGGTTCATCGTCATCTGCTGCGGTGGCGGAGGGATCCCCGTGGTCCGGGAAGGCCGGGCCTTCGCCGGAGTGGACGCCGTCATCGACAAGGACCTGGCGAGCGCCGTGCTGGCCGCGGAGATCGGGGTCTCCATCTTTCTCATGGCCACGGACGTCGACGGCGTGGCGCTCGATTTCGGAACTCCATCGGAGCGTTTCGTCCGCCGCATGAGCGTGGCGGACGCCGAGCGGCACCTGCGGGAAGGACAGTTCCCGCCCGGTTCCATGGGGCCGAAGGTGGAGGCCGCCGTCCAGTTCCTGAGAAGCGGCGGTTCGAGGGCCGTGATCGCTTCCATCGACACCATAGAGAAGGCGGTCGCGGGCGCGGCGGGAACGGAATTCGTACTCTGAAACGGTCCTCGGACCGGAGAAATGAGGGAAGCGGCGGCGCAATCCATCAACCGGGTTTCAGCCGCCGCCGTTTTCCGGTAAACTGCGTTTTTCGTCAGGGAAAATACCGATTCTTTATCGCAAGAGAAGGAAGAACATGGGAGAAACGCTTCAGTTGGCCGAGTTCGCAGCCCGCCTGCGGCTGGAGGACTGCCCCGCGCGGGTCGTCGCTCAGGCCAAGAGATGTATCATGGAGACGCTGGGATGCGCCCTGGGCGGAGCAGGAACGCCGCTCACCCGCGCCGCCGTACAGGCGGCCCGGCGGCAGGGCGAAGGGGGCTGCGCCACGGCGATCGGCCTCGGATTCCGCACCGCCCCCGACCGGGCGGCCTTCATCAACGGGATTTCCGCCAACGCGCTGGATTTCGACGGCGGGATCATCCGCCAGGGACATTACGGTCCTACGGCCGTGTGCTCCGCCCTGGCCGCGGGGGAACTGGCGCAGGCGAGCGGCCGGCAGTTCCTCGAGGCGACCATCGTGGCCTACGAAGTGGTATCCCGCGTCGGGCGGGCCATCCGCGCCTCCTCGGAACAGAGCCGGCTCGTTTCCGGCTACGGCCCGCACCAGGGGTTCGCCGCCGTGTCCGCTGCGGGACATCTGCTCGGACTGGACACCGACCGCATGGTGCATGCGTTCGGACTCTACGGCGCCTTCGCTCCGGTTCCCAGCACGAAACAGTGGAACTGGGACAACCGCCCGCTTTCCTGGACCAAGGACATGGTGGCCTGGCCGTCCATGGCCGGCATCAATGCGGCGCTCCTCGCCGAGTCCGGTTTTCTCGGACCGCGTACGATTTTCGAAGGGGAAAAGGGGTTCTTCAGAATGGCCGGCTCCGACCGCTATTCGCCGGAAAC
>JAJFUA010000298.1 GCA_021372635.1 Desulfobacteraceae bacterium | reverse complement strand
GGATCGCCCTGGCAGACGAAGGCGCCCCAATAGACGGGGTCGGGATAGATCTCCTTCACTTTGAGCTGCGCGCCGCGCAGGGCCTCCGCCCGCGGCTGCCCCGCCAGGATACGCCTGTAGAACTCTTCCATCAACATCTGTGTCTGCGCGTCCGGGACCTTCCACAGGCTCATGACGAGCGTCTTCGCCCCTGCCAGCAGGAATGCGCGCCGCAGCCCGAACACGCCCTCTCCGACCCGGATATCGCCCAGGCCGGTTTCACAGGCGGACAGCACAACCAGGTCGGTGGAAAGCAAATCCAGGCCCGAAGCATCCTCTCCGGTCAGAATGCCGTCCCCAGCTTCGGGAGGCAGCCGAAGTCCCTTCAGCCAGGCGTTGGCCCCCGCCAGGACCAGCCCCGAACGCAGCAGGGGGTTTTCCATGGCGCGGGTCAGGAAGCCGGCGCGCCGGTCGTCGGCGCCTTTCAGCGTATCGTCCTGCCGATCTTCTCGGTCTCCCGGAGGGGCCTGGTCCGGCAGAAAAAACCCGTGCGTCGCTATGTGGAGGATGCGCGGGGAGTGGGCTTCCTTCAGTTGTCCCTTCGAAGCGAGTTTTTCCAGCATGGGCTTCACGTCGAGCATCCCGGCGATGTGCTCTCCCTCGCTCCTGGTGCCCGGCAGCCGCTCGAAGTGCGGCGCATGGACCGCGAGATCCCTGGATTGCCTCCCCTGGCCGGGATTGCCCCCTCCCTGTCCCTCCTTCGCCTCGAGGCTCAGATCGTAATCCGGGTCGGCAGTCACGATCGGAAGCGACTGCCGCGCGGACGACGGGGAACCGAAGCGCAGCACGTCGCGGCCCGCGCCGACGTAGCTCACCTGGTATTCGTCGATGAACCGCCTCCCGTCCTCCGTCGGAATCGCCCCGAAGGGCAGCCTGTAGAGGCCGCTGTCGGGAGAGAGGATGAGTTTTTTCCTCTCACCCAGCACTTTCACCACCGGCCCGAGGACTCTCCCGTACAGATCGGCCGTGGCTTCGGCCCGCGGCTTTTCATCGCCGACCTTCGTCAGCCCCCGCCCTCCCGGTTTGTCAGTCACCCCGGTGATCGAACGCCTGAAGTCGGCGATCATCTTTTCGATCTCCGCCGCCGGGCCCAGGTCGAGAAGCCTGACGTTGTCCGGATCGCCCGACAGGAGAACGAAGGCCAGGTAGTGCGCCGGCTGCCAGGAGGACTGCCCCCGGGAACGAACGGCCTGGAAGTCGTACCAGGCGACCCGGACAAACTCGACGAGCGCGGCGCCTTCCGGAAGCGCCCCGGCGACCGCGCGCCGGTCGGCATCCCGAAGCCGCTTCTCCAGGTTGATTTCGGGAATCCGGCCCGCCAGGCGAAGCTCCAGCTTCTCCTCTTCAGCCCTCCATTGGGACAGCGTCTTCCGATGCGCCGCCAGCCCCTCCGGCCCCGGCCCCGCCATCGTCTTCTGGGCGATCTGGGCCCGAAGCGTCTTCATCTCCCGCAGGTCCGCTTCCAGTTCCGGGTGCTGCCCGCCCAGGACGGCGTCACGTTCGGCCGCCATCGCTTCGGCGACGATCGCCTTGCGCCTGAGCACCAGGTCCAGCCCGGCCGAAACCGCCGCCGGAGATTTCCCAAGGTACTGGGCGATCAGCGACAGGACGCTGTCCATTTCGCTTCGCAGGGTTGCCAGGTAGGCCAGCCGCTGCTTTTCCGAAGCCATGGTGAAGACGTTGCGAATCAGGCGATCGTTGATTCCCTGGGCCCGCAGCATCATCGCCAGGGCATCCTCCGGCCGGGAAGTCGCGGCGTAAAGCGAAGCCAGATTGTTCAGGCCGACAGCCACATCGGGGTGATCGTCACCGAGCAGGGCGGTCCTTATTTCGAGCGATTGCCTGTACAGGTATTCGGCCTGCTCGAATCTTCCCGTCGCATGGCAGAGGGACGCAAGATTCTGGATGGCAAGGGCGACGTCCGGATGCCGCTCCCCCAGCGCGGCTTTCCAGATCCCCAGAACCTGCCTGAAAAGCACTTCGGCCTCCGGATACCTGTGGGTCGTCTTGTACAGAACCGCCAGGTTCTGCATGGTGAGGGCGACGTCGGGGTGCCTGTCGCCGAGGCTTCCCCGCTCGATATCCAGCGCCTTTTTATACAGGTCCTCGGCAGCCTTGAAATTACCTTTCTGGTAATACAGGTCGGCCAGGTTTCCCAGGCCGAAAGCATAATCGGGGTGCTTTTCGCCCAGGACGGCCAGCCGGATTTCATTCACCCGCAGGTAAAAGGATTCCGCCTTTTCATAATCCCCGATCGTCTTGTAGAGCCCCGCAAGATTGTTCAACGCGGTGGCGGCATCCGGGCTGTTCGCTCCGGAAGTGGCCTCGAACACCTCCAGGGCCTTCCGGTAAAGCGGTTCCGCTTTCGAATAGTCTCCCATGGCTTCGTAAAGGGAGGCCATGTTGTTCAGGGTCCGCACGTACTGGGGATGCCGCTCGCCGACCGCTTTTGCGGCAACTTCCAGCGACTGGTTATAAAGCTCTTCGGACTTCGCATACCTGCCGGTCAGGTGATGAAGTTGGGCCAGGTTGCTCAGAATGATGCCGTAATCCGGCTGCTCGGTGCCGCCGGTCTTCAACATGATTTCAGCCGCTTTGACGTACAGCGGTTCCGCCCCCGCATAGTTCCCCATCGTCTTTTGCAGCGAGGCCAGGTTGTTCAGGCAGCTGACGAAGATGGCATTCTCCTCGCCGGCATTCCGCCGGATGACTTCCAATGCCTGTTTCAGAAGCGCTTCGGCCTGCTCGAACCTTCCGGTCGCTCTGTAGAGGCCCGAGAGATTGTTCAGGGCGGTCACGAAGTCCGGACTGTCCTCGCCGGGGTCTTTTTTCCGGATCTCCAGGGCCTGCAGCAGCAGCGGTTCCGCCTCGGCATATTTCCCCGACACTTTGTAGAGTTCCGCCAGGTTGCCCAGGCTGTCGGCGTACTGCGGGTGTTCCTCCCCCAGCGCCTCGCGGATCGTTTCGCAGGCTTTCTGCGCCAGAGGAAGCGCTTCCCCGTAGCTGCCCTGCCGATAGAGCCGGACGACGGAACCATTCAGCGCCACGGCCTCTTTGACGGCCTCTGCGGCAGGACCCGCCGGATTGCCGGCGGCCCCCGATGCCCCGGAAAGACATAGCCAGATCAGCGCCGCACAGCACCAGCGGCTACCCCGGATTCTCAATGCGTGCAGGAAAACCATGGTACCTTTCAGCCTTGCTGCCCCTTCCTATGCGAGCTTCTGGAGTTCCCAGACGTCCCGGTAGACGCCGGACCGGGTCAGAAGCTCCTCGTGGCTCCCCTCCTCGGCGATCCGCCCCTGGTCCAGGACGATGATGTGGTCCGCACCCTTGATCGTATAAAGCTGGTGCGTGATGATGATCCGCGTGCGCCCGGCGAATTCGGTGCGCATCACCTCATGGATCAGCCCAGCGATCTTCACGTCGATATTGGCCGTGTATTCGTCGCAGATGATGATCTCGGGATCTTGCAGGATCAACCGCGCCAGGGCGACGCGCTGCTTCTCCCCGGCCGAGAGATTCCGGCCCATGTGCCCTGCGATGTAGTCCAGGCCTTCCCGGCGCGTATGAATGAATTCATGGAGCTGCGCCAGCTCTATGGCCCTGTCCAGGCGGGCCTGGTCCAGTCCGTCCGGCGAAGCCATCAGCAGGTTTTCGCGGATGGAGCAGTTGAAGATGAACGGGTCCTGGGGGATGAGTCCCATCATCTTCTTCAGTTCCCGGTTCTGGATGGCGTCCAGGGGACAATCGTTGATGAAGATCTTTCCGCCCGTCGGATCGAGAAGCCGCAGCAGCAGGTTGAAGATCGTCGTCTTGCCCGACCCGCTCTGCCCGACGATCGCCGTGATCCTGCCCCCGGGAATGCAGAACCGCAGGTCCTCGAAGACCGGGCGGCCGAAGAAGTTCATGGACACCCCGTCGAAGCGGATCGCCCGGACCGGCGTGAGCGGCCCGGCGGCCTGCGCCGCGGGGATGGCCTGCGGAGCGTTCCGTTCGGGTTCCGGAGTCAGCATTCTCCTGAGGGACTGAAAGCTCGGCGCCGTCATGGCCACCTGCTGCAGGAACTGGTACAGCGTCGAGTAGATCTGCAGAAAGTGCTGCAGGAACAG
>JAJFUA010000279.1 GCA_021372635.1 Desulfobacteraceae bacterium | reverse complement strand
CAACTTTCACGTCATGGACATGCAGGAACTGGCCAATGCGCTCACGGGGTCCACCCGCGTGCTCACGGCGCTCCTGGGTGCGGTGGCGGCGGTGAGCCTCCTGGTCGGCGGAATCGGAATCATGAACATCATGCTGGTTTCCGTGACGGAGCGCACCAGGGAGATCGGAATCCGCCTTGCCATAGGCGCACTGGAACGTGAAGTGCTGATGCAGTTTCTTGTAGAAGCCGTGGTTCTCTCCTGCTTCGGGGGAATCATCGGGATCGTCCTGGGAATTGCCGGGGCGGTTTTTGGAGCGTTCGTCCTCAAACTCCCCTTCGTGTTCAACCCCACCATCGCCGTGATCGGTTTTCTCTTCTCGGCTGCCGTGGGGGTCGTTTTCGGATATTTCCCGGCGCGGCAGGCTGCGCGGCTGGATCCCATAGAGGCGCTGCGGCACGAGTGACCCGGTTCAGTTTTTGGACTCCGCCAGGACCTCGTAGGCCCTGGCCAGGCGAACGAAGGCGTTGTGATCTCCGCCTTTGTCCGGGTGCATTTTCTTGGCTTTCCGCCTGTAGAGTCTTTTCAATTCCCCGCCGCTCATCGCGCTGAATTTCTCCTGCGAAAGTTGGAAAATCGCAAGCGCGTCCCGTACGGATATGGACGATTCGGCCGCAGGCTGGGCTTTGGACCGCCTGCCGTGCCGGAAGATTCTTTCGTATCTTTCCCAGGGGCTTTCCCCCAGGAAATCGTGGTCGAAATAGAGCCAGACGTACTTGACCAGGTAGGGGTGAAGCACGTCCCTGTCCGTCCTGTCCAACCCGTTGAAGAACCGGTCGTCCTGGTTCAGACGGCAGATCTCCTCGGTGAAGAAGGCGTCCAGTTCCTCGATGTCGAGGCCGACGGGGTAGTCCCTGAGGATGTGGTGGGGAAAATGGCTTTGCAGGTGAAGAGACGTGTAGATGTACGTGCAGAATTCCATTGCCTTGAGTTCCGCCTCCATGGCGTCGAAGACCGCCTCGATCTCGTCCCTGCACTTGCACGACAGGACTTTGAGATATTTCCAGGGGCGGTTGGCGTCCACTCTGCCCATGTCGATGTGGCCGAACTTCAGATAATGGAGTCTCCTCACGTCGAAAGGATGGAGGTCTTCCTGGTACCTGGGCACTTCTTCCGAGGGGCAGGCCCTGGAAAAGTTGTAGGGGAAGAGCCTTCCCCCGGATCTTTCGTAGGCCCAGCGCAGGTGGGGATGGAGGAAGGGTGCGAACACTTCCTCCAGGCTAGTCAGATCGACCGCGACCCCGGCCGATTCCAGGGCGTCCTGGAGTTCGTAGCTCAGGTAAAAGCTCGTGCCTCCGGGGTATTCCAGGAATTTTCCCGGATCTGCCCCGAGGTCGAGCAAATCCCGATATTTCCAGTTTCCGTCGTCTCGGTAGGTTTCTCTCAGGATGTAGCGGGGGCTGTCGTGTGCCGTTATTCGTTTGATATACAATCTGCTCTCCACCGGCATGCGCCTGCTGGGGCATGCCGCCTGCCGAATTGTGAATCGGTCCGGTTGCGGCGCTTCGGTTCCATGCTTTCCCATCGCTAACCCATTTTCAACGGGAAGTCAAAAAGCTCCGGGTGCCGTCCCGCGGATGCGCGGCATTCGTTCACACGACCCGTCGTGCGGAAAGTGGAACCCCTATTCTTCAAGCTCAGCATCGGGACGGAAAGATCAACCAGGGTGAATCGTGTATATGAGGGATGATTTCCTCTGTGCGGAGTCGATCGGTTGGATGGAAGGCGGGGGATGGATGTACGGGGATGCCTCGTGATCCGGGCAGAGGATGGAATCCTTCGATCAGGCTCATGTGGGAAATCCGGGGCGGCCTGTGATAGAATCCGGGAACCGGCTGTGAACCGCTGAAGATGCAAAGGAGTGATTGTGAACCCGCCCGTCGAACGCTGTGCTCTTGTGATGAGCTTCGATCGTGAAGCCGTGAGAATTCCCGTACTGGCCCTCGGAAAGGGCTGGCTGGCCGTGGACAAGCCCGCGGGCATGAGCGTTCACAATGAACCCGGGCGGGATCTCTGTTCCTTTGCCTCCGCTTTCCTCCGGGGCGATCCCGCCGACTGCGGGAGAGCCTCTTTCGACCCGGCCTTCGGGGTTCATCCCGTGCACCGCCTCGACAGGGAAACGAGCGGCATGATCCTGCTTGCCGTCACCCGGGAGGCTTTTCGGTTTCTCGCAAACCAGTTCGAGTCGCGGCGGGTCGAAAAACGTTACGTCGCGATCCTGCACGGCCCGCTGGACCGCCCGGAGGGCGACGATGCCCGGGGGGAGTGGACCTGGCCTCTCACCAAGAGCGCCGGAGGGCGCGACAACCCGGAAGGGGCGGGGCCGCTGCTGGAGAGTCGCACACGTTACGTTGTGGTCGACCGGAGCGCCCATTACACGATGGCGGAGATCGAACCGCTCACCGGCCGCACACACCAGATACGCCGGCACGCGAAACTGGCCGGACACCCCGTGGTGGGGGATGTCCGCTACGGTTCGAACAGGGCCATAAGCTTCCTCAGGAGGAACTGCTCCTTCGACCGCCTTGCACTGCATGCGCGCATGCTCATCCTCCGGCTTCCCGGCGAAAAGGAACCCGTGACTCTCGAAACTCCGGACATCCCCGACGAAATGAGGAGGCTCTTTGAAAACGACCGCGCCGTCCCGGTATAGAAAACGCGGTATGCGGGGCGGAGTCATCCTTCCCGGGGGCGATTCCCGGCAGACGTTCTGCCTGTTGCGGGCGTGCCCTCAATTGCTTCCATTGAAAAACTCCTTATGTTTCCGGAAAAGAAAGAGGTTGTCTTTTCCGAATGGACCGCAAGGGAGGATGGTACCGTGGCTAAAAAATATATGCTGCTTTCGGCCTTGCTTCTTTTTCTTATCCACGCAACTTTCATACATTCCGCCTGGTCCGCGGACGATTCCATACCCGCTGGGGAGGACGGGGCCAAGGCCGCCCTGGAACGGTCCCCGCGCCACCATGAATGGGTGAATATCGCCGTACCGGGTACGAACGTGAAGCTGAACACCTTTGTCGCCTACCCGGAGCGCAAGGACAAGGCTCCGGTCGTCATTGTCATTCACGAAGTGTATGGGCTGACCGACTGGATTCGGGGCGTTGCGGATCAACTGGCCGCGGGCGGTTTCATCGCGGTCGCACCGGACCTGCTTTCGGGCAGAGGTCCGGGCGGCGGGGGCACTGAGGCATTCCCGGGCCGCGACGACGTCGTCAAGGCGGTTCGGGACCTGGGACAGACTGAAGTGACGGCTATGCTGAATGCCGTGAAGGATTATGGAACGAGCCTGCCCGCCGGAACCGGCAGATATGGGTCCGTGGGCTTCTGCTGGGGTGGAAGCCAGAGCTATGCGTATGCAGCCGCTCAACCCGGACTCGGTGCGGCCGTCGTCTACTACGGCACTTCGCCCCCGGCCGAGGCGCTGAGTTCCATCCGGGCGCCGGTTCTTGGCCTCTACGGGGAAGACGATGCCCGTGTCACCTCCACGGTCGGACCCGCCGAAGAAAAGATGAAGGAACTGGGCAAGGTCTACGTCGTCCACGTATACAGGGGGGCGGGACATGGATTTCTCCGGGCGCAGGGGGAACGCGGAGGAGCCAACCTGGAGGCATCCCGGCAGGCATGGCCCGCAACGGTCGGCTTTTTGAAAAAGAACCTGGAGTGATGCTCCTCCTGCCGGAGTGAACGGGGCGAAGAGGAAGAAAGGGCTTCCGGCTGATTCTTCCCGCCCGTCGCGCTCCTGCAGGTGCGGACGGAGCCTCGTCGGCACTGAGCTTTCCTTCAAATGCCCGCCTTTCCACGGGACAGGAGAATTTCATGCATCGGAAATCGAACCCGTTTTTCGGCTTTGTCCTGGCACTCGCCCTGTTTTGCTCCGTTCCCGCCCTTGCGAACGATTCCGTCCAGTTGCCGGCCCCGCAGACAGAGGGGGGCAAACCCCTGATGCAGGCATTGAAGGACCGTATGACCATTCGGGCGTTCGACGACCGCAAACTGTCGATGCAAACACTCTCGAACCTTCTTTGGGCCGCGTTCGGAGTCAATCGTCCCGACGGCAGGAGGACTGCTCCGTCCGCGAAGAACTGGCAGGAAATCGATATCTACGTTGCCATGCCCGAGGGGGCCTACCTGTGGGACTATCGGAAGAACGTGCTGCAAACGGTTCAGGCCAAGGACATTCGAGCACTTACCGGCACTCAGGCATATGTCGGGACGGCGGCTGTAAACCTGGTCTTCGTGGCGGATTATTCCAGGGTGAGCGGCGGAGGAGCGGACAAGGACGTACTGGTGGGGGCGGATACCGGTTTCATCAGCCAGAACGTCTACCTGTTCTGTGCATCGGAGGGCCTGGCTACGGTCGTCCGCGCGGGAATCGACAGGAACGCACTGGCCGGGGAGTTGAAGCTGAAACCGGAGCAGAAGATCATCCTGTCCCAGTCGGTGGGATACCCGAAGAAATAAAGTCGGCATTTCCCGACCGTTCCCGTTTTACCTTTCCGACCGGGCAAGGGAAGTGGAAAGTTCCCTTGCCGAATCCTTCCAGCCGTTTTCCAGTCCCTCCCGGGAGGGCCGGCGAACAGTCGTGTCTTCCCGGGGAAGAGAGATGGCATCCCAAGGGAATCGCGCCTTTCTTTTGCCTTGACAAAGCATTTCTCATGATAAATAAAGAAGACAATTAATATTTGTTGCAAGTGGTTAGCCATTTTTTAAAACAGTTTATATTATAAACATTACCGTAAGATGTACGTTAACGCAATCGGCCGCTGAACGATTTATTTCCTATACGCCTGTTTGACGGGAATATTTTTTACGCCCGCTGTCCCGTTTGCAACTATCGCTTTTCATGAAACGGCTGGAGAAATCATGATCGAGCGCCTCCTTGCTCGAATACCATTGTTTGAGTCTCTCCCGCGGCGTGAAATAAAGCGCCTTGCCGGGGCGCTGCCCCGAATCGAGATCCCGGCAGGCACGGTGCTTTTCCATGAAGGCGATCCGGGAGATTGTTTCTACGTTATCCTCGAGGGGGAGTTGGAGATCATCAAAGGGTTGAATACTGCCGCCGAGCGTTTGCTCAACGTGCAAAAGACCGGTGAGTATATCGGCGAGTTGAGCTTCCTGACTCCTCACAGTCTTCGAACGGCCAGCGTGCGTGCACGCACCGACGCGTGCCTGTTGGAAATGACCGGCGATGTTTTCCAGAGGCTGTTGCAGCGCTGGCCGAGCATTGCCTGGGAGATCGCGCGCAAATTGATGCAGCGGCTTCTTGCCTCGGAGGAGAAGTCTGCGCGTGAGATATACGAAAAAGAAGAACGAGTGATCGAAACCCTGTCTGAATTTCAAGCCAGCCTGCTGCCTTTCCTTGATCCGGCTAAAATACACAAGGCAACCGCGGAACCGGGCGAGCCCATCCCCGTGGTTGCCCGGTTCCGGAAGATTCTTCAGGAGCAGAATCAAAGTACGGCGGCGGGCAGGGAAAGAAAGGGTGTGGACAGTGCTGCCGGGCGTTCGGCAAGGCCTCGCCTCCACATCAAGGCGTTCGGCAGGTTTGAGGTGTTTCGCGGTGCCACGGCCATCGATGTGGCCGAATGGGGAGGGAAACAGCCTCAGCTCTTATTGAAGGCGCTCATTTCCCGGGAGGGCCGGTCTGTTCCCAAGGATGTGCTTATAGAAGATCTTTGGCCCGAGGTAGATACGGCGTCTGGAGACAGGAACTTCAAGGTCACCCTGCACCGGTTGAGGAAGGCGTTGGAACCGGCGGCGGACAGGACGGAAGGCTCTTCATACGTACATCTGAGAAATCACATGGTTTCTCTGGACGGGAGTCTGTGCCACGTGGATGTGGATGAGTTCGTCTCCTGGTGCCGGAACGGCAGGCGGAGTGAAGAAGGCCGGAAGGCCAAGGAAGCCCTGTCGGCGTATGAAAAGGCGGTGTCCGTTTACGAAGGCGATTACCTTGCTGAAGATCTTTATGCGCCGTGGGCTGCCGGCAGAAGAGAACGGCTGCGGTCGGAATTCCTGGAAGTGCTGTACCGGATGGGGGCATTGTACGAAATGGCGGGATCGCACAAGACCGCAGCGGAATGCTACGCCAGGCTCCTGCGGATCGATCCGGCTTCCGAGCAGGCATGCCAGAGATTGATGATCGTCTACTCCAACCGTGGAATGCGGAGCGCCGCCTTGAAAGTTTACGAAGACTGCAAAAAGGCCCTGAGAGATGAAATCGGTGTGGTTCCCGACACCCTGACCGATTCGATTTACCGGAAAATCCTGGAGCAGGAATAGCGGAAACGTGCAAAACCCTCTCCTCTCCCCGGGGTCGGGTCCGCAGGCGCGGCAGACGCCCGGGCTTTCGTGGAGGAACATATCGAAATGGAATGCCTTTTCCGATGGATCCGGCAACGGCTTGGCAGCAGGTAAGAAGGATGCGAAGGGAGATTGGTTCAGCCCAGGGGGGGTACGGCGTTGAACCAATCTCCTTCGCACGAGGGCAGGTGAACTAACTATATCTTTTAAACGCGGCAGGTTACCGCAGGGTTACAAAAAGTGCCGGGCTGCTGTTGCGATAAGCTATCGAATTTAAAGATGGTTAATGGTTTGGGGCTGACGGGGTTATCCAAATCATCGTTTCGGGTTGCATAGCCGGGGTATGGAATGGAACCGCGAGTGGATTGCGCGGTGCGGCGACCTTTGCCTTTGGAAGGAGGGCAAATTCTCCGGCCCGCTTTTTCTCCTCTGGGAGCACCACAGACGATGGGATAGCGTATTTTTTATTTTAATTCAAGCTCTTGTGGTGACCGGACCTTGCCTGTCGCCGCATCTCGTTTTGTAACCTTTTTCTAACCTTTCGACGGATAAGCTGCTGGATCGGAGGCGTCAGCCGTTGCCGCCTTTCCACAGGTTTTTGGCCCAGTCCACCTTGGTATGCCGAGAAACACATCTTCCGAGGCACAAGCGGGGCGCACTGGTTTCCTTGCATGGAGGAGGGAGCGTTGAAGACGAGATCTCCGGAATCGGAAAGGGACAGTCGCAAACCTGAGAAAAGAAGCCTCGAGGAACATGAAAGATCCTTCCGGGTCTTGCCGGCATCGAGGAATGACCTGGAGTTCACCCGGCTGGAGGTTCACGGGGAGAAGAAGTTGCCGGCGATCACCGACCTGGCGGATGTAAGGTACTGGGCTATTGCGGCGATCCGTCACCTCAAAGCGTGCGGGAGAGAAGCCGCCCTGGCGGAGTTTTCCAACCCGGTGGGATTATTCGTCAAAGACACGATGTATATCTTCGCGCTGGACAAGGCGGGCCGTGTGGTCGCCCACGGCTCCCGCGCCGACTACGTGGGCATGGACTTCTATGGCGTGGAGGATCGGGAAGGATACCCCTTCGTCAAGTTCATCGTCGATACGGCAAACGAACATGGGTGCGGATGGGTGGAGTACCGGGGGGGCGACCCGGGCCCCCGTGGAGAGACATTGCGACTGGCGTATTTTCAACGGCACGAAGAAACGATCGTCTGCTGCGAAATCCCTTTGCCCGCGTGAGGCTCGCGGCATGAAGCCGGAGTGGTGCGCGGGGGCCGGTGAGAGACGCTGTGTTTTGCCTTGCCCCCGCCCCGGAAGGCGGCGGGGTTTTCCTGTCGAAGATGCGGAAATCGCTGGCGGGCCGGGCCGCAAAAGACCCGGAAGAGGCCGAGCCGATATGCGGAGGCCCACGATTCGCGGTGCCGGTTGAAAGCTATGCCTTTGCGGAGGTCTGGAAAGACCGGCGGAAAAGATCCTCGATTGCCCGCCTGCCGGCTTCGGGAAGGTCCCTGGTTCCCGTCCCCACAAACGTGTTGTGCTCGATGACCGGTTCACTCTTCACCCAGGTCCGATCCTGCCAGGAAAACCATTCGCCACGGTCGAGATCGAAAATGCTCAGTGGGCGGTTGAAGAGTTTCGCGAGTTCGACGGCCCAGCCGGTCCCGCCTTTCACTGTGTCATTCGGCTGGATCCAGCCGATGCCGAACACCTGAAATCCTTTGTTGACCATGTGAAACAGCAGTTGCATGACCTTGCGGATCGTATCCACGCCGGAATAGCTGCGGCCCATGTGCATGCACACGATTTCCATGCTGATATCGCCCCGCATCATCTCCTCGGGACTCAGAACGACGAGCCCCCGGTCCCGGGCCGGCTGCCGGCCTTCATAGGAGAAGTTCACTTCCTTGACCCCCCACCGTTCGGCCTGCATTCCGAACTCGGCTTCCGTTCCCTTGTGGCCTCCGCTGAAGAACGTGCATTCATCTGGCGTCATGATTCCTCGCTTCCTTTCTCGTGTTGATTTTCAAGATACTTTTCTGTCAAATGGTCCATCCGGGTGAAGCATCGGGTCTTCACCCGGGACAGCGTCATGCCCGGAGTCCGTGGAATGGGATGTTTCCATGTATCCACAGGCGATGGCCGGGGCAAAGCGGTCAGGTTCGAAACCGTTGATCCCGATATGGGAACGAAGAAAAATAACGGATGATTCAAAAATTTCAAGCAGGGGATATCAAAATAGTGGAAGGACCCGTCTATTCAACGCAGCATGGAAGGATGTGTCCCGATTGCGGCAAGCCCGTCTCTGAATGCATTTGCCGCAGAAAGAAAGCCGCTGGCGGGGGCGATGGCATCGTGAGGATTGCACGGGAGACGAAAGGACGCAAGGGGAAGGGGGTTACGGTAATCACAGGGGTTCCCCTGGATGAAGCCGGGCTCAAGGAACTTGGCCGGCAGCTCAAGGCCAGGTGCGGCGCTGGCGGCACCGTGAAAGACGGTGTCATAGAAATCCAGGGGGATCACCGGGACATCCTCTTTGATGAGCTGAAAAAACACGGCTGGAATGTCAAGCGCTCCGGGGGATAGGGGCCGCGGGCTTTCCCTGTATCCCTTTCCGGCCGGAGCAGGGCTCATCATCATGCAACTTGCGGTGCCGTTCGCAGCCTGTGCAATTCAATGCAGTCTGTTCGCGCCCGGTTGCCGCATCGTATGCCGCGGGTATCCGACAGTCTCGTTCACGGTGCGGGCTTATTTTTAAAAAAACTTTGAAAACAAGAGCGGAAGGCTGCAACCTTTTCGCCGTTCGATTGTTATATTATTTGGACTCGGGCCATCTCTCCCTGCTGAAAAGATATCCGTCATACCGCACGATCACTCATGGCTCAGGCGACAGCATCCCTCCGGCTGCACGCAGGCGAGCGAGTCTGAGAGAAGTGGCTGGTCGCTATGTTTCCCATAGCGCAATGCGATGAACTCCAACAGGAGGTCTGGCCATGAAAGTCCTGGTACCCACCGATGGCTCGGAGCATTCACTGAAGGCGGTAGAGAGTGCTGTGGCACTGGCAAAGCACGAGCATGCGGAAGTAACGCTGCTTGCCGTGGCCTATACCGCCAGGGAGGACATGGACGAGATGCCGCCCGCCATCCATGAGCGGCTCGAAGGAGAAGCGCGCAAAGCTCTCGAACGTGCCAAGGCGCTTTTCGACAGCGAGGGCATCGAGGTGAAAGCGATCCTCGAGGCGGGTTTCGTGCCGGCCGACAATATCATCAAAAAGGCTGCGGAAGGAGGGTTCGACAGGATCGTGATGGGAAGCACGGGATCGAGCAAGCCGAAGGGGGTCCTGATCGGGAGCACCGCCGCGAAGGTGGTGGCCGGCGCTCCGTGTTCCGTGACGATCATCAGGTGACGAGAACGACGTGCTGCAAGAGGTTGTGCCCTTGCAGCCCCCGGAAATTCCGGAGGTCGCCCACGGACCCCTCACTGCCGCGGAATGATCAAATAAGTAGGCGACAGGGTGGGGGAATCATCGAATTTTGTTTTCTACGTCTTTCCTTTCGGTTAATTATAGGGTACCTGATGCGCGGGTAGCACATATACCCGCACGGTTGAATTCCTCCGGGCCATCAGTCCGTAAAGGTTTTCAGTGTATGCGGATGCGTGCCCTCCTCATGGAAGGACATGCTCGGAGGTCCTTCCATCCGGCCGTCTGAGAAAGCGGGGCCGGTTTGTTATGGTGTTTCGACGCCTCGGCGGGTAGAGGCTCAGGGAAGACGATCGCGGAAGAATGAAAAGGAGAAATGAATGGTCCACGTGTCCGAGAAGGCTGAAGAGGTCCTGAAGGAGTATTTCAAGGAGAAGGAAATCACCCCCATACGCATTTTCCTCCAGACGGGCGGGTGAAGCGGTCCGTCGCTGGGCATGGTTCTGGATGAACCTGCGGAGTCGGACGATGTGTTCAAGGTGGGCGATTTCACTATGCTTGTGAATAAAGATCTTCATGAGAAGACCAAGGATATAACGGTTGACTACGTGAACTATGCCATGGGATCGGGCTTCCGCCTGACTTCGGAAATTCCGGTGGGCGGAGGCGGCGGCTGCGGATCTTCCTGCAGTTCCTGCTGATGGCTGTTTGATACGGTCCGGATCAACCCTGGTTGTGGGTTCGACGGGGGCGCGAGTCCCCGTTTTTTTTATGGCTTTTTGCCGAACGATCGGAAAACTCCAGAGGATATATGGAAATTCGCGAAAACCTGAGGAATCTTGCCATTATCGCGCATGTCGACCACGGTAAAACGACGCTCGTCGATGCCATGCTCTGGCAGAGCGGCATCTTCCGGGACAACGAACAGGTGGCCGAGCGGGTCATGGACAGCCTGGATCTCGAACGGGAAAAGGGCATCACCATCATGGCGAAAAACACCGCCGTCACCTACAAGGGCTTTAAGATCAACATCGTCGACACCCCCGGGCATGCGGATTTCGGCGGCGAGGTCGAACGGACGCTGAACATGGTTGACGGCGTGATGCTTCTCGTCGACGCGACGGAGGGACCGCTGCCGCAGACCCGGTTTGTGCTCGGCAAGGCGCTGGCGCGGGGGCTGCCGCCCATCGTGGTGATCAACAAGATCGACCGTCCGGACAGGCGCATCAACGCAGTCCTGGAAGAAATCTACGATCTTTTCATCGATCTGGACGCCACCGAGGAGCAGCTCGATTTTCCCGTCCTCTACACGAACGCCAAGGAGGGGATCGCACTGAGCGATCCGGAGGGGCAGGGCAAGGATCTCGAACCTCTTTTCGAGGCGATCCTGAAGTTCATTCCCGCTCCGTCCTACGATCCGGAATTTCCCCTCCAGTTCCTCGTCACCAATCTTCAGTACAGCGACTATGTGGGCCGCATTGCCGTGGGCAAACTCGTGTCGGGTTCCATTAGCCCCGGCATGGAGGTGGCGCTTCTGAAGGAAGGCGAATCCCCCGGGAAGGCCCGCCTCAGCGAGGTCTACAACTACGAGGGGCTGGACCGGGTGAGCCGGTCCAAGGTCGAAGCGGGCGATATCGTGGCGATCACAGGACTGCCCGACGTCTTTATCGGGGACACCATCGGAGACCTGCTCGACCCGAGGCCGCTGCCCGTGATCACCGTGGAAGAACCGACCATCTCCATGGATTTTTCGGTGAACACTTCCGCCCTGGCCGGCAAGGACGGAAAATACCTCACCACGAGGCACATCAAGGAACGGCTTGACAAGGAACTCCTCTACAACGTGAGCCTCCGGGTCGAGCATGCGGAAAACCGCGATTCCTTCAGGGTCAGCGCCCGGGGGGAACTCCAGTTGGCCGTATTGGTGGAAACCATGCGCAGGGAGGGGTTCGAGCTCTCACTTTCGAAGCCGAAGATCATCACCCGCGAAGTCGACGGGGTGCTCTCCGAACCATTGGAACTGGCCGTGGTGGATATCCCGGAAGAATATGTGGGAATCATCACCGAAATGATGGGCAGCCGCCGCGGACGGATGACCAGGATGGTGAACAACGGTTTCGGTAGGGTGCGGCTCGAGTTCGAAATTCCATCCCGGGGGCTCATCGGCTTCCGCAACCAGTTCATGACGGACACCCGCGGTACGGGGATCCTGAATACTCTCGTCATCGGCTACACGCCATACGCGGGAACCATTACCGGGCGCCCCAACGGCGTTCTGGTTTCCGACCGGTCCGGGAGGGCGGTGGCGTATGCCATATTCCATCTGCAGCCCAGGGGAACGATATTCGTCAATCCGGGCGATCCCGTATACGCCGGTATGATCGTCGGCGAGAACTCGCGCACGGACGACATATGGGTCAATATCACCAAGGAGAAGAAACTGACGAATATCCGGGCTTCCGGCTCAGATGAAGCACTGCGCCTCGTCCCTCCCCGGCAGTTCAGCCTGGAGCAGGCGATGGAGTATATCAACGACGATGAGTATGTCGAGGTGACACCGAACTCCCTGCGACTCAGGAAGATCGATATGCGGTAAGACGGGAACGGGCGGTTCGTTCCGAAAGGAGCGCCGCCCGCCCGTTATGCGGATTCCCGCTTCGACCGGGAATGGAATTACGGGAGATTGTGCACGAACATCTTTCGCTCGCCCGGAGTGCCGTTCTCCAGGTCTTCCGCCCGGCCTTCCTTAACCATTACCCGCTTGGTGTTGGACCGGAAAACCCAGGACGAACCGATACCTTTGATGACTGTCCCGGCATATACGGTGTCGAGAGCCTTCACGACGGGAGTTCCCGGGTTGTCGGAAATCCATTGCGCAATCACCGACGCTTCGTCGTCCAGGTCCAGAATTTCCTTGTCGATTTCCTTGATCCTATCCTGCTGCGAGTCGATGTCCTGCAAAATGGTCTCCTGCCGGTCCAGGAGTCGCTCGAGTTCTTCTCCGGCTGATTTGGCTCTCGCCACTGCCTGGGCGATCTCTTCGTCGACGGCGGCCGCCTTGCCCGCGTCCCCCGGCTTCAGTTCGTTCTTGCGCTGCCTCAGCATGCGCTCTTCCCGCATGCTGCGCTCCTGGATTTGAGCCAGTTCTCCGATTCTCACCTCTTCCCTGCTGGACTGCTTCTGGAGTCTTTCGACGTTTTCCCGCACCTGTTCCCTGGCCTTGTTTTTTAAGGCGATCGCTTCCCTGAGCCGATCCAGTTCCTTCTGCGTGTTCGGGTCTATCCCGACGATGAGCGTGCACGGTACGGACCGCTCCGAGCCGATATGGGCCGCATCGACGCCCTGCTTCGCAACGATCTTGGAGGAGACGATGGTTCCCCGCTCCGCCATGCATTTCCCCGAAGTGACGATTCCAGAATCGTAAATTCCCTTGTCGACGATCACGTCACCGATGGATTCGACTTTCGAAGAGTGCATATGCACGGCCTTGACGCTTCCGCCCGCCTTGATGGCGGCCCCGAGTATTCCGCCGTACACCTCGATGTTGCCGGCCACGTCGATCGTGGCCTTGGATATTTCCCTGGCAGTCAGGCTTCCACCCGTAACCCGGAAGCCATCCTGGACGATCCCCTTGACAATGATGGCCCCGTCGAAGGAAATGTTACCGGTTTCGAAATCCACGTCCCCGTTGATGTTCAGTTCGGGGTATACGAAAAGCTTGCCGAGGATGGACAGTTCGGGGCGGCCGTCAACAGTCGCATAGAGTTTCAGACCGTCGCCGGAGACTTCGACGCCGGTGCCTCGCAGCAGCGGGACATCCTTGGATTTTTCCACCTGGATCGGCTTGCCGTAAACGTCGATGCCGTTTTCTTCCTTGATTCGAGGAGCCTTTTCCGCCAGCAGGCAGCCTTTCTTGACCTGGGGTACCTGTCCCCTGTCGCGCAGGTCGATCTTTGTCCTGTCATCGCCGCAGGCGGTCTCCTGTGCCCGACTGGCGAAAAAATAGCGGATTTCGGCCGGTTTGCCGGCCTTGGGGGGCGTGCCCTGGGCGATCTTCCAGAGCCTGTCCCTGCTGCCCTTTTTGAGGCACTGCTCGATCATCTCATCGGAGATGATGCCGTTTACGACCCCCTTCGTCTCGAGCAGGGTCCTGATGTTTCCGGCGTTGAGCCTTTCGGGCACATCCCCCTTTATCAGCAAAAACACTTTCAGCTTGTCGTTTGTTACGATGATGTCGAAAAAGACGTCTTCTGCGATTGCATTTCCGGGCAGCAGACCTCTGCTGTAAGGGATGGACTCGACCCCTGTGACCGGCGGGGAATCCGATGCTGGCCCGGCCTCGGGTTCCTGCCCGGGTGCCTGGGAGGAAGACGGGGTGGGTTCGTCTGTTTTTTTCAGAGTCATCCTGGAGTTGACGGCATCGCGTTGGCCGGGGGTCAGAAAACCGCACGCCACGAGCATCTCGCTGGCCGGCTTGAATTCCCTTGTCCCCTTGAAAATTCTGGCCTGCCGGGAAAGGGCTTCATCGATTTTGTCCGGCGTAACAAAGCCGCTCTCGACGGCTATCTTGCAGAACACCCGGTCCGGGCCGCGCCGAAGGATCAATTCTTTCGCCAGGCGAAGGGTATCGAGTTGCTTCGAGGTGATGAACCCTTTTTCCACGAGGGCCTCTCCCAGGGGGAGATTGCGCCCTTTCGTTCTTTCTCTCCGCTGAAATTCAACGGCTTCGCGTATCTGGCCGGCTTCGACGAGTTGATGCTTGATGGCGAGCTTTGCCAGAAGCTGGTCTTTCTCGATGGAAGAAGTCCTTGGTTCTACCGGCACACTGTTCATCTCTTCGCCCACAGCGATGACTCCCTAGTGGAGGTTGAAACCCTGTCGAAATCAAATTGGCAGGCAGGCTCTCCTATTTCGGCTTTCAAACGTATTCTGCATCTCAAAAGCGGCGGTCTTCTTCTCAATACTATAGTTCGGCACTCTGCAGGTTATCGATAAGCGGTGCCTTGTGGAGAAAACCGAATATCCCCGCCGTCCGGCACAGGGGGGCGCGTGGTCCAGGCCCCGGGAAAGCGCCTGACGTAGACCCGTAATCACATTTTGAAACGGACAATCAACATGTTGCCGTCTTCCATGGGTATGTAGTCGATATCGTCGGCCATCTGCCGCACAAGGAAAACCCCGAGGCCTCCCACCGCTCGCTCGGATATATCCGGTGCCAGATCGGGGGACTCCCGCTCCAGGGGGTTGAAAGGCCTCCCCCAGTCCCGGATGGAAATGCACAGACCTGAAGGGACTTCCAGTGTGCAGCCGATTTCCAGGTCGCCGCCGCTCTGCGGGTAGGCATAGTTGATCACGTTGACGACGAGTTCCTCGAGGGCCAATTCGATCTTGAACGCAATATCCTGGTCCACGTTGCGCTGTTCCACCCTATCGAGCACGAACGTTCGTATCGTATCCCAGGATTCCAGTTTGGCAGCTATTCGCAGAGTGTTATCCATGGCCGGTCGATTCTGAATGTTCGGAAACAGCCGCTGGCGGTTTCCGGTCGGGATGATCCTCAGGTCCGTCCTCGCCCCCCATCCGCAGCGGGTTCCCGGCGGAATCGACTCCATTGCCGGGGCAGTGCAGGCGGGCGAATGCGGCGATCCTCCTAGAGATGACTCAAGGCTTCCTCGCGGCTGCCATACATAGAAAACATTGACGAAAAGCCGGAAATCGAGAAGACCTTCTCGACCATGCCGGAAGGGCAGCAGAAGCATATCTGTCCCTTCTGGGACTTGAGCTTCTTCGCCGTCAGCAGGATGCTGCGCAGCCCTGCGCTGCTGATGTATTCCAGTTCGCCAAGGTCCACGACAAAAGCCAGTTCCCCTTTTTCAATCCACGTGGAGCATTCCTTTTCGAATTCGGGGGCCGTGACGGCATCCATACGACCTTTGATCCCTACGATCAGGGCGTTTTCCAACTTATCGGTCTTCAACTCCATTCTCGATCTCCTTGAAAATGGCGGTCCCCTTCGAGCGTCCTCGCAGGGGGCTTGCCGCACAACGAAAAAATGACGCATCGGGGGGCACCCCGACTGTTGGCGATTGGAACGAAACACATTCAGGCGGCCTTCCCCGAGGCATGCCTGATCGGAGGATCCTCGGATGTTCGGCGCCCGGTGGAAATGCCGCGACGGCTTCCGCAAGGTGGAGGACCGAGTGGAACAAAGGCAATGCAGCGGCACCCGTTGCCGGACTTGTGGCGATGCCCCATTCCGGTCGCCAGTGGCAAATATTCGTACCAGGACGACAGCTTTTTCTACTATGTCTGTCGAAAGAATGCAACTTTGGTGTATATGCCGTTCGACACATCGGTCGGTGAACGTTGCAGAGGCACGATTGCCGGAGTATGATCGTCTCCCGGTTCACAGACGATCGCCTGAGAGGGTTTCATGGAAAAACGAGACTATCCCGTCACTCCCGGAATACGATTCCTGCGTGAGAAGAAGGTGCCGTTCACGCCGTTCACCTATTCGTACGAAGACCACGGAGGGACGGCCCGCGCGGCATCTTTCCTGGAGGTTCCCGAACATGCCGTCATCAAGACCCTGGTGATGGAATCGGATTCCCGCCAGATTTTTCTGGTCCTCATGCACGGCGACCGGGAAGTCTCCACCAGGCAACTGGCGCGCCAGATCGGTGCCAGGCATGTCTCCCCCTGCGACGTGTCCGTCGCTCAAAAGCAGACCGGGTATCTCGTCGGCGGCATAAGCCCCTTCGGTACGCGCAAGAACCTGCCCGTTTACGTGCAGAAGACCATTTTCGATCTCGAAAGGGTTTACATCAACGCAGGAAAGAGGGGTTTCCTGGTCGAGATCGATCCCCTCGAGTTGCGGCGGATCCTGCCGGTAGCGGAGGTCGATGCCTCCGTCGAGGGCTGAGGCGCCATCGATCGTGTTCTCAGGCCGGTTCTTCCCCGAGCGCTTCCATGAGTCGATCGACGTGCTCTTCGATGCGTTCCGAGAGAAAGGGGTACTCGCCGGATTCCATGAGTCCGTCCTCCATCACGGGTTCGGCAAGAGAGAGCCAGTCGCCCCGGTCGAAGCTGCGCAGGACTCCCAGTACTTCGCCGGCGGAGGGGATGCCGGGCGCTCGTATCGTCTTTTCCCCCCATGCCTGGAAGAAGCCCCGAACGATTGCGGAAACGGAGGCCGCATCGGCCCACGCAAGATCTCCAGTGCCGTCCAGTCGGTCGAGGCGCAGGCGGAGCGTCAGGTTCAAAAAGAAATGCACGAGAGGGATCCATTCACTGCCCGGGCCGGGTTCCAGGCTTGTGAGGCAGCGGTAGTCGCGCGCCGTGACCAGGCGCAGGTCCGGGGAGTTCCCTTCCATGCGAACGATGAAATCGCCTGCCGCATGATGCCAGGGATAGATCTGCCGGAAGGAGCGTTCGTCCAGGTATGCAGTCAGGATGTGCGCGGCACGGCAATAGAGCGCGCCGGACTGTGCGGCGTCAAGGAAAGTGCCTTCCGGCGTCGCGTCCCACACCCTGATGACGGGTTCCGCGGAACCCGGGGTTCTCGAAAGATGAAATTCGTGCCAGCCTTCGAACCATTCGGCAATGAACAGCTTCAGAGGCTGTGCAGGGGCGGGTCCGCCTTCGGGGACGGCTTCCCCGAGCAGGTATGGGCGCGGCAGATAGGGCAGGCCGAACCGGTCCCGGAGTTCCCGGAGGATGGAGAATTCCCGTTCGAGGACGCCCTGCTGTTCCGGTCTCACCGCCGTGTCGACCACGAGGGAGCAGTCTGTGTCGGCGAGATGGACCCGCAGGTGAGACACCTGGTAGAAGGCGCCGTGCTTTTCACTGATTATGGAGAGCCGGTGGACGGATTCTGCGGCGATCGGGCGGCGGAGGTGCAGGGACAGCGCCGTGACGAGCGGGGTGGCGGAGTCGGCGAGCAGGAAGCGTGCAAGGGCCGTGAGATAAGGTCCGTAGGTGAGTTGGGGACCGTCGTATTCGAGCCCACGGGGAAGCGGAATCCCGGCGCGCTCGGGGGTGAGCGGAACGGGACCGTCTGGGGTGTCGATCAGAAGGTCGGTCGGAAAAGCGGCTTGTATGGTCGAATCCATTTCGTCACTCCGATTGGATCTGTCTGGAATTGCCTTTGTCCGGGCGCGTAGCGGCAGAGGCGGAAACCGGATCGATGCCCCGGGGAAACGATCTTCGCCGGCCGCTGTCTCCCGCGCTTGTCTTCACTCAGCCATGAGTTTATATTGACTGGAAAATTCAGGCAACAGGACTGACGCTTTGATGCCTCACCGCTTGGCTGCATAAGGCGTCGATGTGGATTTCGGCAGGCCCCCGTTCAGGAAGGAGCAGTTCTTTTGGATTCTACTGGCAGGATGTTGCTCGATCGATTACAGCGCTCGTTCCCGCTCGTGCCGGACCCCTTCTCCGCCCTGGCCGAGGGGCTCGGCATAGACGGCGGCGAAGTCCGGCGGCGAATCGGCCTCTTCAAGCAGGACAAGCTGATGCGGCAGATCAGCGCCATATTCAACACGGGCGCTTTGGGGTACAGGAGCAGCCTGGTGGCCATGTCGGTCCCGGAAGGGAACCTGGAAAGCGCCGTCGCGGCCGTCAACCGGTATCCGGGGGTGAGCCACAACTACCTGAGGCCCGACACCTACAACGTGTGGTTTACCATCGCGGTTCCGCCGGGGCAGCAACTGGAAAAGGTGGTTCAGGACCTTTCCGAGGCAGCAGGCGGCTGGCCGACGCTCATCCTGCCGGCGGTGCGGAAGTATAAGCTCGCGGTGGTGCTGGACGTCCTGGAAGAGGGAGAAGGGGACAACGGGGAAGAGCGCTCCGACGAACTTCCCCCGGTCGAAGCCTGGTCGGCCTTTCAGCCCACCGATGAGAACATTCGGGTGGTGCGGTGCATCCAGGAAGATCTCCCGCTGGTCGAGAGGCCCTTCCGTGCCTGGGCCGAAGCCCTGGATATTTCGGAGGATGCCCTCCTGGACCTGATATCCGGGTGGCTCGATCGCGGTGTCATCCGCCGTTTCGCCGCCGTGTTGAATCACCGGCAGGTGGGATTCAATGCGAACGGGATGGTCGTCTGGAACTGCCCTTTGCATCTCGTGGACGAATGCGGCCGGGCCCTTGCCAGCCACGCCGAAGTGAGCCATTGCTACCATCGGCCAACCCATCCCGGCTGGCCGTACAACCTGTATGCCATGGTGCACGGGCGGAGCGTCGAGGATTGCCGGAAGATCGCCGAAAAGCTCGGAGCCGCCATCGGCCGGGACGATTTCAAGATCCTCTTCAGTACCAGGGAGTTCAAGAAGATACGGCTGAAGCTCTTCTGGAGCTGAATCCGGGGGAGCGGGGCGGACCCGTGTTGCAAAGGCATTGAGTATGGAATGGAGGAGACGTGGCGGACGATAAAGACCGTGACGAGATTGAAATGCGGAAGAAGGCCATCTTTGACGGCATGTCCAAGCGAGGCCGGGAACACGTTCTTCGCATCGGGTACGAGAACTGGGATCCCTTCATGGAGCCCAAGGATCCCCGGGAGAGGATCTTCAGCGGCGCCTCGCAGCGGGCTGCGGCAATCGTCCAGGAATTCTACCGGTCCAGGTCGGACAGGGAGGAATCCGTCGCATTGAACAAGGAACTGTTCGATCTATGCCGGGGGCTGCTCCAGGGAGAACCGCGCGCTCAGACCATCTTTGAATTCTGCAACTGGTTTGCCGGGCAGGCGCGTTGACGGAACCTCCAGGGGGCATTGCCGGTTGTACCTTTTGCCATGGGGATCGGCAGGTTCCGGTTTTCCGGAACGGGCCGGAACCTGCGGGACGCACCGGCGGCCGCTCCTAGCGGGCGCCGGTGCCTTTTCCTCCCTGCATGCGTGCCGGACGATGCCGGCGCGCTCATGAGGCCGGCGGGGGGGATGCCTCCGCATCTTCGGCGTGTTCGCACGGCCGAAGGTATTCCAGTTCTTCCCCGGACGCAGCCCTCACGTGCACCACTTTCACGCGGTAGTGAAGGTCCTTCCCCGCCAGGGGATGGTTGAAGTCCAGGACTACGGACTCTTCATTGCGTTTTTTCACGAAGTAGCCGTATTGCGCCTGGGTTTCCGTGTTGGTGGCGACGGCCCATCTGCCTGCCTGAAGGGTCCTGCCTTCGGGAAATTCTTCAAAGGTCTTCTCCATGACCTGGCTTTCGTCGTGCTCTCCGAACGCTTCGGCGGCGGGAATGACGAATTCCGTCTCCTGGCCCTGTTCCAGGCCCAGCAGTCTGGCTTCGAGCGCCGGAAGAATCTGCTCGTAGCCGGCGACGAAATTGAGTGAAACCGGTCCGTTTTCCCCCTTTACGTAGGAACCGTCCGGCAGGCGCACGGTGTATTCGAGGATCACCATCCTGTCTTTTGCAATATCCATGAGAACGTCTCTCCTGAAAGAATGGAAAGATATGTCCGGCAGCCGTGTGCCTGCCGGAAAGTAAAGAGGGCATGCGGGCTTAGGGAGACGCTAGCCGGCGTCGTTCCAGTCGGCTTCGAACCCTTCCTCGACCGGATAGCCGAGTGTTTTGGCTTTTTGATAATGTTCCCCGGCTTTTTCGGCGTTTCCGGCCATGCGGTAGGCTACCGCGAGATTGTAGTGGGCCGGAGCGAACCGGTCGTTCAGGGCGATGAGTCGCAGCGAGGCGTCGATGCTGGCCTGGATGTCGTCGGCCTGGAGGTGGGCCACGGCGAGATTGTTGTGTGCCTGGAGGTTGTCCGGGTCGAGTTCGATGGCCTGGCGGCTGTACAGGATCGCTTTTTCGCATTCGCCCCGCTGGAGATGGGCGAAACCGAGGTTGGTGCAGGCGATGGCCAGTTTCGGGTCCAGAGAGAGCGCCTTCTGGTTGGCTTCGATGCATCCGTCGAGATCGCCCTTTTGGAAGCAGAGCCCACCCAGGTTGATGTAAGCCTGGGACAGGGTGGGATCGCACTCGATGGCCTGTTTGAACTCGGAAATGGCTTCTTCGGTCATTCTCTTGCTGGAGTAGGCCAGTCCGAGATTGTAGTGGAGCGTGGCCGATAGGGGCTCGAAGTAAAGGCGCTCCTTGAGAAACTTGATGTAGAGATTGAGCTGTCCGCTTTCGCGGTTGTCATGTGCCATTTTTCATTATCTCCTTAGTATTAACATGTTGCGTCCCGCCCTGAATTGTTATATTGTAGCAGAACAATGGATTTCCGCCTACCCCTGTATGGCGTTGCCGGGCAAAAAGCGGTATGGGCGAGGGGGTGGCGACATTGCATTGATCACTGTCGCAGCCGGGGTGCTTTAAGCTGGAATGACTGTCGATTACTTCAGCGTCCCTTCCATTTCGTTGCTGGCTTCTCTCTCCCCTCCCATGAATCATCGGCTGCAAACAAGGAAAGTTTTTGAAGATATTGCCCGCTACAGTCTTGGGCGCATCCGTGTGAGGGATCTTTCAATGTAGATTCTCGAATCGGGCGCGCAGAGGGGTTTTTGCGTGCCCTCGGTCGTGGCGGCTGTCTCGATTCGTCATCCACAAGAATATGGATGACAGGATAATCATTATCGGGAGTGAATGGGCACTTATGGGGTGCTCGTGAACGTTTTCTCTAATCAGAACTGCGGGTTGTGCGCTTTTTGGAAGGACTTTTTTGTTGACAAGGGCTTGTTGGCGGGGTAATCAAATGAGGTGATTTTTGTCACGAATACCTATACTTGCTTTCCCGAGTGTGGACAGGATGTGACTCCTGTTTCTTATTCACCATAAAGATACAGACCTTAGGAGGTTGATATGAGTGAAGACGCCAAGACGCGCATCATCGAATGGGTGAAACAGCAGAAAAAGACCAAACATTACTTCAACGACCTTTGCAAGGCTGTTCCCGAAATGAAGATGATGCAGGCGAAGAAGGTTATCAATGAGCTGGTGAACGAGGGCAAGTTGAAATACTGGTCCAGCGGCAGCACGACGATGTATATGCTCCCCAGTGAGGGCGACGTCGAAAAAGAAGAGAAGGGAATGAACTAGCCTGCCCACCCTCCCTGCCGTATTCAGTATCCAATCGGGAAAAATGTCCGGCCGGTCTCCGGCCCGTTAGAGTGGCAAGCCTTTCACGCCGTATTGCAAGGAGGTGAAGTAGAAACGATTGGGAACAGGGTAGCTGCGTTGAGTGGATGAAGGCTTTTGAACAAAAGAGTGCAATTGGCCTATGGAGGTAAATCGAATGGCACTGAAACATGCAACTCCTATGCTTGACGAACTTGAGAAGGGCCCTTGGCCGAGTTTCGTAAGCGATGTCAAGAGAATCGCAACCAGGAAGCCCATGTGCGAAGACTGGCTCGGGCTCATGGAAATGTCGTACCGGGACAAGGAAGGGCACTGGAAGCACGGTGGCATCGTCGGCGTTCTCGGATACGGCGGCGGCATCATCGGCCGTTACTGCGACCGTCCGGACATGTTCCCTAACGTGGCCCATTTCCACACGGTGCGCGTGAATCAGCCGGCGAGCAAGTACTACAACACCGAAGTGCTGCGCAAGATCTGTGATCTGTGGGAAAAGAGGGGCAGCGGCCTGACCAATATGCACGGGTCCACCGGTGACATCGTCCTTCTGGGCACCACCACGGATCAGCTCGAGCCGCTTTTCTACGACCTGACGCACGAACTGGGGATGGACCTCGGCGGGTCGGGCTCCAACATGAGAACCCCCGAGAGCTGCCTCGGCATGTCCCGCTGCGAATGGGCCTGCATCAACACCCAGGACCTGATCTACGATCTTACCCAGGAATTCCAGGATGCCCTCCACCGCCCGATGTTCCCCTACAAGTTCAAGTTCAAGGCATCCGGTTGCCCCATGGACTGCGTGGCCGCCATCGCGCGTTCGGACTGCTCCATCATCGGGACGTGGCGTGATGCGATCCGCATCGACCAGGATGCGGTGAGGGCTTATGCGGGCGGAGAACTGGTACCCCACGGCGGTGCCGACGGCAATGCAAAGCGCGCTCTCGACATCCAGGCGGAAGTCCTCGACCTGTGCCCGACCAAATGCATGGAATGGGACGGCAAGAGCCTCAAGATCCACAATGAGGACTGCGTCCGCTGCATGCACTGCATCCGGGTCATGCCCCGCGCCCTGAGACCGGGCGTGGATACCGGCGCGACGATCCTCGTCGGCGCGAAGGCCCCGATCCTGGAAGGCGCACAGCTTTCCAGCGTGGTCATTCCCTTCATCAAGATGGAACCGCCTTACGAAGAGTTCAAGGGCTTCGTGGAGAAGATGTGGGATTACTGGATGGAGAACGGCAAGAACCGCGAGCGCCTGGGCGAAATGATCCAGCGCGTCGGTCTGCGCGAATTCCTCAAGGCGGTCGAACTGACTCCCGATCCGCGCATGGTCAACACTCCTCGGTTCAACCCCTACATTTTCTACGATCCGGCGGAAGTTCCCGGCGGTTGGGAACACGATGCGCAGTCATTCCGTCAACGGCATCAAGCTTAGGAGGTATATACAATGGCTTTCGATCCCAATAACCTGATGAACGATCGTATAACCGACATCGGCCCTCCGAAATATGACAAGTTCTTCCCGCCCATCGTCAGAGAGAATTTCGGGAAATGGAAATATCACGAGATCCTCGAGCCGGGCGTGCTGGTTCACGTTTCCGAGACGGGTGCGGAACTCTTCTCCGTCCGCGTCGGCGGCGCCCGCCTGATCAGTATCGATCTGATCCGCGAGATCTGCGACCTCGCGGACAAATACTGCGGCGGTTACGTGCGTTGGACCACCCGGAACAACATCGAGTTCCTGGTGAGCGAGAAAGCCAAGCTGCAGCCCCTCCTCAACGATCTCAGGAGCCGCGGCAACTGGTTCCCCGTGGGTGGCACCGGCGCCAGCATCACCAACATCGTCCACACGCAGGGCTGGGCGCACTGCCATACGCCCGCAATCGACGCCTCCGGTGTCGTGAAGGCGGTCATGGACGAACTGTTCGAGTATTTCGGTTCGCACAAGCTTCCCGCACAGGTCCGCATCGCTCTGGCCTGCTGCCTGAACATGTGCGGCGCCGTTCACTGCTCCGACATCGCCATCCTGGGCGTGCACAGAAAACCGCCCTTCGTCGAGAACGACCGCGTGCAGAACGTCTGTGAAATTCCCCTCGTTGTCGCAGCCTGTCCGACCGCAGCCATCAAGCCCAAGAAGGTCGGCGAACTGAAGAGCATCGAGATCAACAACAACCGCTGCATGTTCTGCGGCAACTGCTACACCATGTGCCCCGCTCTGCCTCTCGCCGACGGCGAAGGCGACGGCATCGCACTCTGGGTCGGCGGGAAGGTCTCCAACGTCAAGTCCGCGCCCATGTTCTCCAAACTGGCCGTGCCGTTCATCCCGAACGAACCGCCCCGCTGGCCGACGACCGTCAACACGATCAAGAAGATCGTGCAAGAGTACGCCGCCGGCGGCCGCAAGTACGAGCGCATCGGGGAATGGATCAACCGGATCGGTTGGGAGCGTTTCTTCGAGAAGACCGGGCTGGAGTTCCGTCATGAGCACATCGATGATTACCGGTTGGCCATGATGACCTGGAGAACCACGACGCAGTTCAAGTTCTAGGGATATGAAGGCGCCGGATTTCATGCCGGCGCCCGTTTCAGAGAGAAGATCAATGGTATTGCGAAAACCGCGTCTGCTGATTGCCGCTTTGCGGGGGGGATCCGGAAAGACGATCGTCTCTCTGGGCCTTTCGGCTGCATGGCGGCTGCATCATCGGCTGCGGGTGGTTCCGTTCAAGAAGGGACCCGATTATATCGATGCGGGGTGGCTCTCCGTGGCCGCCCAGCATCCCTGTTACAACCTGGATCCGTTCCTGATGAAGCCGGATGAAATGCTGTTTTCCTTTATGAGGCGTTCGGCCCGGGGAGACATCAGCATCGTCGAGGGAAACCGGGGGCTTTACGACGGAGTGGATGTCCAGGGGAGTTTTTCGACGGCGGAGCTTGCCAAGCTGCTCAAGGCGCCGGTGATCCTCGTGCTGGACGCCACCAAGGTGACGCGAACCGCCGCAGCCATGGTGCTCGGATGTCGGCATATGGACCCGGAGGTGGACATTGCCGGCGTGATATTGAACCGGGTGGCCGGGAAGCGGCACGAACAGGTGTTGAGGGGGGCGATCGAGCAGTACTGCGGCGTTCCCGTACTCGGGGTCATTCCCAAGTCCGGCGCCGATTTTTTCCCCGAGCGGCACCTGGGACTGGTTCCACACCAGGAATCCGAGGGGATTGGCGAAGCGGTGGAACAAGCCGCGAGAATGATAAGCGAAACCGTCGATTTGCAGGCGCTGTGGAAAGTGGCCGATGCCGCCGCGCCGCCCGGGCGGCCGGTGTTTCAGGCCGAACCCGTGCTGGAACGCAGGCCGGATACCCCGGTGGTGATCGGAGTGGTCCGTGATTCTGCTTTTCAGTTCTACTACCCGGAAAATCTGGAAGCCCTGGAGGAACAGGGGGCGACTCTCGTCGAGATTTCCAGCTTCGACGAGCGCCCGTTGCCCAGGGTGGATGCCCTGTATATCGGTGGAGGCTTTCCGGAAACTCATCTGGAAGTGCTGGCCGGCAACCGGGTTTTCCGGGAATCCCTGAAGCGGGAA
>JAJFUA010000277.1 GCA_021372635.1 Desulfobacteraceae bacterium | reverse complement strand
TCAGGTCGAGAAGGGCAAAGCCGTCCGGACCGCTCACCGGCTGGTCCTGGCACTTTCCGGCGGCGTCCTCGTGGGCTTTGCGAGCCGTCTCGCCCAGGGATGCACTTCCGGTCAGGCCCTCACCGGAGGGGCAATGCTCCTGACGGGAAGCCTCGTCTTTCTCGTTTTCGTTTTCGCCGGCGGGTACGCCGTCGCGTGGTTCGTAAGGAGTCAATGGCATGATTGAAACCTTTTTCGGCCTCGATACGCTCGATTCATCGAAAGCCCTCGTCGCCTCGGCGGCGATCGGATTCCTCTTCGGTTTTTCCCTGGAGAAGGCGGGGTTCGGCAGCTCCAGACGCCTCGCCGGCATCTTCTACTTCCGGGACATGGCCGTGCTCAAGGTCATGTTCAGCGCGCTCATCACCGCCATGCTCGGCCTGCTCTACTTCCGGCATCTGGGCTGGATCGGGTCCGATCAACTGTTCTTCATGCCGACCGTCTACGGGGCGCAGATTGCGGGCGGGCTCCTCTTCGGCATCGGGTTCGCCATGGGCGGCTGGTGCCCTGGCACGGCGGCGGTGGGAACGGCGTCGGGGAAGCTCGACGCCCTGGTCTTCCTGTCCGGAACGGTCCTGGGCAGCATCCTTTTCAACGAGTCGTTCCCTCTCGTGCGGCCCCTCTATACGCTCGGCGACAGCGGGGTGAAATTCGTCTACGAGAGCCTCCGCATATCCGAAGCCGCCTTCGCTTTCTTTTTTACTCTCATCGCGGTTCTCTGTTTCTGGGGAGCGGAATACGTCGAGAGATCCGGATCCACCGATTCCGGCTACCTCAACAGCCCCTTTCTGAAATCGTTCAGCCTGGCCTTGCTGCTGTTGGCCGGAGGCCTCGCCCTCCTGCCCGGCTCGACTCCCGAACTGGCGGCCTATTCCCGGCAGGAAAGCCGGGGTCAGGCCGTCCCCGAGGCGGAAGCGCGCCTTCTCTCCGCGATCGAGAGAGGGGAAGACCACATCGACCCCGAGTCGCTCGCCAACCGGATCATGGCTTCGGACGCCACCCTCCACCTGGTCGACATCCGGACCGCCGAAGAGTTCGACCGATTCCACATCCGTGGAGCGGTGAACGTTCCCCTGTCGCGGCTGGAGGAACACTTGAGGCCCTACAGGAACAACGGCACCATCGTTCTCTACTCGAACGGGATGACTCACCCCGCACAGGCGCGGGATGCGCTCTCCCGCATGGGCTACGAAAATGTGCTCATCCTGACGGACGGATTGAAAGGCTTCCTGGAAGTCTGCCTGAAGCCGGTTTCGCTCAGGTCCGAACCCGTGCCCGACTCCCTTGCGGCCAGCATCGGCGCCTGGAGGAGTTACTTCGCCGGCGCGGAGCACTCGATGCCTCGGGATCAGGTGCGGGCGGTTTCAGAAACGGGGAGCGAACGGACCTCGAACGGGCTTCCGGGGCTCGTCGAGACGGGATGGCTCGCCGAAAATCTCGATCGGGTAAGAGTCATCGACGTTCGCAGTCAGCCGGAATACAACACCGGCCACATCCCGGGATCGATCTTCATCTCACCCGACAGCCTGCGGGGTGTCGTGCGGGGTCTTCCGTCCATGCTGCTTCCCGCGGAGATGCTTGCCATGCA
Organism: Desulfobacteraceae bacterium; assembly: GCA_021372635.1. Lineage (GTDB taxonomy): Bacteria > Desulfobacterota > Syntrophobacteria > Syntrophobacterales > Syntrophobacteraceae > JAJFUA01. The sequence goes on along the minus strand of JAJFUA010000277.1, from coordinate 3,154 downwards.
TTTCTCCAACCTGGACCTCATGCCCGGCGATATGGCGGTGATCGTGCACGGGGAGAAGATCATCGACGCCACTCTGGTGGGGATGGCCTTCGAGCGGCTCGGTCACAAACGCTACGGCATCCTGAACGGGGGCTTCGCCAGGTGGGCTGCGGAGAATCGGCGGGTCGACACGGTACTGCCTTCGATAACGGCAACGAAGTATCCCGTGAATCCGAAAACCGACGATTTTACGGTCGATGCGCAAAGAGTCTTGCGCTTCGTGAAGGAAGGAGGAGCGACCATCCTGGACGTGAGACCGTCCGATTTCTTCACGGGCAGGAAATCCGACGAGGCGCGGGCCGGACACATTCCCGGCGCCGTGAACCGCCCCTTCTCCGAGGATATCGCAAAGGACGGAGACGCTCCGGTGTTCAAACCCTTGAACGACCTCGCTGCGGCCTACGCGGCGCTGATTCCTTCAAAAGACGCCACGGTGGTCGTTCACTGCCGCACCGGCCACCAGGCCAGCCAGACGTTTTTCGTGCTCAGGAACCTGCTCGGATACCGAAGCGTGCTCTACTACGATGCCGGCTGGACCGAATGGGCAGCCCGGCCGGAGCTTCCCATCGCAGCCGGGGAGAAATAGAAACGGAAACGCCGCCGCGGGGTGGCTCCCCGCCGGCGACCTTTGCCGGCGGACGCTACCCCGCCCCGTTTTTCCCCAATACCTTCTCGTATATCTTCAAAGTGGAATGCATCATCTTTTCGAATCCGAGCTTTTCCCTGCCGAAGACGTAGCCGTTTTCCACCAGCGGGGACATGTCAGTCCGGAGCGCCTTCACGACACACCCGGCCAGTCGCTGGGAATCTCCCCAGGGATAGAGAAATCCCGTCACCCCGTCCGTCAGCACCTCGGGGATTCCACCCACATCGGAAGCCACGACGGACTTTTTCATCGCATAGGCCTGCGGAATGACCTGTGACGTCGCCTCGACGCTGACGGAGGTGAGCACCACCACGTCGCTCGCCGCAAAGAATTTTTCAACCTCGCGCTGGTAGCCCGTCAGGACGATCCGGTTCCTGTGTGCGACCTTTTCGATCTCTTTCTCCAACCAGGCAAGATACTCCGGCCTGGTCGGAGAACCGACGATCAGGAACCATGCCTCGGGAACTTCGGCGACAATCCTGTCCACGGCCCGGACAAGCACGCATTGTCCCTTGTCCGGGCGGATCATGCCGATCACGCCGACCACCCTGGCATCTTCGGGAATATCGAAAGCCCGCCTCGCGGGCAGTCCATCCACTCCGGGATGGAACCTCTCGAAGTCGATCCCCGGCCACACGACGTCGATCCGGCCGGCATCCCTCAGTTTCTGACCGACGATCCGGGCCTTGATGCTGCCGGAACTGGTGATGATCCGATCGTTGCCGACGGCCCACAGGAGCCGGCGAAAGAAGTCGTCCTTGATCGGGTTGTCCATATGCAGCCTGCGAATTACCGGAATGCCGAACACCCTGGCCAATGCCGCCGTACTGGCGTCCCTCGAGCTGTGGCAGTCGATGAGATCGACCTTTTGGCGAACCGAGAACCGGGCGACCCTGTAAATCGCCCCGGGGTTGAGCGCGCCGCGGAAATACGCGTCGCGAACGGGAAGCCCCCGCCTTCGCCCCTCCAGGTATATGGCCGAATCCTCACGGGCAAAGAGCCAGGACTCGTGCCCGTTTTTCAGCAGCCATTCCACCTCCTGCAGCGTACGAAGTTCCTGGCCGCCCATGTTGATCGAGCTTTCCGTATGTACGATCCGCAGCATCCCGGACAGCCCCTCCGCATAAATTGTCGCATGAGGAAATGAACAACCGGTGCAGGCTCGCCACAAAGCGGTTCGCATCTTTACAACAAGAGCTATGGGCCGGACGGATGCCCGGCTCCATGGAAGGAAAACTGAACCGCAGAAGACGAACCAGGCAGGGACTCCAACACGCAAGCCTCGACGCTGGTCACTGGACTCTAGAGATTCTCTCTTCTCTTCGGCAGATGGTTCCTGTGAGAAAATGGCCTTTCACCCTTAATCGGGATTGTGCGAAAATAGCACGATATATCGTCGCAATCAACGAAAACGGCAGGGAACTCTACCTGGCACGCAATCGAACCGCGTTCGATTTTCCTGTGTGACTCAGGACGTACTCACACCGTCTTCCGGGCAAATCGGCCGTATGTTTGAAGGCTCACGCGGTGGGCACGGCAAGGGGGCTGTTGCCGGAAAGGTTTTTCGCTTCAATGAACAGAAGCTCTTGAGCCATTTTCCCCGTGCGCGCCCATTATTTGTTCCGGTACCGAGGAAAGGGATAGGAAGTTTAGAAACGCACCCCCATAAACCGGCACCGACTGCAGGAAAATAGCTATTTTAGGAGAATCTTTTTCTAGATGCGGTGTGTTTCTGGTTTTTCCCATCGCCATTGCTACGCCACGTCTTGGTTCTTTGACATATTGCACCAAGGTCATGATGTTCTGGATGGCTGCTGTTAGGTACTCCTGGATTTGGACCCTCCACAACCTTCTCCAGCGGGCACGCTTAAACCCCACCCCACCCCCCTTTGCAAAGCTTCTTTCCATGAGGTGCTGGCGGGTTCTTCGGTCTCTTTGGGATGCGCTGGATAAGGCCTTTTCACGCATTTATTGGATCTCATCGTGCCTTAGTGGTCCATTTCGTAAATTCGGTGACGTATCCGTATCGAACTCACGCTGCGTTGGGTAGTTCGATTGGAGTGAGGTATTCCCATCCATTCCTCCGATACAGATCCAGAATCAACCCGGCCTTACTCGTAAATTCGGGATCGCGGGGAAAAATCCAGCTTCGGTATTGCCAGGGTTTGATGGCATCGGCATGCAGCCACCTCCAGATGGTGGTCCCGCTGATGTTCGCGACAATACCGCTTTCCATGACATGCCTCTTGATCTCTTCGCCGCTGAACCGAGACAGCGGCACATCCAGCTTCGAGGGAAGTTCACAGGCCAGCGCTTTGACTTCCACCACGATCCCGGGGGGAAAACCGGGCAGGCCGCCCGGATCTTGTTTGATCGGACAGTCCGTCGAGGCGCATCTCAAAGAATCGCTTGCGCCACTTACTCACGATCTGTCTCGGCAGATCGAGCCTGGCACCAATTGTATCATTG
>JAJFUA010000268.1 GCA_021372635.1 Desulfobacteraceae bacterium | reverse complement strand
GGTCGTACTGTTCATCGGGGTCTTTCCCTGGGCGGTCGCGCCGATCCGGGCCATATCCCACTACGTCGACGTGATGGTCTTCGCGGGCATCTTCAGCATCGTCTGCCTCGGACTCGGCATGCTGATGGGCCACGCGGGGCAGATCTCCATGGCCCAGGCGGCCTTTTTCGGCATCGGCGCCTACACGTCGGCGATCCTGACCACCCGGTTCGGCCTGAACGCCGTGGCCGCAATGCCCGCGGGCATCCTGCTGGCGTCCCTGGTGGCCTGGCTGCTGGGGATCCCGGCTCTGCGCCTCAGGGGGCACTACCTCGCCATGGGCACCCTCGGCTTCGGTGTGATCGTGAACATCGTACTCGGCGAGGAAGCCGCGTGGACGGGAGGGCCGTCCGGCCTCTCGGACATCCCCGGCCTGAAGTTCCGGGGAGTGAGTGTGACGAGCGAGACGGCATGGTATTACATCGTCTGGGGCATCGTGCTGGTGCTCCTGGTCTTTTGCTTTCACATCCTCAACTCCCGCGTCGGCCGGGCTCTGCGGGCGATCCACGAGGAGGAGACCGCCGCGGAGGCCATGGGCGTTCCCACGGCCCGCTACAAGGTCCGCGTGTTCGTACTCAGCGCGGCGTTCGCAGCCCTTGCGGGGAGCCTCTACGCCCACTACGTCTCCTGCCTGAACCCGAGTTCCTTCAACCTCATGTGGTCCATCCGCTTCATGCTGATGGTCGTGGTGGGCGGCATGCAGAGCCTATGGGGGGCGCTGCTCGGGACCGTCCTGCTCACGTTCGTCGGGAATGAATGGCTCCAAGTGTTTGCCGACTATGAAATTATCGTCTATGGTGCTATTCTGCTGGCTGTTGCGCTCTTCATCCCCGGGGGGCTGGTTTCCCTGGTCCCGGCGGTCCTTGCCCGGCGACGCGCCGGGGCGGTGACTGTGGAGGAGGGAGGGCGATGAACGGCATGAACGGAGTCTCCGGAACATCCGCGGCTCCCCTCCTGGAGCTTGCCGACGTCGGGATGCAGTTCGGCGGGGTGACCGCCCTGAAGGACATCCGCTACGAGGTTCCCCCGGGGATCATCCAGGCGGTGATCGGGCCGAACGGGGCGGGGAAGACGACCCTGTTTCACTGCATCAGCGGCCTGCTCAAGCCCACTTCGGGAAGCATCCGCTTCGAGGGCAGGCCCATCGAGGGATTCGCGCCGCACCGCATCGCCGAGGCGGGTATTTCCCGCACCTTTCAGCATGTGGCGCTCTTCAAGAAGATGACCGTCCTGGAAAACGTCATGGTCGGCCGCCATCCCAGGAGCCGCAGCGGCTTCTTTGCGGCGGGGCTCCGCTTTCCCTCCATGAGGCGCGAAGAGCGGCGCATCCGGGAAGACGCCATGTCCCGGCTGGATTTCGTCGGGCTTGCCGATTCGGCCGGACTGGAAGCGGGGACGCTCCCGCTGGGCCGGCAGAAGGTGCTGGAAATCGCCCGGGCCCTCGCCACGGAGCCGCGCATGATCCTCCTCGACGAACCCGCGGGCGGGCTCAACATGCGCGAAACGGAGGAACTGGGCGACCTGATCCGGCTGATCTGCGGCCGGGGAACGACGGTGCTCCTGGTGGAGCACGATATGAACCTCATCATGGAAATATCGAACCGCATCCTGGTACTTCGCTACGGACAGGTTCTCGCTTCGGGGACTCCCGAAGAGATCAAGAACGATTCCGCCGTCATCGAAGCCTACCTGGGTGAGGCATAGCGCAGCCGGCTCGGACGGCCTCGTAGAGACTCCTCATGCTGACGGTAAAAAGCATCCACACCTATTACGGGAACATCCATGCCCTCAAGGGCGTCTCCCTGCACATCCGCGCCGGGGAGATGGTGGCCCTCATCGGGGCCAACGGGGCGGGCAAGAGCACGCTCGTGAACACCATCTGCGGGATGGTGAAGCCGCAGAAGGGCCGGATCGAATTCGAGGGGGCGCCTATCGAGGGGCTGTCCCCGGAGGAAATCGTGCGCCGGGGGATCGCCCTCGTGCCCGAGGGACGGCAGATCTTTTCGACCCTCAGCGTGGAGACGAACCTGGAGATGGGCGGGTTCCTCCACCGCCGGGACGCCGCGGGACTTCGCGAGGACATGGAACGGATGTACGAGCGGTTTCCGATTCTGAAGCAGAGGAGCCGGCAGCTGGCGGGGACTCTGAGCGGCGGGGAGCAGCAGATGCTCGCCATCAGCCGCGCGCTCATGTCTCGCCCCCGCCTGCTGGTTCTCGACGAGCCGTCCATGGGGCTCGCCCCCCTTGTCATCAGGGAGATTTTTAGTATCATCCGGGATTTGAAAGAAGAAGGCCGGACCATCCTTCTCATCGAACAGAACGCGCGGGCGGCCTTGCAGATCGTGGACCGCGGCTACGTGCTGGAGACGGGGAAAGTGGTGCTCCAGGGCGAGGGCGCGGA
>JAJFUA010000264.1 GCA_021372635.1 Desulfobacteraceae bacterium | reverse complement strand
TTATTTCCACACGGTGGTCTACCCCCTCTTCGGCAGGATGGCGGCCGGGGACCAGCAGAAGATCTTCAAGTCGATCCCGGAGGAAAAGATCGTGGTGGCGACGAACGTCGCGGAGACGTCCATCACGATTCCCGGCATCCGGTACGCCATCGATACGGGGCTTGCGCGCATCTCCCAGTACAACGCCCGGTCCCGGACCCAGGGGTTGCCCGTGGCGCCGATTTCCCGCGCGAGCGCCGACCAGCGCAAAGGCCGGTGCGGCCGGGTTGCGGAAGGCGTCTGCATCCGGCTTTTTTCCGAGGAGGATTTTCTTTCCCGCCCGGAGTTCACCGCGCCCGAGATCCAGAGGTCGAACCTGGCCGAGGTCATTCTGAGAATGCTCTACCTGAGGCTGGGGAACATCCAGGAATTCCCTTTTCTCGATCCGCCTTCTCCCGCGGCCGTGAAGGACGGGTTTGCCGTGCTGAAGGAACTCGGCGCGGTGGACGAGCACCGGAAGATCACCGCCGTCGGGCGGGTGATGGCCCGGCTGCCGCTGGACCCGCGCCTGGCGCGCATGCTGATCGAGGCGCGAAAGGAAGGGGCGCTCCGGGAGATGATGGTGCTCGCGGCGGCCCTGAGCATCCAGGACCCGCGGGAACGTCCCCTGGAGCAGGAGGCGCAGGCGGACCAGGCCCACGCGGTCTTCCGCGACCGGAGGTCGGATTTCGTGACGCTCCTGCGGATCTGGGCGGCCTGCAGGTTTCCAGGCTTCGAACTCTTCGCTTCGGCTTCGGAACCACCTGCCGGGGACGCGGAGGGAGCCGGCGAAACGGAAGGCCCTTCCGGGCGTTCCGGAGGCGGCCGGTTCCGGAAGTTCTGCCGCGAGCGTTTCCTTTCGTATCGGAGGATGCGCGAGTGGAGGGATGTATACGAGGAAATCCACAGCATCCTCGATGAACTGGGGGATTTCGCCCCCAACACGCAGCCCGCGGGCTACGACGCCGTCCACCGGTCCGTTTTGAGCGGCTACCTGAGCCACATCGCGATGCGCAAGGAAAAGAACGTCTACCTTGCGTCCAGGAACCGCCAGGCGATGCTCTTCCCCGGTTCGGGACTTTTCAACAAGGGGGGCGGCTGGGTCGTCGCGGCGGAACTCGTGCAGACGTCCCGCCTGTTCGCCCGCACGGCGGCGAACATCGAGCCCGAATGGCTCGAGGAACTGGGAAAGCACCTGTGCCGGTCGACGTACTCCGAACCGCACTGGGAGAAGAGCCGCGGGCAGGTGGCGGCCTTCGAGCGCGTGACGCTCTACGGGCTGCCCATCGTGGAACGCCGCAAGGTGGACTACGGCCGCGTGAACCCGCAGGAAGCGAGAGAGATCTTCATCCGGACCGGCCTCGTGGAAGGGGAGATGCCCAGGCCCTATGGATTCATGGAGCACAACCGGGAACTGATCCGGCAGATCGAGGACCTGGAGAGCAAGACCCGCCGCAGGGACCTCCTGGTCGACGACGAGGCGCTCTTTGCCTTTTACGACCGCCAGCTGCCCCAACTGGCCGACATCCGCTCCTTCGACCGGCTGCTGCGTGATCGGGGGGGCGACGGGTTCCTGCGCATGACCGAAGCGGACCTCCTCCGGGCGGTTCCGGACTTCGAGGCTCTCGAGCAATTCCCCGATTCGCTCACCCTGGAAGGGGCCGACCTCCCGCTGCGGTATGCCTTCCGGCCGGGCGAGGAGGACGACGGGGTGACTGTCACGGTGCCCGTCCATATCCTTCCGCGGCTCTCGTCATCGCCCTTCGACTGGCTCGTCCCGGGGCTGCTCCTGGAAAAGGTCACCGCCCTTCTCAAGGCTCTGCCCAAGGGGCTTCGCAAACAGCTCGTCCCGGTCGGGGAAACCGCCCAGCGGCTGCGCGACGCGCTGCCTTTCCGGGAAGGCGCCTTCTGCGCGCAGTTGAGCCGGTGTGTCAGGGAGGCGGCCGGCGTGAGTGTTCCTCCCGATCAGTGGGAGACGGGCGGGCTGCCGGATCACCTGCGGATGCGCTTCGAAATCACCGGCCCCGAAGGCCGGCCGCTTGGAGCGGGAAGGGACCTGGACGCGCTGCGCAGACTGGCGGTGGAGCGGCATGAGGACCACCTCTGGAACGACGCCCGCAGGGCGTGGGAAAAGGAAGTGCGCGAAGACTTCGGAAACCTCCCGTCGGAAATCGAAATCGGGAGGGATGCCCTCGGGCTGATCCGCTACGCTTATCCGGGGCTGAGCGCCGAAGGCGGGATCGTGTCCGTCCGGCTCTTCACCGATCCGGAGAAGGCGAAGAAGGAAAGCCTGAACGGCCTGGCGCAGCTCTACCGCACGGTGTTCGCAGCAGAGTTGAAGCAGTACCTGAGGATGTGGGTGTTTCCCGAGAACAACGCGGGCCGGGTCTTTTTCATGGGAAGCCGGGAGGAAGCGAACCGCCGGCTGCAGGATTACGTTCTTCGGGAGCTGTTCGGCCTGCACGCGCCGCAGCGGCCGGACAGGGAAAGGTTCCTGGAAACCGTGCAAAGGCTCAGGGGAAGGCTCGGGGCGCTGGGGAACGAAATCGTCGGGGAAGTCCTGGCCGCCGTGGCGGAACGGGACGCCGCGCGGGCCGCCTTGCAGAGGTTCCGCAAAATGGGGGCGGCCAATCCCGGCATGGTGCGCCGGCTGGATCTCCTTGTCATGGAACTGGAACGCCTCGCGCCCGCCGATTTTCTTTCGCAGGCCCGGCGGCCGTTCGTGCAGCAGTTGCCCCGCTACTTCAGGGCGCTCCGGATCAGGGCCGAACGGGTGTACAATTCCCCGGAGAAGGACCGGATGAAGGCGGAACAGTTGTTTCCCCACGCGGAACGCTGCGAGGAATTGCGAAAGGCCACCCTTGCGGAAGGCGGAGGCGAGGTCTTAGAATTCTTTGACGCGTACAGGGATATGCTGGAAGAGTTCAAGATCAGCCTTTTCGCTCCGGAAATCAAGGCGCGCATCCGGATTTCCTCGAAGCGCCTGGAAGAAAAGTGGGACGAATGGAAATCGCAGAGGGGAACGGTGGGATAGGGAACCGGCTGCTGGAGGACCCCGCGGCGCTGCAAGAGCGCGTCATGCGGGTTCTGGCCGAGAGGGCCGAGTGGGAGTCCCGCTGCGCGGGCGAAGCCTCTCATGAGGTGTGGACGTCCAGCGTCATGCTCCTGCTGGGACTGCAGCGCACGGGAAGCGGCCAGTCGCCCGAAACGTGCGTCATATTGAACAAGCGCTCGAAGCTGGTGCGCCAGGCGGGGGACCTCTGCTGTCCGGGAGGCACCGTCGAGGGGCGCGTGGACCCGTACCTGGCCAGGGCGCTGGAGTTTCCGGGATTCCCCCTGGCCCGCTGGCCGCACTGGAAGAGCCTGCGGAGCAGGAGGCCCGGAGATGCGCGCCTGCTTTCGGTCTACCTTGCCGCGGCTTTTCGGGAGAGTTGGGAAGAGATGCGTCTGAACCCGTTCGGCACGCGCTTCCTGGGGTCCCTTCCGGCGCAGTGCCTCGTGCTCTTCAAGCGGGTCATCCATCCGATGGTGGGCTGGGTCGTGCGGCAGGACCGGTTCACCCCGAGCCGGGAGGTGGACCGGGTCGTTTCGATTCCCCTGAGGCGGCTGCTGGATCCTTCCCGCTACGCGCGCTACGGCCTGATCGTTCCTCCCAGCCTCGAATGGCGGTTCGCCGGCCGGGGAGAGCGGGAATTTCCCTGTTTTCTGTTCGAGGACGCGGGCCGAACGGAAATTCTCTGGGGGGTCACCTACCGGATCGTGACCCTGCTGCTCGATCTGACCTTCGGGTTCCATCCCCCGGGCGATCTGAAATCGCTTCCCCTGGTCCAGGGGACCGTCGACGACCTGTACGTGAACGGTGGGCAGAACCTTTCGAACGGATCTTCCGCGGTTCGCCGGAAATAACTGCCGACAGCCCCCTTTTCTCCGAAACACTCCTTCAGGAAGTTCTTTCCCGTTGGATCATTGAAGATAGGCGCTCGTTTCCGTCGAAGCGATTCCCCGGGAGACGGTGACCTTCCTGCTCGCAGGAGTGGTGTACCCGGTAACGTCCCTGAAGGAGACGGTGTGCTCCCCTATCACGATCCCCGTGCTGGAACCGCTTGAGCGCCAGGGCTCCCCGTCGACGCTCCACCTCGCCCCGGCCTTCACGGCGGAGGAGGGGGTGATCAGCACCTTGACCGCGCCCGTCTGCATGGGGCAGGAGGCGGTCAGGGAGGTCGTCCTGTTGTTGGCGATGTTCAGCGTTTTCGCCGCGGGAGTGGTGTAGCCGAAGACGGTGTTGAAGGAGACCGTGTGTTTTCCCACCTTGAGGCCCGAAACTGTCGTTCCGCTGTCCATCCATTCCCCTCCGTCCACCTGCCATTTGGCTCCCGCGGTCACGGCCGAGGCGGGCGAGAGGATCACTCTGAGAGAACCGGTCTGCAGGACGTAGACACCCGTATCGGGGGTATCGAGGTCCTTGGAGATGGTGACTTTCCGGGTGGCCGGGGTGGTGTAGCCGACGACGGGCTTGAAGGAGACGATGTGCGTTCCGACTCTGAGACCGGACACCTTCGCTCCGCTGCTCTGCCAGGCTCCCGAATCCACGCGCCACTGGGCGCCCGAGTTGACCGCGTCGTCGGGTGAAAGGGTCATGGTCAGGGAGCCGGTATGCAGAACATATGCGCCCGCATCGATGGTGGCGACTCCGTTGGAGACGGTGACGGTTCGGCTCACGGGGGTGTCGTGGGCGGCCACGTCCCTGAAGGAGATGGTGTGCTCCCCTATGATGATGCCCTTGGCCGTGGAACCGCCGGAGCGCCAGGGCCCCCCGTCGATGCTCCACCTCGCCCCGGCCTTCACGGCGGAGGAGGGGGTGATCAGCACCTTGACCGCTCCGGTCTGCATGCGGTAGGAGGCGGTCAGGGAGGTTGTCTTGTTGTTGGCGATGTTCAGCGTTTTCGCCGCGGGAGTTGTGTAGCCGAAGACGGTGTTGAAGGAGACCGTGTGTGCTCCGGCCTTGAGGCCCGAAACCGTCGTTCCGCTATCCATCCATTCCCCTCCGTCCACCTGCCATTTGGCTCCCGCGGCCACGGCCGAGGCGGGTGAGAGGATCACCCTGAGAGAACCGGCCAGCAGGACGTAGACGCCCGTGGCGGTGGCGGCCTGCCCTTCGACGATGGTCACCGTCCGGCTGGACGGAGAGACATACCCGGTCAGGGGTTTGAAGGAGAGGGCGTGATTGCCCGGCTTGATGTCCTGGAGCGTGGCCCCGCTGTCCAGCCAGGCCCCCGAGTCCAGGCGCCACTGGGCGCCCGAGTTGACCGCGTCGTCGGGCGAAAGGGTCACGGTGAGGGAGCCGGTCGTCTTGGTGTAGGTTCCCGTGACCGCGAGCGCACCGCCTGCGGGGACGGTCACCGTCATGTTGGCGGGTGTATCGTAGCCGGTGACGGCTGTGAAGGAAACCGTGTGCGTCCCGGCCAGCACGATGAGCGACCCGCCGCCGGCCTGGGCGGCGCCTCCGTCGACGGACCATGTGGCCACGGAGCCCGCCGCTTCCGAGGGGCCGATGTTCACGGTCAGGATTCCCGTTTTTCCGGCGGGAGGGGCGAACTGTATCGCGCTGCCGCCGGTGACGGCGTTTTCCTTGTTGCAGGAGTGCTGCACGGCTTCCTCGCCGTTTCTCTGTATTCCTATGGTGGCCCTGGCCCCGTTGTTCATCCAGTATTCGGGCTGGGAACCGTCGGGGGAGAAAACGGTATCCAGGTAGTGATACTCAATGGCGCCGGTCGCTTCGAAGTATTTCATTTCGAACGTGATCGTGCCGTTGCTCAGGATGCCCGAAGGACTTGCGGAACTGTAATAATGGGCGGGCACATCCTTCCATTCGACGATGAGGACTCTTTCGGGGGCCGCGCCGGTGATGGCGGCGAAGACCTTCCCGTTGGCGGGACCGGTGCCCGGGGCGAGGTCCGACCAGAAGGGGGCCAGGAAAGGCCCCGGATGGTCCGTGTTGGGGAGAGCGGCGTTCCTGAACACCGAATCGACGGACGACAACCGGACGAGGCCGTTGGAATCGACGAACAGGCCGTTGTACTGGAGGCAGTAGTAGAGGAACGGGAACGGCAGATCGAAGCCGTATACGCCGTCGTCCGCCAGCTTCAGTTCCGTCACCTGATCCGCAGGCAGGGTCGAGAGGTCGACGAAATCGTAAGGGACCGCCTTTTCCGTGTAGCCGCAGTCCTGGAAGGAATAAATCCGCGCGTTCGCCATACCGAATCCCAGGTCGACGCCGTGTCCCTTGTAGGCCATCCAGAAGGTGCCGTCGCCGTTGGGTCCGCCCGTCGCCCCCCAGTTGTTCCTGAGCAGCCAGGCACCCTTGGCGTCGTTCCACCCGATGAGCAGGACGGCATGGCCGTCCAGGTAGGAGGAGCCCAACTTCTGCGTATAGACTCTTCCCGGAACACCCGAATCCCAGAACGTTTGGAAATCGCTGTACACGTCGAACCGGAAATAGGCGGGGCCGTCCGTTTCCAGCGCCGCCTTCATCTGGGCGATGTCCGTCGTATCGACGGTGTAGTAGTCGGTGGTCTTGTAATTCGTCGTCCGCCAGTCCAGGGTCGTGCAGACGTCGTAGTTGTAGCACTCCGGGATGGTCGTGCCGTCGGAGGACGGGTATTGGGTGCAGGATTCGAGCATGGGGCCGTTCCATTCCCAGTAGCGCAGTGCGCTCGAATCCCCGCCGGTGCACCTGGACTGTTCGGTATTGCAGGAAACCTGCTGCTGCTCGGAAAGATCGTACGATCCCGCGCCCGCCATGAGGAGCTTCGATTCGAATACCCCCACCACGGCGAAGGCCCAGCAGGAGCCGCACGATCCCTGATCCTTGGCCTCCGTGACCATACCCAGGGACTTCCAGTTGAACGACGCGGCGGCCGACTGGATGAAACCGGCCGCGTCGCGGGACCTGGACGGTGAAAAATGCCTGATGGTCGCATCGTAATCGGCGGGTTTTCCGCGATCTCCCATCGCGCGTTTGTAGGCGGAGGCGTCCACGGCGTTGGAGCCGAGCGCCAGGAGAACCGCGGTGATACACAGGACCGATCTTGCCAGGTTCATATCATTCTCCTCGAGTGCGGATCACCCCTTGTCCGTTCGCTTTCGGCGATGCCGAAAAACGATGTGGAGCGAAGACGGGACGGACGGGGGGCAGCTGGGGATTCATCGCTGCGTCGTCTTTTGTTTTCGGAAACGGACGGAAGCCCCGGCGCAGCTCTGCCGCCGGCATCGTCACATGAGCCGTCATTCTTGAATCGGCAGAAAGCCGGAAAAACTGAAGCGGAATGCGTTTGGCGAGGTGTACCTTGTGCGCGGGGGGAAGGTGTGCGATATTAAAGGATGCGTACCGCCTGTCCCCGGATTTCCCGCATCCGGTTGCCGTGAAGAATGCGGAAGCGCAAAAGGAAGAAGAAAAGGAAGAATCGTATGACGCTGGAAGGCGATCTCGTGCTCGTCCATATGGAGAAGACGCCGGCGTTTTTCGCCCGGATCGAATCCATCACCGCTGATGTCAAGCCGGACTGGTACCATGTCAAGATGCTGGTGCTGCAGGTCCCCCTGTTGACGATTACCTGGATCCTTCGGGAAGCCTATATCAACGGCGACGAATTCACGATGGGCGGCAGGCCGGTCCGCCTGGAAAAAGTCGTGTCGCCGGAAGAAGCGGAGCCGTCGTCCCCTCCTGTGGACCAGACCGAGGGAAAAGGCGAAGAGGAACCGGAGATAGAGTCGAAGACCCCGGCGCCCGAGTCTGAGGTTCCCGAGAAAAGGAAAGTCGTTTCCCTTGCAGACCGCCGCAAAAAGGGGCAGGGCTGACCCGCTGCCATCTTCCCGTTTTGGTTTGACCGCGAACGGAGAATTTTATTCGGGGGTATTCCGGGGGGGGAAGGCGATGGCGGAGATGAGCGCGGCGGGCGCGGTCCCGCCGTCCGGTGGGACGACTACCGCTGCCCGGACTTGTCCCACCAGTGGTCGTGCCCCTTGAACCACCAATCCGTCGAATCGGTGTGCAGGGTTTGCCCGGCGAGTTCCCTGCCGACGTCCGTCCGAAGGCGTTTCAGAGCGAACTCGATCCACTTGGCGGCGTAGGAATTGCCGAGATCCCCCTGTTCCTTGAGTTCCAGGATGAGGTCGAGTTGATCCGCGTCGTGGGCCAGCCTGGCCTCTTCGGTTTCCCCTTCCCGGTATTCGTCGTGCAGTCCCCGCAGGTCGTCCCCGAAGGGCAGCCCTTCGGCACAGTCTGCGAATGCCTCATTTTCCGCCACTTCCACGTAGCGTTTGTTCACGTAGTTCATATCCCCCGTCCGGGCTTCGGCCACATCGTGGAAGAGACACAGCAGAACCACGCGGAAGGGGTCGGAGTTTTGAACCATCCGGGCCATGGTGTAGCCGATGAGCGCCACCCGGAAGGAATGGTCCGCGACCGATTCCCGCCCCGATCCGAGAAACTGGTAGCCGGACCGGGGGGTTTTCTTGAGCATGCCGAGTTCGAAAAAAAAGTCGATGATGTTTTTGTGGGACATTGCCTTGTCTTCTAGCATTCGATGGCTTCGTCGATGCCCTTGCCCGTCAGGACCATCGGCGAGACGTTTTCGACTTCCGGGACGATGCACTCGATCACGGCCGGTCCCGGCAGGGACAGCGCTTCCGGGAGAAGTCTGTCGACGTCTTCTTCCGTCCTCAAGGTATAGGAGGGCAGTCCGTAAGCCTTGGCGATCAGGGAGAAGTCGGGGTTGAAATCGAAGTTGACCGCAATGTACCGGCCTTCGCAGTAGAACTTCTGCAACTGGCGCACGAGTCCGAGGGAGTAGTTGTTGAGGATCAGGACCTTGACCGGAAGCTTCTGTTCGACCATCGTGCCCAGTTCCTGCATGGTCATCTGGATGCTGCCGTCGCCGGTCACCAGGATGACCTGGTCGGTCGGACGCCCCATGCAGGCCCCGATCGCCGCCGGAAGGCCGAACCCCATGCATCCCAGGCCGCCCGAGGAAACGAGGTTCCCGGCTTTTTTGAAGCGGTAGTACTGTGCCACCCACATCTGGTGCTGGCCGACGTCGGTGGCCACGATGGCGTTCCCCTCCGTTATGGCCGAGAGGCGTTCGATGACGTACTGGGGCTTCAGGCCGCCTTCCCTGGAGTAGGTGAGCGGGTACTCGGCCTTGAGTTCCGCGATGCGGGCGAGCCATGGGGAGCGGTCGGTTTCCTGGAGCAGCGGCAGCAGGGCGCGGAGCACGTTCCGAACGTCTCCCACGAGCGGGTAGTCGACCTTGACGTTCTTGCCGATTTCCGCCGGGTCGATGTCGATGTGAACGACGGTCGCTCCGGGCGCGAAGGCGGCGATGTTCATCGTGACCCGGTCGTCGAAACGCGCGCCCAGGCCGATGAGGAGATCGCATTCCGTGATGGCCCTGTTGGCGTAGAGCGTACCGTGCAGGCCCAGCATGCCGAGGAAAAGCGGGTGGTCGCCCGGGAAGCCGGAAAGGCCTTTGAAGGTGTTGGTCACGGGTGCGGAGATCTTTTCGGCGAACTGCAGCAGTTCGGCGGAAGCGTCGGACGAGAGGATGCCGCCTCCGGCGTAAATCACCGGCCGCCTGGCCTTTGCGATGAGTTCCGCGATGTCCTTGATCCGCGTCGGATGGCCCCGGTAGGTCGGCTTGTAGCCCCGCAGGTACACCTTCGCCGGGTAGGAAAACTCTATCTTCTCCTGCAGGATGTCCTTGGGTATGTCCACCAGGACGGGGCCGGGGCGGCCGGTCGACGCGATGTGAAAAGCGTTCTTGATGATGGTCGGGAGCCGGTTCGGGTCCTTCACCAGGTAGTTGTGCTTGGTGATGGGTATGGTGATCCCCGTGATGTCGACTTCCTGGAAGGCGTCGGTCCCGATATGGCTGATGGAAACCTGCCCGGTGAGAATGACCATGGGGATGGAATCCATGTAGGCGTTGGCGATGCCTGTAACGAGGTTGGTGGCGCCGGGGCCGGAAGTGGCCATGCAGACGCCTACCTTGCCGGTCACCCGGGCGTAGCCGTCGGCCGCGTGCACGGCCCCCTGCTCGTGACGGACGAGTATGTGCCGGACCCGGGATGAATGGTAGAGTGCGTCGTAGGCGGGAAGAATCGCCCCGCCGGGGTAACCGAAAATTATGTGCACTTTTTCCTCTTCGAGGCAGCGCACCAGGGCTTCAGCCACGGTAATCATCACGGTCATTCCTCCAATTCCATCCGGAGCGAATCGCTCAATCTTCGTTGGCACTCACGAATTTGCTGCCGCGCAGCATGGCGACCTTTCCGGTCCTGACGAGTTCCTTGATGCCGTACGGGCGCAGGGACTCCTCGAAGGCGTTGATCTTGCCTTCGTTGCCCGTGCATTCGAACGTCATCGTCTTGTGCGCGATATCGATGACCCGGGCCCTGAAGACTTCCGCCATGTGCATGATTTCCATGCGCTGGTTCGGTTCGGCCCCCACCTTGATCATCACCAGGTCCCGGTCGACGTGGGGTTCCTTGGTGATGTCGCTGATCTTGATGACGTCGATCAGCTTGTGCAGTTGCTTGGTTACCTGTTCGAGCAGGCGGTTGTCCGCTTCGACCACGATGGTCATGCGGGAGACGTTATGGGATTCGGTGCGTCCGACCGTCAGGCTCTCGATATTGAAACCGCGCCTGCTGAACAACCCGGCCACCCGGGTCAGGACCCCGGGATTGTTTTCCACCAGAACGGAGAGGGTATGCCTCAAGCCTTCCACAGAAACCTCCTCGACCCTGCATTTCGTAAAAAAGGGGCTCGCTTTTCGGTAAACATTTAGTATACATTATGATAGTTGTCTTTCAATGGATAAATGCGCTGCGGGTCCGTGCCGTGCAGCGAAACGGGCTGTTGCCGGGTCCTCCCGCCCCTGGCCGTCTCAGTTCGATTCCTTGCCACCATCGGCCGCAGTGAACGTATTGACAGTGTTTACGGGATTCTATACAATCGATCTTCTATCTTGTGAATATTGCTGATGTAACACTAAGTTTTTCACAAGGCGGGGATGCTGCGGGACGGCCGTTGCCGGAAAGTTCAGCAACTGAGGGTTTCTTATGAAGTTAAAGGGTGCGCAAATCTTCTTCGAATGCCTCAAGAAGGAAGAAGTCGAAGTCATTTTCGGGTTCCCCGGAGGCGCTGTCTTGGAC
>JAJFUA010000262.1 GCA_021372635.1 Desulfobacteraceae bacterium | reverse complement strand
GATCATGCTGATCGACGAGGCGAAACCCCTGGAAGAATAAGGCAGGTTCCACATGCACGACCACCTGCGACTCGACGATGAAGAGCGGGCACATCTCGCAGAGGCCGTAGAGCGTTTTCCCCGCTGCCGCATTCTCATCATCGGGGATCTCATGCTCGACACCTTCATCTGGGGCGACGTGACCCGGATTTCTCCCGAAGCGCCGGTGCCGGTGGTGGAGGTTCGCGAAGAAACGCGCCTTCTCGGCGGCACGGCCAACGTGGTCCACAACGCCGCAACCCTGGGCGCCCAGGTCACCGTGACCGGCGTGATCGGCAACGACCACCCCGGAAGCGAACTGATCGGGCTGCTGGACGGGCTCCGCGTGCCCACGGACGGCCTCATCGTCGAGGAAGGCCGGCCCACGACCATCAAGACGCGCATCATCGCCCAGAACCAGCAGGTCGTCCGCTACGACCGGGAACGGCGCGCTCCCCTGGGCAGAAATTCTCTCGACCGGATGCTCACGTACATCCGGGAACGGCTGGACGGGCTCGACGGAATCATCGTCTCCGACTATGCCAAGGGAGTGGTGACCATGGAACTCATGGACGCCCTCCGTTCCCTGAGAACGTCGAAGCGCCTGCCGATCATCGTCGACCCCAAGCTCCCGGACGCGGCCCTCTACCGCGGCGTGACCCTTGTGACGCCCAACCATCTCGAAGCGACCAGGATGTCGGGAGTCGAGATCCACGATACGGCTTCCCTGGTCTCGGCGGGCACGAAGCTTCTCGAACGCCTCGAATGCGAGACCGTTCTGATCACCCGGGGGAAGGCGGGAATGAGTCTCTTTCAGAGGGACGGGGTCATGACCAACATTCCCACAGTGGCGCGTCGCGTATACGATGTAACCGGAGCGGGCGATACGGTCATCGCCACGCTGACCCTGGGGATCGCGGCGGGCCTGCCCCCGGTGAGAGCCGCGCTTCTGGCCAACATCGCCGCAGGGATCGTAGTGGGCGAAGTGGGAACCGCCGCCGTTTCCGCCTCCCAGCTCCTGGACGCCGTGGGAAGTTTTTGAGATCCCCTGCAAACCGCGGCATGAACCCGTTCGTGGACGAGGACACGGAGCGCGGCCGGTCCGTCCCGGGACCCGAGACACGGCAAACCGATGAGCCAACCTAAAGAGCCGATGCCGGCAAAACTGATCGTCGGACTCCTTTTCCGCGATTTCGACGTACAGCTCCAGGCGCTGGAAAGCCTGTCCGGGCGCTTCGGCCCCCTGGATTTTCTTTCCGATCCCCGCCCGTTTTCCTACACGTCGTATTACGAAAAGGAGATGGGAGCCGAGCTTTATCGCCAAACCGGCAGTTTCGTGGAACTCGTGCGCCCCGAAACGCTGCCCGACATCAAGCTCTTCACCAACGACGTCGAAAGCCGGCTTTCCGCCGACGGGAAACGGCGGGTGAACATCGACCCGGGACTCCTGAGCGAAGAGCGGCTCATCCTGGCCACCGGCAAGAATTACACCCACAGAATCTATATGCGCGACGGGATCTACGCCGATCTGACCCTGATGTACCAGGACGGAGCGTACCGGGCATTCCCATGGACCTACCCGGATTACAGCGATGCCACGCTTCTCGGCTATCTCGACGCCCTTCGGAATACTCTCCGCTTTCAGCGGAGCGGAAAACTGCCCCGCAGGGGATGAAACAGGGAGGTGCCCTTTGATTTGCAGCATGACCGCCTTCGGGCGAACTCAAGTGGAAGACGCCGGCTACTCCATAACGATCGAGGTCCGGACGCTGAACAGCCGCTATCTCGACATCGTTCTGCGCCTTCCGAAAAACTACCTGGAATTCGAAGACACGCTTCGCAGACAGATTTCACAGTCCATGCGGCGCGGACGAATCGAAGTGTTCGTACAGATCGAAACCACCATCGTTGAACAGAAGGCCCCGAAGATCGACCAGTCCGTCGCGCGCTTTTACTGGGAGCAGCTCCAGGAACTGCACAGGCGGCTGCCGGGAACCGACCCGCCCACCCGCGCCCACCTGATGATCAACCCGCACATCTACCAGTCGCGGGAAGCCGCCGTCGACCGGGATATTCTCAAGGAACTGCTGACCGGTTCCCTCACGGAAGCGCTCCGCCAGATCCAGGACATGCGCTGCCACGAAGGAGACGCGCTGCTCCAGGACTGCATGACTCGGCTGGAAATCCTCCGCTCCGAACTGTCCCTCGTCGAAGGCCGCAAGGGAACCATTATCGAGGACTACCAGAAACGGATGAGGGAGCGCGTCGAGGAACTGCTGTCCACCAAGGATCTCGATGAGTCCCGGCTCCTGCAGGAAGTGGCCTACATGGCGGAACGCGCGGACATCAACGAGGAGATCGTCCGTTTCCAGAGCCACATCGAACAGATGGAGTCGCTCTTGAAGGGAACGAAGCCCGCCGACGGCCGGCGCCTGGATTTTCTCACCCAGGAACTCCATCGGGAAGCCAATACGATCGGCTGCAAGACGGGCGACCTGGATACCGTGCAGGCCATCGTGAGGATCAAGAGCGAAATCGGAAAACTCAAGGAGCAGGTCCAGAATATCGAATGATCCGCAGGGAGCGTTTTCCGGGGACCTGCCGGGGTCTTGCACACGATCGCCGGCAGCCCGGAGAATCGCTTCCGGCGCAGGATCGCCCCACTTTCGCCGGGTGAAGTTTTAATTTCCTTGCATTTTCTGAGGCATTCAGCCAAAATCAGCCGAATCTAATACCCTATACTTTTATTGTCGGCTGGCCGGAATCCCCTTCTCCACTCACGGGGGGGAGAGGGCTGGGGTGAGAGGGATACCCGGAACGGACTATTATCCCTTTCACCCTGATCCTTTCCAGCGGTGCGGAAAGGACGAAGCCGACGTGCGCAGGCGGACGCCGGGTTGGTGGGCGGCTGCCGGGTCCGTCGGCTTTCAAAGAGGGGGGGAGGTTTGTCCCAGCCAATCGGGAACGCCGTCCTATTGCGTTCGCCGCCCGGCGTCACAAGAGGGAAGGACTCCGTGGCCGCCAGTGGCGTTTGTGCTCAGACGAACCGTCGTTCGAAATCCAAGCCAAAGTGAGGATCATTATGGATGTTAAACTGCTGAATATCGGCTTTGGGAACACGGTGCTCGCAAATCGGGTTGTAGCGATTGTTTCTCCCGCGTCGGCTCCCATGAAGCGTCTCAAGGAAGATGCCAAGCTCGCCAACAAGCTGGTGGACGCCACCATGGGCAGGCGGACGCGCTCCATCATCATCACGGACAGCGACCATGTCATCCTGTCCGGCGTGCAGGCCGAGACCATAGCGCAGCGCCTGCTGATCGAAACAGGTTCCAAAGACATCAACATATTGAGACAGGAAAAAGAATAGCGGTATGCCTTTCCAGCCCCCTGGAGGACAATTGTTCGTGGTCTCCGCTCCATCGGGCGTTGGGAAGACCACCATCATCCGGCCCGTTCTCGAGAACCGTCCCGACCTGCGCTTTTCGGTCTCCTGCACGACAAGGTCGCCGAGGCCGGGGGAAGTACCGGGAAAGGATTATCATTACCTGACCCGGGAGGAATTCGTCGCCGGCATCCAGGCGGGGCGTTTCCTCGAATGGGCGGAAGTCCACGGGAAGTTCTACGGGACGGACGGCGAACGGATCGATCGCTGGCTCAAGAGCGGCGACGACGTGCTCCTGGACATCGACGTCCAGGGAGCACGGCAGGTCCGCAGCGTTTTCCCCTCGGCCCATACCATCTTCATCCTGCCGCCCTCCATGGATGTACTGGAGGAAAGGCTCAGGGGCCGAGGCACGGAATCTCCGGAACAGCTCACCAGGCGTCTCGCCGCAGCGAGGGTCGAAATCCAGCAGTTTCCCTGGTACGATTTCGTCATCGTCAACGACGTGCTCGAGGAAGCCATAGCGGATCTGAACGCGATCCTGCGCGCCTGCCGTTGCGACCGGGCGGTCCAGGCGCCCCGCCTTCGATCATTCCTGGCTCCGCAGATCCTCTAGACCCTTTTCCCCCATCCGGTGCCAAGCCCATGAAAGACCGTTCCTACACAGCATCCCGGGAAATATGGATTTCGGGAATCAACCCCGTCCGGGAGGCGCTCCGCTCGGGAATGCCGGGCATTCGCGAAATGGCTGCGGCCAGAACGGACCAGAGAACCCGGGAACTGCTCGAATGGGGTAAAAACAGGGGAATACCCGTTCGTGAGATGACGAGGGACGGTCTTACGGCCCTGGTCGGCCACGCGCATCACCAGGGCGTCGCCCTGCGGACCGGGGAATATCCCTATGCCTCCATCGAGGCTCTTCTGGAGCGTCCCGCGGCCGAACGCGAACCGCTGATCGTGCTGGACTGCATCCAGGACCCGCAGAACCTCGGGGCTATCCTGCGGAGCGCGTGTTTTCTCGGAGCCAGGGGGGTCGTCATCCCCAAAGACCGCTCGGCACAGATCACCGCCGCGGCCATCAAGGTGGCCGCAGGGGCCACGTCTTACCTTCCGGTCGTACAGACCGTCAATCTCGCCCGTTCCCTCGAACTGATGAAAGACGCGGGCCTGTGGATCGTCGGGCTGGACCTGGAAGGGGACCGCTCGATCTACGAGGCGGATCTCTCCATGCCGCTGGCCCTCGTGATCGGGAACGAACAGAAGGGCATGCGCCCGCTGGTGCGCAAGCACTGCGATCTGCTCGTGAAGATACCTGCCCGCGGACCGCTGCAATCCCTCAACGCTGCGGCCGCCGGCGCGGTCGCCCTCGCCGAAGTGCAGCGCCGCAGGGCTGTCATGCCGGGTTCCTAGGCGCCCTTTCCCCGAAAAGGGCCGTGCCGATACGGACCAGTGTAGCGCCTTCCTCCACGGCCACCTCGAAGTCGTGGCTCATCCCCATGGAAAGTTCCCTCAAGTCCCCGGGCTTCGGCGCGTCGCGCTTCAGTCCCTCCAAAAGCTCGCGAAGCATCCGGAAATAAGGCCGGGCGCTTTCGGGATCTTCCTCGTAGGGAGGCAGTGCCATGAGGCCCCTGACCGCCAGGCCTTCCAGCCCCGAAACCACCCGGAAGAGGCCCGGAAGCGCCTCCGGAGAAGTCCCGCTCTTTGTCGCCTCGTCCCCCACGTTCACCTGGATGAGAACGGGGACCACCCTTCCGGCCCTTTTCGCCTGGCGGTCCAGCTCCAGCGCCAGGCTCTCCCGGTCTACCGTGTGGACCATGTCGCAGCATTCCACGGCGATTTTCGCCTTGTTGGACTGCAAGTGGCCGATGAAATGCCAGGAGACCTCGAGATCGCCCAGGGCTTCCACCTTGGTCCGCGCTTCCTGTATGTAGTTTTCTCCGAGGATTGCGATCCCGGCCTGTACTCCTTCCCGGATGCGGGAAGCCGGAACCGTTTTGGTCACCCCAACGAGCCGCACTTCCGACGGATCGCGCCCCACGCGCCGGCACGCATCATCGATCCGCGCCCGTATGATCCCCAGGTTTTCGGCTATTGAACTCATCGCGTTTTCCCCCCTCTACGCCCCGGCTGGGGCGATGGCACCCTGTTCCACAAGCCATTGCAGCGTCTCGCACAGGGGCAGGCCCACGACGTTCGTGTACGACCCCTGGACGGTCTGCACCAGGAATCCTCCCAGCCCCTGGATACCGTAGGCGCCCGCCTTGTCCATGGGTTCCCCCGTGGCGACGTAGGCACGTATCTCGCTTTCGGCAAGTTCCTTGAAGCGGACCTGCGTGCGCACGGCTTTCGTCTGGTGAAAATGCCGGTCGCGGCGCGCAAGGCAAATCCCGCTGATCACGTCGTGCGTCCTGCCGCTGAGGAGCCGCAGCATGGCCGCGGCCGACTCACGGTCCGAAGGCTTTCCCAGAACCGTGCTTCCCAGAAGCACGACGGTGTCGGCGCCGAGCACCCAGCAGTCCGGCCGCAGCCTTGCGACCGCCTGGGCCTTTTCCGAAGCCCACCGCTTCACGAGCGTCTCCGGAGTCTCCCCTTCCCCGCCCGATTCGGCCGTGCCGCTCGGAATCACTTCGAACTCGAGCCCAAGGACCGAAAGCATCTCACGGCGCCGGGGCGAGGCCGAAGCCAGCACGAGCGGCTCCAAAGTCTGAAAAACCGGAGTCTCAAGCAGTCCGGACGGCGCCATCACGCCACTTCCTCCCCGCCATCCGGAGGCAGACCGAAGGCCCTGCGGGCGTTGCCGGTCGTCTGCCCGGCAATCTCCTCGAACGTGCAGCCGCGCAGTTCGGCCAGCTTGCGGGCGGTGTAGGCCACGAAGGCCGGTTCGTTCACCTTTCCGCGGCGTGGAACGGGGGCCAGGTAGGGCGAATCGGTTTCCACGAGCAGCCGGTCCGCCGGCGCCCGCCGGGCGACCTCCTGCTGCACTCCGGACTTCGGGAACGTCACCGTGCCCGGAATGGACAGGTAGAATCCGAGGTCGAGGCAGAACTCGGCCACTTCCCAGCTGCCCGAGAAGCAGTGCATCACCCCGCCGGCAAGATTCCCGGCATAATCCCGGATGATGTCCATGAAGTCCTCGTAGGCGTCCCGGATATGAAAAACGACTGGCAGGGCCACTTCGGCAGCGAGTTCCAGCTGGCGGCGGAAACATTCCTGCTGCACCGCCCGCGGTTGGTGATCCCAGTAGTAATCCAGGCCGATTTCGCCGATGGCCACTACCCGTTCCTGGCGCGCAAGCCGGATCAGCTCGCCGGCCGCCTCCGCGTCCAGGGGAAAGGAGTCGTGCGGATGGACCCCCGCGGTCGCATAAATGCGCCGGCAGTTGCAGGCAAGCTCCAGGGCCTTGCGGCTGCTCGGCAGATCGACCCCTATCGTGATGATCTCCCCGACTCCCGCGGCGGCGGCCCGGGCCAGGACGCCGTCCAGATCGCCACCGAGTTCCGGCATATCAAGATGAGCATGTGTGTCAATCAACATATTCAATGTGTTACCCCTTGCACCGGGACAGATGGCCATACGTTTCGAACCCCGGAGATTAAGACGGTATCCTTCGCGAGTCAAACCGGGGCGCCGGTTTTTGCCTTGCGTCGCCGGCCGCTCTCCATCTATAATGCGTCTCAACGGATTGGATGCACCGCCCTCCACCGGGCACACCCACAAACCCCATTCGCAGCCATGGGACTTATGCCGATGAACATGAGACGCGCTTTGATCGTACCGGCAGTGCTTCTTATCATGGTTTGGACCGCTCAGGCAAGCTGGGGCGGCAAGGCCTTCATCATCGACTCGAAAGACGTACCGATACGGTCCGCTCCCAGCACCAATAAAAAGGTCATCGGCTCACTCCCGCCCGGCACCGCGGTGGAAATCCTCAAGGAAAGCGAGTGGACGCTCGTCCGTTTCACCTCGCCTTCCGGCGACAAGCGGGACGGCTGGGTGCCGACCCGCACTCTCGGCACGCGCCCCCCCGACGACGCGCTGATCAAAGACATGCAGGCCGAAACGTCCACGCTGAAAGACAAGCTGAATTCCACGGAAAAGGAAAAGACCGATCTTTCCGCCAGGGAAAAAGACCTGACGGACAAGCTCGCGAAGCTCAGCGCCTCGTTCGAAGCCCTGAAAAGCGGTTCTGCCAATTACGTGAAGCTCAAGGAAGAGTGCGATTCGACGAAAGTCCTGTTGACCGAGGCCCAGGAGCAGATCCGTACCCTGACCCAGGAAAACGAAAATCTGAAGCTCTCCCAGATGATCAGGTGGTTCGGGGCCGGCGCACTGGTTCTTTTTGCCGGCTGGTTCATCGGATGGATCTCGGGAAGACGGCGGAACAAGCGGCAGTCGTCCTATTTCTTCTGAGGCGGCCGGGCGTCTTTTCCCAAAGGGCATGTTGACAGCAGATCCCGCGTTGTGTTATGGACGATCACGACATTGCGCCCCCGTAGCTCAGGCGGATAGAGCACAAGATTCCTAATCTTGGTGCCACAGGTTCGAGTCCTGTCGGGGGCAACCCAGTAAATCCAGGTGGGAGGAATGATGGAGGAGTAACGGCGCCTCCCTTCATTTTCCCGCCTTTTCTTTTTTTGGCGGCGAAGCGGGCGTGCTTTCCCGCCGGTATCCGGGAATTCCCGGATCCTTTATCCGGCCGGAGCGCGGAATCGCTGCTGCCGCCGTATCCAATCCAACAAAAGGGAGAGTTCGTGATGAGGAAAATCTTCCCCGTTTTCATCGCCCTGCTTCTTCTCGCGGTATTCAGCGGCGCCGCACATTCACAGTCTCAGGTAACCGGAACGTACATCAACAGTGGAGACTCCAAGGAATACCTGACCCTCTACCCGAACGGCACCTTTTTCCTCAAGCAGCGGAAGGTCCCCCAGGACATGGAACACCCCTTCGAAGACCTTACGGGAACCTACAAGATGAATGGCAACGCGATCACCCTGGAACTTGCCGACGGCGGCGAGGCGGAAGGAAAGATCAAGGACAACGTCTTCGAAGACGGGCAGAGCAAACCCTGGGTGAAGCAGGGTACCGCCAAGCCGGCCGCCAAACCGTCCAAATAGGAAAGCGATTTTTCCCCGGCCTGCAGAGAAAAATCGCCCCGCCGCACCTGAAAAACGGCTGTTTCCAATGAATATGCGCCTGTTGACACAGTGACTCCCGTTGTCCATAATCGGGCCTGTCTTGGGGTATTCTCACCGGGATTCGCACACCGCACCGGTCGCTTGTCAGGCCGCGGGTCGGAACCCTTTCCTCGGATTCGGAACGACGGGGAGCAATGGGAATATGACGACCGTAGCAGCGGCAGGCCTCAGCGACGTCGGCAAGAGAAGGAAAGGCAACGAGGACAGCCTCCTCCTCGACGGTGAACTGCTCCTTTACATCGTCGCGGACGGCATGGGCGGACATCGTGCGGGCGAAGTCGCCAGCAGGCTCACCGTCGACACGGTCCGCGACTGCGTAAAGCGCTGCAGGAACGGCCCATCGGTCGATGATCCGAACGAACCGGACGCAAAGTCTTCGAAAGAGGGGAACCACCTTCTCTCTTCCATCCATCTCGCAAACCGGGAAGTGAAACGGCTCTCCGAAAGCAAAGAGTCCTGCCGCGGCATGGGTTCGACCGTTTCGGCCGTCTACCTCGCAGGCGATACCCTGATCGCCGCCAACGTGGGGGACAGCCCCATCTACCTCGTCCGCGACGGAGGCATCAGAGAACTCTCGGTCCCTCACACCGTGCTCGCGGAACAGGAAGTCCTCTATCCGGGAAAGAGCCACCTTCTGGGGGAAATGTACCGGCATATGCTCACCCGCGCCATTGGGACACATGAGACCGTACAACCGAATATCTGCGAGCTTCTCTGCCTCAGAAACGATACTGTGGTCATCTGCTCCGACGGCTTGAGCGACGCGGTCAGCTCTGACGAAATTCTGAAAGTAGTCAGCAGAAAGAATCCGGAGAAAGCCTGCCGCGTGCTGGTGGACATGGCAAACGCCCGCGGCGGCGAGGACAATGTCACCGTTGTCGTGATCAAGATAGGAAAGACGGGGGAAGAACCCGGCGAGGCGGGTTCACTGAGCGCAAGAATACTCGCAGGGATGCGCGCCCTTCTCAGCGGCCGCTTCTGAATTCTGAAGCGGTGGGGAAACTCTCGCCCCACCGGCACGCACAACCGGCAAAGACGCGCCCCCCAAAAGCGATCGGGCGGGAATACAGATTCCCACCCGGCTTCAAGGTGCATACGATAATTCACGCAGTTAAACTAGAGCTTCTTCACCTTGGCGGCTTGGGGGCCTTTTGCACCCTTTTCCTCCACGAAGCTCACGCGATCGCCTTCGTTCAAGCTCTTGTAGCCGCCTTCTTCAATAGCGCTGTAATGCACGAAGACGTCATGCCCCGAATCGCTCTCGATAAAGCCGTATCCCTTGCTTGCATTGAACCACTTCACTCGACCTTCCGCCATCTTGTGTTCCTCTTTTTCTATTCTGAGACCCGCTCCAATCGCTCGATACCTGGAGTTACTTCAAAAAACCGCAATCGCACAGGCGAAAGACCGATTTCCTGCAGAACTCTAAATAGCGACCCATGAAGCCCACATTCATCCGTAATATAAGCAGGCGCAGGGTCCCAGCCAAGGGGCATCGACATTTCGAATTCGCGGCGCAGGCAATGAATTCACACAGATCTCCCCGAGAGAGGAAAACTCGCGTAAAATATCACCGGCCATTATTCTTCACCAAAGGCAAATGAGAAGAATTCCTGTTGCAAGCCCTTTTCACGCGAGGAAAGCCGAGAACCGGAGCTTCGAGCAGGAAAGTCGGAGGAATGGCCCGGTCTTTCCGGGAAGCAGCCAACGAATCAGCGGTGGTCGATGGTGAAGGTCCTCAGACAGGTCTCCAGGGGAGAGGTAATTTCCTGTGCAAAAACGGAAACATCCGAAGGGTCCCGCCCCTGCGCCCTTTCGAAGCCCCGAACCTGTGAGGGCCCGATGGGGCGCTCCGCAAAGGAAGCAAGTTCCCGACGGTCCGCTTCGATTCCCTCGATCTCCGCAATAGCCTGCTCCGCCAGCCCGGCCTTCCTTCCGGGGTCAGCGGACCGGTACTGTTCGATCAGGTATTCCAACTGGGTCAACTGCCGGTCGGAGGCGATGAGGTAAAAGGTTTCCGTGCCGGCGTGGTCGTCCAGTTCGAACCATGCATCCTGCCGGGGAATGAAGTACTTCCGGGCGACGGCCGTGGCGGCGGGACCATGCTCCTGGGCGTTGGGAAACAACAGGGAAATTTCTCCCCGGGTATTACGGTAAACCACATAGACGAAGCACTTTTTCTTCAACTCGATCATCATCTTCAGCTTGTCGCCGGCCTTCAGAACCGAGTGTTCCCTGACGGGTCGAAGCTTCAGCCCCCCGTTTTCCTGGACGACGGAGCCGAAAGCCCACAGGAAGCTGACCCTCGGTTCCGCCGCACTCCCTGCGGCCGCAAAGGCGTTTCCGCACCATGCAGTCAGGAGACAGGCCAGGAGGGCAAAAAACACGGATATCTTCCATTCCGGACGTATGATTCGGATCGATGCAACAGACATGCAGAACTCCTTCAAGCGGCTGTGATTCTCCGCGAAATCCACCGGGCCCCGGCCGCGCGGCACCCTCCCGTCCCGGCTTACGCATCGCAGCCGCCTTCGAGCACCCGCATCGCCTCCGCCGCGGCATCCTCGTGCGCAACGAGCCACAACCTTCGCAGGGAAGAAAACGAAAACGGGCACATTATCCCCCGGAGCAGTTCAGCGAAACGATCCGGCCGCAGCGCCCCGTGCAGCGTTCCGATCATGGGCAGTGCGATGGCCCCCAGCCCGCGTCGCTCCACTTCCCAAAAGACTTCCCGGAGCGCCCGTTCGACCCATTCCTCCCGCCAGCTCGGCATCCTGTCGAGGTCATGGACAACCGCCAGGAGCTTCAGGGGCATGCCGCGCCTGACCGAAACGCTGCCCGGTTCGGCGGGCTGGACTTCGATCGCTTCGGTCATGAGGCGCACCACGTGTTCGTCGACTTCCGCCACTGTCGGCTCGGCGCCCAAGACAAAATACGTATCCTCCTCGACGACCTCCGCGTCAACAGGAAAGGGCGGCATGGCCGCAGGCGCCGGTACGATCGTGACACCCCCAAGGCGCACCACTCGCGTCCCCCCGCCACGCACGAGCTTCAGCCGAGTTCTCCCGCGATCTTCATTTCGCATACCCTTCCCGTCTCTTCATCCTTATCCGTGCCCGGAAGAAACCGGGACTCCCGGCCTGCCCTCCTCGCCGGCAAGTTGCCCCGGGATCTTTTTTCTCGCTTGAGTTCAGGAATCTTTTCATTTAATGATAACAAGTCTAGGCGAACCTCCCGGAAATCCGGGCGTCGCTTCCGGTGAACCGGTCGAAACCGTTTAACAGTGCTGTAACCGCAGGCCCCGCCGGTCCATGAGGGCAAGAGGAACCAGGTGATCGTTTCCGCTTTATTCTTCTTTTTTTCCATTACCTGCATCTACGCGGGGGTCCTGACCTTCCGGCAGGATCAGTCGAGCGCCACGGCCCTGATTCTGGCCGGCCTCGTGCTGCTTTTGAAACCGCTCGCCTTCTTCCTCCGTCAATTCAGGAAAAAAACGCCGGTGGTACGGGCGGGCGTCGTGGACCTGCAAAAATACCGCGCCCGGAGCCGCAGGAAGTCTCCCCGGGAAAAAAGGGAAGCCAGGGAAAAACCTCCGACCTATCACTGAGAATGCGGACGCACGGCGGCTTTATTTCATGCTCCGCAGCCGCACCTCTACTTCCTTCGTGTCCCGCATCAACCGGACGAGCCTGGACGTATCCGTGTTTCCCGTGTGATAAGGGTACAGGATTTTCGGCCTGAACGCCTTCGCCGCGTCGGCCACCATCTCCGGAGTCATGGTGTACGGCAGGTTCATGGGCAGGAATGCGATATCGATCCCATTCAGGCCTTTCATCTCCGGGGTGTTCTCCGTGTCGCCGGCCACGTACACCTTCTTGTCCCCGAATGTAACGATGTAGCCGTTGCCGCTTCCCTTCGGGTGGAAAGGCACCCCTTCGCTGCGCATATGCACGAGATTGTACGCGGGGACCGCTTCGATCCGGAATCCCGAGACCGTTTGGACATCGCCGTCATGCAGGGCGATGCCGCCTTTCACCTGATTCGCGCACGCCTCGGTCAATACGACGGCCGTTTTTTCGGTGCGCACGGCTTCCAGGGCCTTGAGGTCCAGATGGTCCGCATGCTCGTGGGTGATCAGGACAAGGTCGGCGCGGGGCAGACGGGCATAGTCCGCCACTGCGGAATAGGGATCGACGTGGATAATTTTCCCTCCCGTGGCGAACATGAGCGAACCGTGGCCGAGAAAAGTGATCTCCAGGCGCCCGGCCGACGTTTCGATCGCATCGGTTTCGAAAGCCCCTGCGGCATCCGTTATCGTAAAGAAAAGCACCGCAAAAGCGGACAGAAGAACCATCCTCATCATGGCGCATCGCTCCTTTCAGCAGGCCGTTTCAGAAGGCGAGAACACGTATTCGCGCCCGTCCGCCTGAAAAGCGGCACGTTCCGCGCGGTTCTCCACCAGCCTCCCTTCGATCACCCGCCGGCACCCGAAGCTGAAATATACGATCAGGTGAGTGGGCGCCGAACCGGAAGCCTCGCTTTCCGAATTCGCCAGGCCGCTTTCACCGGAAAGCGGGGTTATGGCGAGCTTCTGGCAGATCTCCTTTTTTCGGCGTTTCCGGTGCGGACGGTGACCTGGTACGTTCCATGGAATTTGACCGGCATTTTGAGTTCCATTTCCGATTCCTCCTTTTGCGCGGCCATGCGGGGAGGGTCGCAATGCACCGCCGGGGCCGTGCGGTCCCGCATGGCGGAAAAAACTCCCGCAAATCAAAACCATGATCTACAATACCGGGGTGACGGATGAACCCGGATTATTGCATTCTACGAAAATATCCTGCAATTGGAACAACATTCAGGAGGACTCGACTCATGAACCGCTTCACACGGTTGCTCGCCAATCATTGCGATCGATGCGCCCTTTGCCGGTATGCAAGGGAAAACCCGGAGAGTCGGATTGGAAGACTCATGGCCTGGCACGGCAAATGGTGCCCGGCATGGAAGGCCCAGATGCAGCTGGAACTGGAGCGAAAGGGAAAGGCTTGAACCGGTGCGGCGGCTCCCCGCCGATCATCTCTGAATGCCCAGCCTTTTCATCCTCGAGTTGAAAGTCGATCGGGTCACTCCCGCGTCTTTTGCCGCCCGGGTGACGTGCCACCGGTTTTTTTCGAGAAGGGAGAACACGTAAGCCCTCTCCAGTTCCTCCCAGGTGTAGTCGGAAAGGGAAAGACCGCCCTGCTCCTCACCGGATGTCCGCCGGGGAAGCGCGCCTCCGTTCCGGGCGGGTTCCTCCTCCCTGCCCATGCCGAAATGCACGGAAAGATCGTCCTCCGAAATGGTATCGCCGCCGGCGATAAGGATGATGTGCCGGGCGAAGTTTTCCATCTCCCGCACATTTCCGGGCCACGGGTAATGCAGCAGGCGCTCCATCGCCTTGCGATCGATCTTCTTCCCGGGAAGACCCATCCTGAGGCATTCCCTGCGGAGGAAATGTTCCAGAAGGAGTGGAATATCCTCGCGCCGTTCGCGCAGAGGGAGGATATGTATCGGAAGCACGTTGAGCCGGTAATAGAGATCCTCCCTGAATTCGTTTTTCGAAATCGCGTCCTTCATATCCCTGTTGGTGGCGGAGATGATCCGCACATCCACCTTGCGGGTTCGCACGCCGCCGAGCGGCTTCACTTCTCCGTTTTGCAGCACTCGCAGCAGGCGTGCCTGCAACTGGTAGGGCATGTCCCCGATTTCATCAAGGAACACCGTTCCGCCGTCGGCTGCCTCGAACAGACCGATCTTATCCTTGTTCGCACCCGTGAACGCACCCTTCCGATACCCGAAAAGTTCGCTTTCCAGCAGCGAATCCGGAATAGCGCTGCAGTTCTGAACCAGAAACGGCTTGTTGCTCCGGGGGCTCATCCGGTGCACTTCCCGTGCGACGACCTCCTTGCCCGTCCCGCTTTCACCGGTGATAAGCACCGTGAAATCGGTCTTGGCAAATTCCCCGGCCGTCTTCATGACGGCGTGAAAGACACGGCTCTGACCGACGATCGAGTCGCCCCCGCGCATCGCGTCGATCGCCTGCTTCAGCCTGAGGTTCTCCTCCACCTGGTACTTATAGACAAGAGAGTTGCTCAGGGCGAGAGAGCCTATATCGACGAGGCCCTGGAGCAGGTCGAGGTATTCCTTGTCCAGGTTGAGGCGGTCTCCGCCCGTGCTCGTATCGATGAGCTGGATAGCTCCGTAGACGCCGCCGTTCTTGAGCACGAGCGGAAAGCAGAGAATGAGGGTGCTCTTGATGTCGAGCTGGTCTTCGATTTCCCTGAAATGACGGGCATCGCGACCGGGTTCGGCAATGGTCATCCGGCCGTTTTCAATGACCCAGCCGACGATGCTCGGCCGGTCCGCACCGACGACGATGCCCCTCACCCGCTCGCTCTGGTTCCCCACGGCCTCGACGCAGCGATAGCCCTCCGCAGTCCGGATCCAGATGGAACCCCGCTCCACGTGCTGGAGATCGAGCAAAGCCAGCAGGAAGCGGTGCTGCATCTTTTCGAGGTCCAGTTCTTCGGAAATAGCCCTGTAAAAGTCGAGTTGCCGATGGCTCATCGTTCGAATTCTCTCCAGCTTCCCGCGCTCATTCGGATCTCCGCCCGTTCCATGCGATTCTCCAAAGCGATCGGCAGGCCGGTTCCAAGCGGGATTCCCGCGCACAGACGACGAAATATGGTCTTTTGGGCTAAATATAGAAGAAATCTCGTTCATGCAATCATTTTTCGCATAAGGATCGTTCCGCCACCAAGGCGTGCCCCCCGGCCCTTCATGTTTCCAGCCGGTTCCACGGCGAAGACGCGCTTCCCCCGGCACCGCCCAAGCCCCCAGGTGCGCCGGGATGCTACCGCTCATCCACCCCACCGCCCTTCAAGACACCGTCGAACCGGTCCGAGCGCCCGAGCGGGTCGATGCCCGCCAGGATCAGGACACCGCCCAGGAAGATGGCACTGCATCCGGAAAACGGATTGCCTGCAACCGTTGCAAGCCCTGCTCCGCAGAGAACCAGACCCAGGAGTATCTGCAGCGAGGTCGTCATAGCCTCTCCTTTGCTTTGATCTCGGTCCCTCCCAGGAGCAAGCGCCATGCCAGACCGGAAGAAAGCCCCGGATACCCGGCGCGCCGGGCGGGAAAACGGATCGTCCAGATAAAACCCAATACAAGCAATTAGATACAATCGAAGACCCGATGCGGGATGACGACCGAAGATTCGCGTTTCAGGCGCAGATCGACGCGGCCAATAACCACGGCTGGTCAATATTACGAAATTTCGTCAATTTTATGCGATAAGATAAAAACTTTCCTGACGTACTCCTCCGCGGAGAGAGCCCTGAGACAAACGGCCCCTTTTCATGAACCGCGACGGGCCTTGCCCCCGTACGACAGCACGCAGGGTGTGCGGCAGGGAATCGGCTTTTTCTTCGGGGATTGCCTCGAGGAAGGACCGGAGACGTTTTCCATCGCAGAGGCTTCGGCGGATGCAGGAAAACGATCTTCCCGGAAAGTTTTTCGAATCCGGCCTGCCGGACCATGCCGGGGCATTGCGGCACAGAGCTTCAGGGCCGCCCTGCGCCACTCCCCGTCCCGCCCGTCAGTTCACGCCGTTCAGACAGTACTCCACGATGCCCTCCACGTGGATCGCGGTCGTGTTCAGAAAAGGAATCCCGAAACAGTCCCGATCAAGAATCAGCGGCAATTCCGTACAACCCAGGATCACCGCCTCAATCCCTTGCCCGTCGATCATGCGCCGGACCACGGACAACAACTCCTCCCGGGTGGAATCCTTAACGATGCCCAGTTCGATTTCCGTAAAGAGCCTGTGGTGGATCAACTCCCGGTCAACCTCTTCCGGCACGGCGATTTGGAGGCCTGCCGCTTCGAAGGATTTCCGGTAGAAATCCGACTCCATGGTAAATTTCGTGCCCAGAAGCCCGAGTTTTTTCAGTCCCAGCCGTCCGGCCTTCCTGCAGGTTTCCTCGACGATGCTGAGCATCGGGATGGGAACGTGCAGGCGAACGGCATCGAAAACGAGATGGGGCGTATTGGAACCGATCACGGCAAAATCCGCCCCGGCCCGATGCAGCGCCTCGACCTTTTCCGCCAGCCAGACCGCCAGGCCTTCGCGGTCACCCGCATCGAGGACATCCATCAATTCCTGCAAGTTGGCACTGTAGATAACGATCTCCGGGAACGAAAGCCCCGTGTTTCGCTCCTGAAAAGCCGCAATGATCCTCTTATAGTAGTCCACGGTCGACTCGGGACCGAGGCCTCCGACAATCCCTATCCGCTTCATGACTGCAGCTCCTCTCTCGATAAGTGCTCTTCGGCTGATCGCGCAAAACCCCTCACACATGGCAACGGCCGGACGGGCAAAACTGCCCGCGGATACACCGGGCGGCGGAACGCGTCATGTTACAGGAAAAGCGCGCCCCGGCCCAAGCGGAAACAAAAGAACGGATCCTTCAGAACCCGGCGTTGCGGCATGGCTCGCCGATCCCTCTAAGAAAACTGTTCCTTTGGCGCGAAGAGGATTTTCAGGAAGCGAATGTTTCCGGGCAACGTGGAGGGATCTGCCCGGCGGAACGGGAAACTGGTGCGGGACACATCTCAGGGCGATCCCCCCCGACAGCGGCCGGGGTATATCCGGAAGGCGGCCGGGCAAGCGCGCAAGGAACGGGAAGGCACGTTCCGTCAGGCCTTCCCGCCCCGTTCCATCACTCGGGCATTACCTGCAATGCGAGCAATATCCCTGCAATACGACCTGCTGGCGCAGGACATGGAATCCGCTGCCTTCAGGGAGCCGGATATCGGTTTCGACCGGTTCTATGTTCTCGATCGCATGACATTTGAGGCAAATAAAATGATGATGAGGCCCCATTTCGGCATCGTATCGGGCGACTTCGGTCACGGGGCCGACCTTCTGGATCAGTCCGACCTCGTAGAACCGTTCGATGGTCTTGTAAACCGTTCCGAGAGAAATCATGGGGAAACGTTTCTTGACCTGCTGATAGATCACCTCCGCGCTGGGATGTTCGGTCGTGTTGCACAGCGCCTGGTAGATCGCAAGCCTCTGGTACGTCACCTGTAAGCCATGCTCCCTCAGAGTCGCCATTACTTCTTTTTCATTTTTCCGCTCCATGCCCCTTCCCCTTCGTTTTGCATTGATCGCAACCGTTCGGCAACAGCCGGATGAAACCGGAGAGTACCGGCCGGCGAACCACGTGCGCATCCGGACCACCTCCCGGGACGGGCGGCTTTCCGATCTGCGGACGCAATACCGAACGCGTGTCGTTGTTTCTGAGCGTCCCCCCTCATACACCAGTCACAAACCCGAAACATCCGGAAGACTTAATGCCCGGGCCTTTCCCATGATTCCCGGATCTGCCGCTGCCCCGGCACGCCCGGTCCGATCACGAGCAGAGAAACCCCCTTTTCCTCACTGCGGCAATGCAATAGTTCCCGGCAGTAAGTGATATTCATAATCAACCACCCATTCAATCAACCCACAAACAACATTAGCAGATAATTATTACTTTCAAAAGAAAAAGTGAACGCAATATCAAAATAAAAACTAAACCCCTTCCCGCCAATCCGTCATTTTCTGGGCACAATGGTATTGATCCGCCCGACCCGAAAAGCCGGCGGTCCAGTCCGGAGCAAATCGCTAAAAAAGTTGCGGTACGATTTCCCCGGCCTTCCCCGCGATACTCACGGAGTAAATATCGCTGTAGGGGGTAGGTTCGAGGTTGATCTCGACCACCAGTGCCCCGTTTCTACCGGCAAGCATCCCCATGGATGCCGCTGGCTGGACGGTTCCGGAAGTCCCGATCACGAGCATCACCTCGCAACGCAGCACCTCTTCGTATGCGCGGTCGAGGATCCCTGGGTCCAGCGTCTCGCCAAACCATACCACGTGTGGCCGGAGGAGCGCCCCGCAGTCTTCGCAGGTCGGCAAGAGCGGCAGCGGGACCCGGCGGTCCTCGGTCAGCCGGCCGCAGGCGGTACAACGAACCTTCCAGATATTTCCGTGGAGTTCCAGCACATTGCGGCTCCCGGCCATCTGATGCAGACCGTCGATGTTCTGGGTGATCAGGACAAAACTAGACAGGCGGTTTTCGAGCTTTGCAAGGGAAAGATGTGCAGCGTTGGGGCGCAGAGGTTCAAGGAGTTCCCGGCGCCAGTTGTAGAACTCCCAGACAAGCTTTGGATCTCGGGCAAAAGCTTCGGGCGTGGCAAGATCCGTGGCCCGATACTGGCGCCACAGGCCGCCCTGCCCTCTGAAAGTGGGCACCCCCGATTCGGCCGAAATTCCGGCCCCACTGAGGACTACCACACTTTTCGCTTCGGCCAGCGCATCCCGGACCGTGCAGATAGACTTCTCCACGGAATGCTGTGACATAACACCCCCCCTTGCTCAATACATCTTCCCACAAGACCCTGACTGAGAAAGAACGGTACCCCCCAGCACCGGACTTCCTCGCGCGTCGGCTTTTCTGCCGACGCCTGTAGACCGACGTAACCCCCTCGAATTCATAGCGGTAAGCAGCCTACAGCCAGTCTTGAAGACATATTGATGCTTAGATTACCAGAATATTTTGAAATAATAAAGGAAAAGAGATGCAGAACAGAAGAAATATCGAAAAATTCTATCGAGAGCTAGAGAGTAAATAGGTTTTACCAATATAAAAGCAATAAATTAGAAAGTTTGTATACAATTTGAGGAATCGGGGTGAAACAGGCGATATTGCCCTGTCGCTCCCGTTTCCGGGCCGGCAGGGCAATATCGGGATCAACAAAGCGAAAATCCGACAGAATGCGACAAATTCCTCAAAAATCTCAACAATGAGTTCCTGAACTCGTCAACATGGCTTCACCCTGCCGCATGAGATCGTCAAAGTAGTCGATGGTCTTGCGCAAGCCTTCATCCAGAGGGATCTTCGGTTCCCACCCGAGAACGGACTTGGCCTGACTGATGTCGGGTTTGCGCATGGTCGGGTCGTCCTTGGGCAGAGGATTGAAAACCAGTTCGGAATGGGAACCGGTCATCTTGATGACTTTCTCCGCAAGTTCCAGGATCGTGAATTCGCCCGGATTACCCAGGTTCACCGGGCCGGTGAAGCCGTCCGGAGTCCTCATGAGCCGCACAAACCCTTCGATGAGGTCATCCACGTAGCAGAAGGACCTCGTCTGGGTGCCTTTCCCATAAATGGTGATCGGCTCACCCTGCAGAGCCTGCACGATGAAATTGGAGACCACACGGCCGTCGTTCGGATGCATTCTGGGACCGTAGGTATTGAAAATACGGGCCACCTTGATCAGCAGTCCATGCTGGCGGTGATAGTCGAAAAAGAGCGTCTCCGCGCAGCGTTTTCCTTCGTCGTAGCAGGAGCGCGGCCCGATGGGATTCACATGCCCCCAGTAGGCTTCGGTCTGGGGATGGACCTTGGGGTCTCCGTAGACCTCCGACGTGGATGCCTGCATAATCTTGGCTTTCACCCTTTTCGCCAGGCCGAGCATGTTGATGGATCCATGCACGTTCACCTTGGTGGTTTGCACGGGATCGGTCTGGTAATGGATGGGCGAAGCCGGGCAGGCCAGGTTGAAGATTTCGTCCACTTCGACGTACAGCGGATAGGTAATGTCGTGGCGGTACATTTCGAAGTAAGGGTTGTCGATCAGGTGCACAATGTTGCGCTTGCTACCGGTGTAGAAATTGTCAATACAAAGCACATCGAAGCCATCGTTGAGAAGTCGTTCGCAAAGATGGGACCCCAGGAAGCCAGCGCCGCCGGTCACCGCACAGCGTTTACGAAGGTGCATGAAATGATTCCTTTCCAATAATGTTCGAGTCGACACCCGGCGGGAACGCCACCCGGGTTCTGCCTCAACAGCCACCCCGACGCCCCCTCCGGAACGCGGAAGGTCATCCTAAACGGCGGTAATCTAAACTATTTGCAGGAGTTTAGCAATGTTTTCCTGGTCGTTTCTTTTCCTCCAATCCCCACCGGTCCCGGCGGCGGTTCCTCACCCGTTCAAGGGACAGCAGGCAGAATGGACCGAGAAGAATAAGCTCCTTCGCGCCCGGCCCCTTCCTCCCGGCGGCTGGGTCCGGCCCGCTTTCGCAGGCCGGGCACCGAGATTTTGGTTGATTCCCACACGTTAATGGGCTAGATATGCGACGGAAATCTGAAATGATTCGAGTGCATTGGGCATAATTCGGAACAGGTTCGCACGGCGCCTCCCGTCCCCTGGCAGGAGGTGAGCGGGTCCGGCCGGGCAACCGGCAACAGGAATCGGAGACGACGGTGGAAGTCGAGTCGGCGCAACCGCAGAGTGACAGAGCAACAACCGTGCGGGGAGGTAATTCCGTTACGGTACACGGCAAGTTCTTTTTCGAAGGGGAGAAGAAGTTCTTCGTAAAGGGAGTCACCTACGGCCCTTTCAAGACCGGCTCCCACGGAGACCCTTTCCCCGAGCGGCCCACGGTCGAGAAGGACCTGAGCCTGATGGCGGAACTGGGTGCGAACTGCCTGCGCACGTTCACCGTCCCTCCCGCGTGGCTGCTGGACATGGCCGGAGAGCACGGCGTTCGGGTCCTGGCGGGCATCCCGTGGGCCGAGCACATCTGCTTCCTCAAGTCCTCTTCCGTCAGGCAGGATATCCGCAGGGCCATTTCCGACGGCGTGAGCGCCTGCAAGGGGCACCCCGCCCTTTTCGCCTTTCTGCTGGGAAATGAAATCCCCCCGGACATCGTGCGCTGGCACGGTCCCGAGCGGATTCGGGGTTTTCTCAAGGATCTGATGGACCTGACGAAGGGCATTGATCCCGGCACGCTCGTCAGCTACGCCAATTTCCCATCGACGGAATACCTGCAGGTCGATTTCACCGATTTCGTCTCCTTCAACGTGTACCTCCATCGCGAGGACGCCTTCCGGCGTTACGTTTCCCGCCTCCATAACCTGGCGGGCGAAAAACCGCTGGTCCTTACGGAATTCGGTATCGATTCCATTCGCGAGGGGAAGGACGCACAGGCAAACATCCTCTCGTGGCAGGTGCGTGCCTGCTTCGACATGGGGCTTGCGGGAACCACCGTTTTCTCCTGGACCGACGAATGGTTCACCGGAGGCTATTCGATGGACGGCTGGGCTTTCGGCCTCGTGGACGCAAGCCGCGAAAAGAAGCCGTCCTTTCATGCGGTGCAGCGGCACTACAGCGAACCACTGCCGCCCTCCCTCGCGGAATATCCCCGGGTTTCGGTCGTCGTCTGCGCATACAACGCCGAACGCACGATGCGCATGTGCCTGGACTCGCTTCAGGCGATCAACTACCCCGACTACGAGACGATCGTCGTAAACGACGGCTCCGCCGACCGGACACTGGAAATCGCCCGCGGCTATGAATATGAAAACGTAAAGATCATCGACCAGCCGAACCGGGGACTCAGCGCCGCCCGCAACGCGGGCATCGCGGCCGCCACGGGAGACATCGTCGCCTTCACCGATTCCGATTGTGTGGCCGATCCGGACTGGTTGACATACATGGTCTCGAAATTTCTGTCCTCCGGCCTCTCCGCCGTGGGCGGGCCGAACTTCCCGCCTCCCGAGGACTCTTTCGTGCCGTCCTGTGTCGCGGCCTCACCGGGAGGTCCGACCCCCGTGCTTCTCAGCGACGATGTGGCGGAACACATCGCCGGATGCAACATGGCCTTCCGGCGCGAAGCCCTGGAAGGGATCGGGGGCTTCGATACGAACTTCCGGGTGGCAGGCGATGACGTCGACCTCTGCTGGAGGCTGCAAAACGAGGGCTACCAGATCGGCTTCAGCCCGGCCGCCGTCGTCTGGCACTTCCGGCGGAATACCGTAGCGGCATACCTGAAGCAGCAGCGGGGATACGGCAAGGCAGAATCGCTCGTTTACTTCAAGCACCCCTATCGCTTCAACCTGCTGGGTCAGACCCGGTGGCTCGGGCGCATCTACGGCGACCTCTCCTCATCCCTCTTCTCCCGCCGCGCGGTGATCTATTCGGGGGTCTTCGGACGGGCTCTTTTCCAGACGCTCTACGAACCGCCTTCGTCGCTCATCTCGTTCCTGCCCCTGACGCTCGAGTGGAACCTGGCGGCACTCCTGATTTTCCTTTGCACTCTCGCCCCGGGGGGCATACCCTGGTGGCTGGGGGCCGCCCCGCTCCTTTGTTCTCTGCTGACAGCGGGAACGGGGGCGATGAAGGCGTCCATCGATCCCCGCCACGACGGGCCGCATGCCCGGCTGCTCGTCGCCGCGCTCATCTACCTCGGTCCCCTCGTCCGCAGTTGGGAGCGCTACAAATGGCGGATAGCCGGCTACACGGAGGTGGAGCCCGTCAAGTTCCCGCGCATTACGCAGAAGCCGGAGATTTCCTGGCACGAACGGGCTTTTTTTCTCGACTACTGGTCCGAGGATGGACTCGAAAAGGAGAGCCTGCTCCAGGCTATCATGGATTTTCTTCTGCCGCGCAAGTATTTCGTCGCCATCGACCAGGGCTGGAACGACTGGGACCTGAAGGTATCGAGAGGCATCTGGTCGAGGGCGCACATCAAAGTCTGCTGTGAAAACCACGGCGGCAACAAGAGGCGGCTGCGGATACGCTGTTCCTTGAGGTTTTCCAAGCCGGCCATCCTGTCCCTCTCCTCCTGTGCCGTTCTTATCGCTGTCGGGGCGTCTTTCGGAATGCCCCAGCTTTCCGTGCTGGCAGCCGCAGTGGGCTGCATTCACACGTATTTCATTACAAACCAAAAACTTCGACTCGGGCACATTCTCCATCACGTAACGGAGATCGCCGCCGGAAAGGCGGGCCTCACGCCCATCCGGCCCATCGACGAAAACCCGGTCCGATAGAGTGACGAAACTGACATGATACGCAAGATTATGCCCTACCTCTGGCCCTACAGGTGGCCGTTCGTCTTCGCGCTGGCACAGGTGTTTCTGATGAGCGGCTGTGAACTGCTGAAACCCTGGCCGCTCAAGATCATCATCGACAACGTACTGAGCGGCAAGCCCATCGACTGGGAATTTCTGAAGTCGTACCCGCCGGAGATTCTGCTCATCCAGGCCTGTTTTGCGATGGTCGTCGTATACCTGGTGCTGGGCGGCATCACGCTCCTGAACAACTACACCACCATCAGGATCGGCCAGAGAATGGTGAACGATCTTCGCCGGGACCTCTACAGCCATCTCCAGCGGCTTTCCCTCGCATTCCACGGAAGGCGGCAGGTGGGGGACCTGATGTACCGGGTCACCGCAGACACCTATGCCATCCAGAGCCTCACGATGAACGGCGTGTTTCCCATCGCCACGGCCGGTTCGCTCCTGATCGGCATGTTCATCGTCATGCTGCAGCTCGACTGGCAGCTCACCCTCATGGCTCTCGCCGTCTGCCCGGTCCTGTTCCTTTCGATCTCCGCCATGAGCCGGCGCATTACGGCGGCCGCCATGCGGGCCAGGGAACAGGAGAGCGAGGTGTATTCCGTCGTACAGCGCGCGATTTCGGCGATCCGGATCATCCAGGCATTCACCAAGGAGGAGGAGGAACACCGCAAATTCATGACGGCGAGCGACGAGAGCCTCGGCGCCAGCCTGCGCCTCTACACCCTCCAGACCTTCTATGCCGGGGTGATCAACGTCGTGATGGCTCTCGGGACCGCCTTCGTCGTCTGGGTCGGGGCCAAGCACGTCCTTGCCGGCACGCTGTCGGTCGGCGAAATCGTCATCTTCACCACCTACCTCGCCTCTCTCTACGGGCCGATCAACACCATCAGCCAGACCTGGGGGCTCATCCAGGGGGCCAGGGTAGGAGTGGACCGGGTCTTCGAGATCCTGGACATCGAAAAGGACCTGCAGGAAGGCACCCGGACCTTCGGAAAAGCCGGGGCCAAGGGGAACATCACCTGGGAGGGGGTTTCCTTCCAGTACATTTCAGAGCAGCCGGTCCTACAGAACATCCACCTGGAAGTGCGCGCAGGGCAGAAGGTCGCCTTCGTCGGCCCCACGGGCGTCGGGAAATCCACCCTCGTGAGCCTTCTCCCCCGCTTTTACGATCCCAACACCGGCAGGGTACTCCTCGACGGGGTCGATATCAGGGAATTCCAGCTCAAGTCGCTGCGAAACCAGATTTCCATGGTTCTTCAGCCGCCGCTGGTCTTTCCCGTCAGCATCAAGGAAAACATCGCCTACGGGCGCACCAACGCGACGATGGAAGAGGTGATGGCAGCCGCCCGGCTGGCGCGCATCCACGATTCCATCATGAGGCTTCCCAAGAAATACGACACCCTCGTGGGCGAACAGGGCGCCACCCTCTCCGAAGGGGAGCGGCAGCGGATCACCATCGCCCGTGCCATTCTGCGCAACGCCCCCATCCTGATCCTCGACGAGCCGACTTCTTCCGTGGATGCCGAAACGGAATCGCTGATCATGGACGGTTTGAACCAGTTGACCGCGGGCCGGACAACCTTCATCATCGCCCACCGGCTTTCGACTGTCCGGCAGGCCGATATGATCGTCGTGCTGCGCTCGGGCGCGATCGTCGAAAAGGGGACCTTCAACGAACTGATTCACCGGAACGGCCCCTTCGCCTCGCTCTATCGTTCCCAGTTCAGCATAGAAGATGAAAAGGAATTCTCACAAAAAAAATGATCGTTCACCTCCACCGGCCGCAGCCCCGCGGAACATTGTCCAGGGCGCGGCCGGAGGCTTCCGGGCTTTTCGAACAGGCTCTCCGGCCTCTTCCTTTTTTCTTCTCTCGTCTTTTCGTTTGCAGTATATTTGCTCCGGGAGAGCAGGGATCACAGAGGGCCGGAATCCTTATTCATTCATGGGAACCAGCCCGCATGCCGATAG
This sequence comes from Desulfobacteraceae bacterium, assembly GCA_021372635.1. Lineage (GTDB taxonomy): Bacteria > Desulfobacterota > Syntrophobacteria > Syntrophobacterales > Syntrophobacteraceae > JAJFUA01. The sequence goes on along the minus strand of JAJFUA010000262.1, from coordinate 13,815 downwards.
AATAGATGAGTTCCCGTTATTTACCCCTAAATGACGTTTGCGCCTGTGCTGCCGGGGAAACTCGAAGCGAGGCGGTGCAGCCGGCGTCCAAACCGGGAGGGATAGGGCTTTGCTGCGCAGGTTACTTGCCGCCTCTGTATTTCTGACATTCGTTTTTTTCGGAAGCAGGATTTCTCACGTCCAACAGATATTCGATTTTGAACTCGATACCACACCAAGCCTCGCTCAGGATACGCCCGGTGACGGGAACAAGGCCGGAGCAGCAGCCGGTTCCGTCAAGCCCGAAAACCGGGAGCCCGAGTCCTCCACAGTTCCAGAACGCGAACTCTGCGTTCCCAAGGGCATTCGGGCGATCTTCTTCATTCCACACCCCGACGACGAGAGCCTCGGCGCAGCAGGCCTGATCCAGCGCGTGATCGAGAACGAAGGAAAAGTCTGCGTCGTCTTCATGACCAACGGCGACGGGTATGTCGAGGGGGTGCGCCTCAAGTGCAAGCGCAAGGAAACCTCCAGCCAGGACTTCGTCGAGTACGGCCGTATGCGCCAGGAGGAAGCTCTCCAGGCCGTCTGCCAGTTGGGGGTAAACTCCGAGGACGTCGTATTCCTCGGCTTTCCCGACGACGGCATCGACGACCTCTGGACCGATTACTGGTCGCGGCTCAAGCCCTTCACATCCCCTCACACCCGCTTCAGCCGGCCGGAATACAAGAACAGCTATAGTCGGCTGGCACAATATGCGGGAGCCGACCTGGAGGAGATGATTTCGCAGGTATTGAGAGGCTTCAACCCGGACTGGGTCATTCTGCCAGATCCGCGGGATTTCCACCCGGATCATTGCACGACCGGGATTTTCGTACTGGACGCGGCTCGCCACCTGAACCAGAGAGGGGAAGTCTCTTTCACCGCCACCAGGTTCCTCACCTACCTGGTGCACTACATCGGCTATCCAACCTCGGGCAAATGGCTCGACACCATCAGGAACACGGGCATAGGCTGTTCCCAGACCGCCAGCAGGCTCCTTTCGCAGACGCGGTGGCGCAGCCTGCCCCTGACCGCGAACGAACTGGAAAACAAGAAGAGCGCCTTGTACGCCCACCAGTCCCAGACCGGGATGCTGGGCTGGTTCTTCAAGGATTACCTGCGTCCCTGCGAGGTCTTCGGTCAACTGGACCCGATGCAGGTTCTCGCCATCCCACAGGTCTACGCAGCCCAGTTCCGCCGGACCGTTAACGTACAGTGATCCGGGTTCCGTACGAGTCCGCGGGTCCGTTGCATCCGGGCAGGCCCGTTTTCCACCGTCCGCGCCTTCAGAGGGCATGACGGAACCGCCCGGCAGCACCGCCGGGCCGCAATGCTGTTGAGTCAAAGATTCCCATTCCCCCCTTCGAAGGGTGATCAAGGGGGGTGTTGGTTTTTAAGTACTCGAAGCTTTGGAGAAAACACCCCCCCGCCCCCTCAAGGGGGGAATTAAGATTGTCGCTCGACCTGGAAGTTGCACTTTTAAATCAACATATTGCCGCCGCGCCGGGGCGATCCTTCCTCCCGGTGCCCGGCAGGCCCACCGAAGCCCGACAGCCTCCATCCCGGGCAATTCCCCCACTTCCACATCGCGAATAATTGGTATATATTTCCGCGTTGCCTGCTCCGCCGGCCTTCACAGCGGCTTCGCCGGCCGCCGGGTTGCCCGGCTTTCATCGCTGATTCGTTCGTTCCTGGAGAGGATCCATATGGTTCGTTTCATTGCCGCCGTTCTTCTGTTTGCCGCAACTGTCTGCACCAACCCCGCCGCCGCTTCGGAAGGCCGTCCCGCTCCCGGATGGAGCACGGTCGAAAAAGACGGGGTCTGGTGGCTCGTAACCCCCGAAGGAAACCCGTTCTATTCCAAGGGGGTAAATATCGTGGAACCGTTCGCGGAAACTCCTCTTACCCGTAAAATGCAGGAATACTGCTGGAACAACTTCTACTCGTCCATCCCGGAATGGGGAAGATGCGTCGGACGTCAACTGCATTCGTGGGGATTCAACACGCTCGGCGGGTGGTCCGCATCGCACCCGGAGATCGGCCTGCCCCTGACCGTCGACCTGGAACTGGGCCGCAATTCGAAGTTTCACTGGTTCGATCCGTTCCACCCCTCCATGGAAGAGATGGTCGTCAAAATTGCCGGGGAACTGACGGCGGATCTGCAAGACCATCCCCGCCTGATCGGTTATTATTCCGACAACGAAGTGGGCTGGTGGAACTCACCGATTTTCATGCATTTCCTCAAGGCAGACTGGCAGAACTACACCAAGCGCGCGCTCTGGCAGATGATCTACGACCGGTACGGCGGAGACTGGAACCGTCTGCTGCAGGACTGGGTGCCCACGGGGTCTCTCGGAAGCTTCGAAGAACTGAAGCGGGCCGGGGCCGAATTGAAGCTGAGGCCGGGGGGCATGGGTATCCGGACGGTCAACGCCTTCATGCACATCTACACGAAGCGGTACTACCAGCTGATGCACGACGCGATCCGCAAGGTCCATCCCGGAGCGCTGGTTCTCGGGGACCGCATGCCGCTTTACTATCACCAGGATGCCGTAATGGCCATGGGGGACAACGTGGATATCATCTCCACCAACTACAACGTGGACGTCCCCGACGGCTGGGTGGCCCCCTACTATTTCGACGGACTGCGGCGCCTGACGAACAAGCCTGTGCTGGTCACCGAATTTTTCTTCGCGGCCGAGGAAAACAGGAGCGGCAACCGCAATGAAACAGCCCGCAATCCGCATCCCAATCCGGGCCACCTCATGACGGTCGACACCCAGGCCGAACGGGCATGGGGAGCGTCCAGGGCGATCGTCAACTTCGCCGGTTTTCCCAACGTCGTCGGAGCCCACTGGTTCCAGTACGCGGACGAACCCCTGGGGGGCAGAAATGACGGGGAAGACTACAACATGGGACTGGTCGACACCGCTAACCGTCCTTACGAAGAAGTGACGGAAATCTTCCGTTCCCTCAATCCCGTCCTCGACCTGTATCACCGAAAGAGCGTAGAGCGTGCCGGAAGCACGCCCGGAGGCTCCGGGGCCGACCCGGGACGCACCGCATCCATCCCGAGGGCGGCCGGTCCCATGGATGTTTCCGAGCAGTCCCTTCTCGACTGGGACAAGGCGGCGACGCGCATCCCGGACATCCAGACCCCCGCCCCCTACGTGCCCTTCGGGGACATCCATCTCACCTGGACACCGGAAGGACTCTACCTCGCCAGCCTCTCCAACACGTATGTGGACCCCATCTTCATGGGTGGGGACGGAGAGTTTCCCCTGCAGGAAACGTTTCAGCTCCACGTCACGGTGGAGGCGCAGGGACAGCGGAACGGCTACGGCATCTACCTCGTCCCGAGAGCCAACAGCAAGTTCCCGGACGGTTTCGAAATCACCCCGCAATTGTACAGGGAGCCGGAGGGAAAGCCGCTGGAGCCGCTGCCGCTGAAAGGCCGGGTACAGCGCATCGAAAAAGCCCTTCCCCACATGGTGCTGGAAGCCTTCTTTCCGGCCGAATGGATGGGAATGGAACGCCTGAGCGCCGGGACACGGTTCCGGGTGGGCATATCCATCACCAACTACTACAAGGAACTGACCATGAGCTGGCCGGGAGCTACCGGGACGTTTGCGCCGGGAGATTCCGGCGGCATGAAGACCGTCGTACTGGAAGGCACCGCCGGGTAGCAGGATTTCATGCCGGCGTTCTGTTTTTCCTGCGGTCGAGGACACGCCCCGCAACCCGGTTGACCAGTCGTTCCACCGGGATGCAGACAACGGCGATGACGGCGACGATGCCTGTTACCACAGCGGCGTACCCGGGCATGCTCAGTTCCTGCAGGCGCTTTCCGAAGTAGAACACGTAAGGATAGTGCAGCAGGTACAGCCCGTAGGAAGAGGCCCCGACGGCGGCAACCGCCGTGCCCGCGGCCGGCACCCTCCCCAACAGATGCGCGAGGTTTGCGAGAACGAGGGACAGTCCGGTTCCCATGATCCCGTCACTCAGTGCATAGGTGAAACCGGGCTTGTAGCAGTAGTCGCCCAGGAGATACAGCAGGACACCCGCGGCAAACGCGGGCAGAGAAAAGAGTCGCCTCTCCGCCGTTTCGGGCCGATTCGCGAAAAACACGGCAAAAGCCATACCTGTGGCGAATTCCCACAGTCTGGAGCCGAAAAACGCCCCCTGGACATAGTAAACGTTCAGCTCGAGCACATCGAAGAGCAGATAGCGGCCGGCCACGGTGAACGCGATGGAGCCGGCCAGGTATTTCACGGGCCCGAGCCTTTGCAGCAGCCGGTACAGCAAGGGGAAGACGAGATACAGCTCCAGCAGCAGGCCGAAGAACCACCAGGGCGGGCAGAGATAGTAGAACATCGCTTCGACGGGGAAAACCCGGTCGCCGAGGAAACTCAGGAGGAAGCGCCAGTCGATGGGTTCCGTGCGGTCGATCAGTGGTGAGACGAGATAGATCAGGTGTGCCGCCCAGTACATGGGAAACAGGCGAACCAGGCGTTTCCCGTACCAGGTTTTCCAGCTTTCCTGCCTTTTGGCCCTGAGCAGCGAGTAGGTCAGGCCGAAACCGCTCAGGACGACGAAGACGCCAACCCCCTGTGCGCCGCGCTGCATGATCGCCGCACAGCACCCTTGCAGGAAGCAGAAGATTGTTTCCGGTGTCGAGGACGGCGCGCAAAAGGTCAGGTACGCCGTAAAATTGCCGCCCGAGAGCGGCCAGGGGTATCCACCGGTGTAATAGGCGAGCATGAAGTGGAAGTAGACGATCCACAGGATCGCAATGCCCTTCACGGCGTCGGGCCATTGGATCCTGCCGCCCGCCGCCTCCATGGTCGTCTTCATCGACCTCGTCTCCTCACGGCCGCCGCATCGGAAACGGCCCGCCCGCTTCGCCGCCGCGCCGGATCAGAGTCCCGCCCTGTCCATCAGGCTTCCCAGCACCTTTTCCGCCGCGAAGCATTCCTCGGCGACTTCCCGAGCAGCCCGGCAGCATCCTTCATGGTCGCTTTCGATCGTATCGATCGCCGCCAGGATTTCTTCCAGGTTGCTGAACCCGAAAAGTCCCTTCCCTGTCGGCAGATATTTGCTGAAGCCCGTCTCCTGCGTGATCACCGGCCGTCCCGCTGCCAGGTAGCAGACGCTGCGGTCGCTGAACCAGCCGGTGCGGGGCCGCACCACCTGCTCTTTCGTAACCGTGAACTCGGCCCTCGACCTCTGGATGTATTCACGATAGCGGTTGACATCCTGCGATATGGGCAGCGAATGCACCGCGCACCAGCCGTAGTCGGAAAGAAGCATGTTCGTCGGCCCGTCGACTTCGAGGGCCAGTTCGAACCGGAGGTCCGTCCTGAGGAAGGGCAGATCGAAAATCTTCAGGAATTCACGGTCCTTGGTCCAGTAGTAGGTTTCGCCGTTGAAAACGATGTTCTTGCCTTCGTTCCGCCATGTCGTGATGGTGCTGTACGCCGACCTGACCGTGGGCGGGTACGGGTTCGCCCAGAGGTCCAGAACAACGGGCTGGCGCGTCGGGAGCCAGGGGAACCCCCCAATGGACAGCGTACAGTCCGGAGCGCCGAGGTTTTCCCCGAAGGTGAAATGGACGTCGTGGGCGGCAAGCGCATCCAGGGTCGGTTTGTGTCCCTGGAGCACCTTGACCTGCACGGCGAAGGGATCGGATTCGACATAGATCCTCCGGGGAATGGCCAGGTGTTCTTCGCGGAGTTCCTGGGAGGCAGTGACATTGAGGAAGGCGTCGGCGTCCCGGTAGAGCTGCATGAGCTGCGCCTCCGTCATTCCAAAGCATTCGCCTCCTTCGTAGTTGCCCCGAAACGCCCAGTGCCCCTCGAACCCGTGCGCCTCCAGGAGCGGGGCCACGGCCTTGATATTGTCCGAGGCATCGGGCGTGAACAGGAATATGTTGGAATTATAGACCCATCGCGCCGAGTCTTCGACGTAGTAGACGTCGTAGCCCAGCCGCCGCAACCCGATCAGGTAATGGAGAAACTGGTAGGTGACACCCGCCAGGGGATACCAGAACATAATCCCGAAAACGATGATCTTTCCTTTGCCTTGATGGGCCATGAGACATTTCCTTTCGGCATATGATCCAATACGCGGCAGGACCGGTCCCGAAGGCGGTCCGCCGGGGAACCAGCATGTTTACGCGGACCGGTAGGCGTCCTCGATCATCCTTCCGAGGACCTTTTCCGCATCGAAGTATTCCCTGGCGATTTCGAGCGCCGCCCGGGCGTGCCGGGCATAGTCTCCCTCGACCTCCCGGATGCCTTCCACGGCTTCTTCCATCGTATCGAAAGCCAGGACCCCCTCCCCGACCGGGATCACCGGTTTGAATCCCGTATCCTGCACGACCACCGGCCGCCCGGCCGCAATGTAGCATGCCGACCGGCAGCTGAACCATCCGGTCCGCATGGCCACATACACCTGCTTGGCCGTCGAGATTTCCCCCCTGGACTCGGCGATGAAATCCTGGTACCGGGCCGGAGTGACCGTCGCTTCCGGTCCGTCCGCCACTTCCCATCCCTTTTCCTCCAGCCGGTCCAGCGGAGCGGTCGTTCCACCCACGGCCACTTTCAGGGGCAGGTGCAGGCGGGAGGGTATATCGATGATCTTCTCGAATTCCATGCCCTTGCTGAAATATTCCACACCCTTGTGGACGAGCGGCCCCTTGAAGGCGTTCCACGTCATGATGGTCGTCCAGGGCGCCCGGGGGGGAAGCGGCTTGTGCACGACGGGTTCCCAGAGGTCGACCGCGATGGGCGTGCGCGTCGTCTTCCACTTGAAGTCCAGCCGGGGCAGCAGGCAGTCGCCCGCGTAGATGTTTTCCGCGTAGGTGAAGTGCTGATCGTGAGCTTCGACGCTTGCGCACCATCTTTCGACGTTTTCCGACCAGGAGAGCTTTTCGCTCAGCATGATCTGGTTGTACCCGGGGTCCGTGTCGAGGAAGATCTTCTCGCAGCGTTGCGGCAGTTGTTCGGGAATCATGCACGCACCGCTCACGTTGAGAAACAGATCGGCCGACCGGGCGAATTCGTCGAAAGCGTCCCAGCTCATTCCGTAGCTCGTCTCGTGCAGGTGCCGGTAGTGCCACCGCCCGCAGAGCCCGGGAGCGTAGCGTTTAAAGAAGTCGTCGATATACTTCACGGAATACGCCGGATCGGCTGTAAAGGTCTTCTCCACCGGGTTGTAGGGCCAGCTCCAGGAATCCTCGTGATACACCACGTCGTGCCCGAGACGGGCAAAACCGATTGCGTACTGAAGGTAATCCCACGCCACTCCCCCAACGGGGTAAAGCGCCGCCAGCCCGGTCACAACGATCCGAAGCCGTGAATCCGCCATGCAAACCTCCCTGCCCATATTCATCCACTCCGGGTCGCGCCGCACCGGCGCGCCCTCGGCCCATTCCGACGGCAGAAACGTCCCTGCCGCCCGAAGCCAACGGGAACACGCCGGAACATATCATGAGAGATCGACTAAAAAACAGAGGAAAAAGCGGCATGCATCCAGTTTCCGGGGCTGGCTCACACGGGCTTCAAGGCATCTGCGGCTTCGTGCAGGACTTCGGGCAGGGTCGGGTGTGCATGGACGATGCGGGCGACGTCGGCGGCCGTTGCACCGTATTCCATGGCCACGACGCACTCGGCGATGAGGTCCGAGGCGTGGGGGCCGATGATGTGAACGCCCAGGATACGGCCACTCCGCGCCCCCGCGACGATCTTGGCGAATCCTTCCGCCCCCCCCATGCTCAGCGCGCGCGCCACTCCCGAAAAAGGATAGACTCCCACGGAGCAGGAAACGCCTCGCTCCCGTACCTGTTCCTCCGAGAGCCCGACGCTCGCCACTTCGGGCGAGGTGAAAATGACGGAGGGAATGGTGTCGTAGTTCACCTCTCCGGGCAGACCGGCAATACATTCCACCGCGGCGGCCCCTTCCGCGGAAGCCTTGTGGGCGAGCATCGGCCCGGCGACGAGGTCTCCTATGGCATAGATTCCCGGCACGTTCGTGCGGTAGCATTCATCCACCGGCACCCGGCCGGAGCGTGGATCGACGAACACGCCGGCCGCCTCCAGCCCCAGCCCCGCCGTGAGCGGGCGGCGGCCGGCGGCCACCAGCAGCCGGTCGCAGGAAATCTCCTCTTCCCCCTCCCCGGCGACGAGCCTGAGACGCACCCCGCCGTCATCCACGGTGGCCGACGCAACCCGGGCGCCGACCCGAAAGACGAAGCCCTGTTTCACGAGGCTCCGCTCCAGTGCCCGTGCGACCTGACCGTCGAGCATCGAAACGATCCGCGGCATCATCTCGACGACTGTCACCCGCGCTCCGAGCCTCAGCCATGCGGAGCCCAATTCGAGCCCGATGTACCCTCCGCCGAGGACCCCAAGGTGACGCGGGACGGAATCGAACGCCAGGACTTCCGTCGAACTGACGATGCGTGTTCCGTTGAAAGGGAGGCCTGGGACAGCCACCGGTTCGCTGCCGGTCGCGAGCAGGATCGCACGGGCTTCGAGCAGCGTGCGGCCCGGCCGGGCGTCTTCCCCGTCTTCCGTCGAGGTCACCTCCACGCGGTTCGCCCCGGCGATTCGCGCCGTGCCCCGCAGGATGCTGACCTTGTGTCCTTCGAGCAGTCTTCGCACTCCATCGCCCAGGTTCCGGACGATCCGGTCCTTCCTGGCCATCAGGGCGTCGAGATCCATTGCCGGAGAGCCCGCCCTAATGCCGAAATCCCCGAGTCGCTCCGCAGCAAAGCGGTATGCTTCGCTGGAATCCAGCAGCACCTTGCTCGGGATGCAGCCCACGTTCAGGCACACCCCGCCCAGGCGCGCGGACCTGTCGATGCATGCCGTCTTCAGGCCCAGCCGGGCAGCGCGCACGGCGGCGGCGCAGCCTCCCGGCCCGCCGCCGATGATTGCCAGGTCGTATCGCTCCATGCCGGCCATCTATATCTCCATCATGATCCTCTCGGGGGTTTCCACGCAGTCCTTGATCCGCTTCAGGAAAGAAACGGCTTCCCTGCCGTCCACGATCCGGTGATCGTAGCTCAGGGCAACGTACATCATGGGCCGCGCGACGATCCGTCCATCCGCCACGACGGGACGCTCCTCGATCTTGTGCAGGCCCAGGATACCGCTCTGCGGCGTGTTCAGGATCGGCGTGCTGAGCAGCGAACCGTAAATCCCCCCGTTGCTGACCGTAAAGGTTCCACCCTCGAGGTCCGCCAGTTCCAGGCGGTTTTCACGGATCTTCCGGACATAATCCGAGATGGCCCGCTCTATCCCGGCAAAACCGAGCCGGTCCGCATGGCACACCACGGGGACCACCAGGCCGCGCTCCGCCCCCACGGCCACCCCGATGTGATAGTAATGGTGATAGACGACATCCGTGCCGTCGATGAAGGCGTTGACTTCCGGAAACTCCCTGAGCGCCTCGATGGACGCCTTGATGAAAAAGGACATGATTCCCAGGGATACGCCGTATTTCTCCCGGAACGCCTCCTTGAACCGCCCGCGCAGTTCCTGCACCCTGCCCATGTCGATTTCGTTGAACGTGGTCAGCATGGCCGTGTTGCGCCTGGCTTCGAGGAGTCGCTCCGCGATGCGCCTCCGGATGGGGCTCAGGGGCCTGCGGGTGATTTCCTCCTCCGCGCCTGCCGGTTTTGCGGCGGGTTCGGGCGGCCCGGGAGGCGCGCGGCGAACCTCTTTCGGTCCCGCCGGCACCGGCGGTTCAGCGGACGCGGCCGGGCGGGAGGGTTCCGGAGCCGTGGGGAGGGTTCCGCCAGCCGCAGCCTCTTCCGGTGAGGATTCCAGGTGCAGGAACACGTCCCCCCGGGTAATCCGCCCGCCTGGGCCAGTTCCCGGAATATCGGCCGGGTTCAGACCTTTCTCCTCCAGGAGCTGCCTCACGGAAGGAGTCAAACCGGGCTGCGGCAGCGCTTCTTCGGAAGCCCCGGCGCGCACGGTCTGCGCTTCGGGAGGCCTGCCGGGCTCGGAAAGCTTCGAAGTCCCGGACCCGGGACGGTCGGGTACCTCCTCGACGGCAGGAGTCTTCTTCCGCTCCAAGACTGCGGCCGAATCGATCGTGCCCACCACCTTTCCGACGGACACCGTCACTCCGGTAGGCACCAGGATGTTCAGCACCCCGCTCTCTTCGGCGGCAACTTCCAGGGTCACCTTGTCCGTCTCGATGAGAAACAGGATATCGCCCTTGCGGACGAGATCCCCGTCGCGCCTGTACCATTCGGCAAGCAGTGCTTCCTGCACCGATTCCCCGACTTCGGGCACCTTGATTTCGATTTTCATACCGGCTCCCGCCGGGGACGCCTCGGTATCCCCCGGCACGCTGTGGAATAAATGCGTATGTCAGCGGACTTCCGCTCTCCCAAGTGCCATCTCGATGATGGAGGACTGCTCGCTCCGATGAGTCTTCAGATGTCCTGTCGCGGGAGTGGGCGCGGGAGACCGGCCGACGTACCCGACCGGCTTTCCCGCAAGAGCCTGTAGCCTGGGCCGCATGAACTCCCATGCGCCCATGTTTTCCGGCTCCTCCTGCACCCAGAGCCACTCCTCCGCCCCGGCAAACTTCGCCGCAACTTGCTTCATCCGCTCCAGCGGAAAAGGATACAACTGCTCCACACGGACAATGGCCGTATCGGCCGCGTGGAGTTCGCCCCGCCGCTCGATAAGGTCGTAATAGATCTTGCCGCTGCACAGAATGACGCGTCTGGACGATGCGGCGTCCGTCGCATCGACCAGCACCTCATGGAAGGACCCGGACGCCATGTCCGAAAGCTTCGAGGCGGCCATCGGGTGCCGCAGCAGGCTCTTGGGGGTCAGGATGAAGACCGGCTTTCGAAAATCCCTCAGGACTTGGCGGCGGAGCAGATGAAAGTACTGCGCAGGAGTGCTGGGATAGCAGACCTCCATATTGTCCTGGGCGCACAACTGGAGATAGCGCTCGAACCGGGCACTGGAATGTTCCGGCCCCTGTCCTTCGAACCCGTGCGGCAGGAGCAGCACCAACCCGCTGAGCCGCTGCCACTTGGATTCGGCGCTCGAAATGAACTGGTCGACAACGACCTGCGCGTTGTTCGCAAAGTCTCCGAATTGAGCCTCCCAGATGACGAGGGCATGATGACTCACCAGGGAATAGCCGTATTCGAAGCCGAGCACCGCCAGTTCCGACAGCATGCTGTCGTGGACGGAAAAGCGCGCCTGCTTCTCCGCCGCAGAGTTCAGGGGGATGTAGTGTTCGCCGGTTTCGACGTCCGTGATGACGCTGTGCCGCTGGCTGAACGTGCCACGCTGGCTGTCCTGGCCGCTCAGGCGAACCGGCACCCCTTCGACGAGAAGGCTCGCGAACGCCAGGGCTTCGGCGGTGGCCCAATCGATGCCCTCCCCCTTTTCCACCGCTTCGAGGCGCCGGTCCAGGACCCGTCTCAGCCGCTGGTGCATGGTGAACCCCGGCGGCAGTTCGTTCAGCTTTCGCGCCAGCGCCAGGAGTGTCTCGGCCGGAACGCCCGTCGGGACCGGCGCATGGGAATATTCGGCACGGCTCACGACGTTTTCGTAATAGCGAGAGACGGGAGCGGGGCAGGTCCTTTCGCGGGCCGCGTTGAAGGCCTTTTCCAGGCACTGGTTGATGCCTTCCTTTTCGCGGTCCAGTTCGGGCGGAGAGACCAACCCCTCGCCGATGAGCTTTCCCGTGAAAATGCTCTCCAGTGTCGGCCGCTCCTTGATGCGGGCGTACATCCGGGGCTGGGTGTAGTAGGGTTCATCCCCTTCGTTGTGGCCGTACCGGCGATAGCAGACGACGTCGACAACGACGTCCTTGGCAAACCGCATCCGGTAGTCGAAGGCCAGTTTCAGAACACCCGCCGCCGCTTCGGGATTTTCTCCGTGAACGTGGAAGATCGGCACCATGAGCATCTTGGCAATATCGGTCGAGTACCTGGTGGAACGAGCATGTTCGGGCAGGGTGGTAAACCCGATCTGGTTGTCGATGATGATGTGCACGGTGCCTCCGGTGGCATAGCCGTCCAGCCGGGAAAGATTGAGCGTCTCGGAGACGATCCCCTGCCCCGCGAAGGCTGCGTCTCCGTGGATAAGAACCGGCAGGAGCAGCTTTGTCCCTTCGGGACCGAACTGTTCCTGCCTCGCGCGGGCGATGCCTTCCACGACCGGGTCCACTGCTTCGAGATGGCTGGGGTTGGAGGCAAGCAGGATGCGCACAGGACGCCCGTGTACCGTGGTTACGTCGCCCAGGTGGCCGATGTGGTACTTGACGTCCCCGGCGCCGTAGAGGGACTCAGGATCGTAGTTGTCTTCAAACTCACAGAAGACGTCTTCATAGAGCTTTCCCAGGACGTTCACCAGCACGTTGAGGCGTCCGCGGTGGGCCATGCCCATGACGATCTCGCGGCACCCGAACTCGGCGGCATGCTGCACGAGTGCATCCAGTGCGGCGACCACCACTTCGGCGCCTTCCACGGAAAATCTTTTCTGGCCGACGTACCGGGTATGGAGAAACTGTTCGAAAAGGGTGGCCTGGACGATCTTGTGCAGGAGTCGAAGCTTTTCATCCTTCTCCAGGTTCGGCCGGTTCCGAGTGGGTTCCATCCGATCCTGAAGCCACCCGCGTTCCGAGGGGTCCTGGAGGTGCATGTATTCCACGCCCACCGAACGGCAGTACGTCTCCTTCAGTGCCTGGAGGATATCCCGCAGGAGCATCCGGTCCTGCATGGAGAAATGAGGGGCGTAGAAGGTCCGGTCCAGATCCTCCTCGTCGAGATCGAAGGCGGGCAGGTCCAGCAGCGGATGAGTCGTCGGGCAGGATACCAGGGGATCGACGCAGGCCAGCAGGTGCCCCAGATCGCGGTATCGGTGAATCAATTCCTGTACGCCGCACTGCTTCAGCACCTGGACCATGCCGCAAATCCCGGCGTCCTCCCCGCCGGGAAATCCGGCCAGTTCGAACCCCGTGAAGAAGATTTGCCAGTCCTTGGAAACGCTGTCCGGGTCCGCCTTCCAGAGCCGGTACCGGAAATCGATGTACTCTGCATTCCAGGCAAGGGGAAAGTCCATACGCCGATGACCTTTCAGGGGGTTGAACGGCCAGACGGCCGATGCCGTTCGGGTGGATGTCTTCTCTTCGGAATTCGTCCGGCAGGATGCTCCGGAACCTTGCGCACTCTCTGCCCCCCGGCAGGTTCGCCGTTCGAGGACGAAGGGATTCCGTTGAAAAGTAGTGTCGGACCGCCGGCATTTCAAGGAGCGGAAGCGCTTTTGTACCGGGAATCGTTGCGGAGGTGGGAATCGGGGCATTCAGCGGTCCACCGGGGGCGGACCACAAAAAAGCCCCGGGGACTGTCATCGCGCAATCCGACGACAGCCCCGGGGCTGATGCATTGAGCCGCTGCCCGGATGGAAAGCTCCTTCCGGGCAAGCCGCAGGCATTTCTTATTTCTGCTCGGCCCCCGGCGCGTGGAAAACCCGCACCGCGGCAGCCATGGCCGACGCGCATTCCTTGAAGATACGCATCATGAGCACGAGAGCGAGGAAATTGAGCACCCCGCAGGCGATCCATGCCTTCGAGAGAGCCGCCGCCGTTCCGAGCGCGGCGAGGAGCAGGGTGATCGCGATTCCGGCAGGAGCGCACCGCGGCCAGGAACGGAAGCGCAGGAACTGCTTGCCGCCGCCGTGTTCCTCGACGGCCATCAGCACGCGCACGCACCCGAGGAGTCCGCCGCGCAGTTCCAGGTCCCAGCGGTCG
>JAJFUA010000258.1 GCA_021372635.1 Desulfobacteraceae bacterium | reverse complement strand
CCGCGTCAAAGCCAAGCAAATCAAGGACACGGGCGCGAAGCTGCTGATCGCTCCCTGCCACAACTGCCGCGACCAGATCATGAAGAGCCTCCGCAAGGAGTACGACTTCATGGACGTCGAGGTGAAATACCTCTGGGAACTCGTGGCGGACTCGCTGGTCATGGAACCGCGCGAAGGCGAAGAACCGGATTCAGAGTAGACATTCCCTTTGCCGCTGCTTAAAATACGGCCCCAGGACCGCGCCATTCGCGCGGGAACGGGGCCGTTACTTATTTGGGGAGGGAGTCTGCCGTGAAAAAGAAGCCGGAAGCAAAAAAGACAAAAAAAACGGAAAAAAAGTCCGAAGCCGTCGTTTTGACTCCCGACGAAAAGAACGAACTGCAGATGATCATGGATCGCCTGTCGGTCCAGGACCCGGAAGGCGGCAGCCTCGAAAACTACCTCAAGTCCCTGCGGCAGGCCCTGGCAGAGCGCTCGCACCTCATGGCCGGCCTCCTCGAACTGCTCAGCAGGTCCCCGTCCAAAGTGGGATTCAGGGCCTTCCAGCTTCTCCGGGACACCGCGGACAGGGAATATTCCCGTCTCGTCAAGCAGGCCGCCTATCGCTTCGCGCAGCGGGGCCATGCGATCGAGACCCCGACGCCCGCACAGGAGAAAGTGGTCCTCATTCAGCGGGAGGTGAGGGAGCCCGTCGCACACGCCTCCCGAATGGACAGCAGTGTCTGGCTCCTTTCCGCCATCATACCCGACAGCGAGGGGTTCACGCCCCGCATGGTCGTCGCCATCGCCGAAAACGGTTTCAAGGCCATCCACGCCGCCGTGAACGAAACATCCTACAAGAACTACCGGGAATACGTCACGGGCGTTGCCGGGCACATGCCGGAACGGAGACCCTACGAGATCCCCCTCTGGCACATGGCGAGGCTCTTTTTCGAAATGCTCGGGTACCACGGGGAGAACGCCCACCCGGCGGTCCAGGAAGCCGCAAAGATACTGAAACCCCATTACGACCCGAAACGCAGGCACTACGCCTTCGATCTCCTGCCGGAAATCGAGAACCCCGAAAGCCGGTTCGACGAAGTGGACCCCGATGCCCTCGTCGCGGGCGTGGACGTATCCTGGCTGTTCTTTTCGAAAAACCGGCTCGCTCCCTACAAGCAGAAACTCGACGAACTGGACAGCCCCGTCCTCGTCATCCCGCCCGAAGTGCAGAAAGAACGCAGCTACGAACTGCTCAGAAGGGCCGGGAACGAACTGTGCGCCGGCGAGACCCGGCGCCGATTCCGGCGATTCTTCGAAGAGCAGGCCCTCTGGCTGAAGCTCGACGGGAACGAAACGGCCGCCACGATGGCCTGGATCGTCGCCCGGCACCTCGCCGGGGAGGGCGAAGCCGGGGTGAACCCCGTGGTTCCCAAGGTCGTCATATCGTCGATCGGCCTCCACCACCCGGAGCAGTTCGAGAGTCCGGGGGAGGAACCCGAGCAGGAAGAGCAGGAGTCTTTTCGCCGCACGGACTCCGGGCTGTTCATCCCGTAACCGGGAATACATCCGGAGCGGAATCGCCTTCCGTCCCGGTCCCCACGACAACCCATCCAAGGAGAAACGGCAATGATCGAGACGATACAGGTGAATACGCCGGACCATGCGGTGATGGTGGACGTGACCGACGTAATTGCCCGTGCGATCGAAAAGCATGAGGTCAGGAGCGGGATCTGCGTGGTCTACGTGCCGCACACGACGGCGGGAATCATGGTGAACGAGGGGGCCGACCCGGCCGTCATGGACGACATCCTCGCCATCCTGGAAAAGCTGGCCCCCTGGCGCGGCGGCTACCGGCACACCGAAGGAAATTCCGCCGCCCATATGAAAGCGATCCTCATCGGGGGCAGCAAGACCATCATCATCGACGGTGGAAGACTCATGCTCGGCACCTGGGAGCGGATCTTCCTGTGCGAATTCGACGGCCCGAGAACCAGGAAAATACGGATCAAGATTCTCAGCGACGAACGACCGTAGCCGCCGTCGCCCCGTACCGGCCTGCCGGTTTTCCGTACACTCCGCAAAATTCCCCGAAACGACGGGCGCGCTTCGCCGCCCGCCGCCGCGCAAGGCTTCCGGCCTCCCGGCTTCAGACGATCACAAAGCGCTTGATCGTGTGCACGATTTCGTCCGGATCGTCCAGAACGGTGATGAAATCCAAATCTTCGCCGTAGATGAAACCCTTGCTCTGCAACTGCGCCTTGATCCATTCCAGGAGTCCGGACCAGTAGTCGCTGCCCACGAGGATGACGGGAAAAGGCTTGATGCGCTTCGTCTGGATGAGCGTCAACGCCTCGAAGATCTCGTCCATCGTCCCGAAGCCGCCGGGCATGGCGATATACGCCTGGGCGTACTTGACGAACATTACCTTGCGCACGAAGAAGTACTGAAAGCTGAGCTTCACGTTGGCGAACGAATTGGGTTCCTGTTCCAGCGGGAGATGGATATTCAACCCCACGGACCTGCCTCCCCCATCCCTCGCCCCCTTGTTGCCCGCTTCCATGATGCCGGGCCCTCCGCCGGTAATGATGTGAAAGCCTTGCTGGGCAAGCTTTTTGGCAATCTCGACGGTTTTTTCATAGTTCGCATCCCCGGGCTTCGTCCGTGCGGACCCGAAGATGGAAACGGCCGGGTATACATCGGAAAGGGTGGAAAAACCGTCCACGAATTCAGCGATGATTTTGAACAGCCGCCAGGAATCGTTTACGGTCATGGCATCGATAACATATTGCTTTTCAGGCATGACGGGCGCTCCTCCGTGCAAACGCAAATGAATGTTTCCCATAAAATGTTGCTCCATGCGACTATATTTCAGAGGGAAGATCATTATATTAGGTGAGGCACGCCCAGGAAATCAAGGGTGGAGTGCGTGGTATGCCCTTCACGGGCAAAAGCGGCCGGATTCTCCAGGGCGGACTCGGACTCGTGTAAATAAAGAAAAAAATACCGGGTAGGTGGAGATAAAGGGAAAGGTTCCGATTGGAGGAATATTCGTGGCCAATATTGAAATAAATCATGCCGGGACCGGACAAATAGATTGAATCGCTTCGGGAAATAAGCTATGAAACCCTATTGACCAAGACCCCGTGACAAAACTTTTGCTTTTTCCTTCAACGGCTTTCTGTAATTGGAGGGATGGGGCAGGCAGCGCATATTAACGGAGGCCACTCGAATGGAGATGAAGGATTTTGTTAAGGCAGCACTGAAAAAGGTCAACCAAAAGTTGGCGGACGGATCTCTGGATAAAAACGAGGAAGGTTATGGCGACTCGGAAGAGATGCTCCTCGACTGGATCTGGATCGAACTCAAGGAAGAATCCCCCGATAAGGACGCCGTAATCAACATGGATCTGGACGATCTGTACGAGGTCATCGAGAGTTCGGCCGACATGTACGAAGATTATCAAATCCTGCTCGAGAACATCCGGACCGACGGAGGGCGTTGAGGCTGTCCCGCATAGCACATGGAGCGAGGCGCCCTCCGAGGGCGCTTTTTTTGTGTTCGAGAGCCAGAGCGAGCGCCGGGCGGACCGCCCGGTTCAAGAAAGACGAGGGACCATGAAAGAGATCCGATTACATCCCGGACGCGAGAAGCGGGTGCTCCAGGGGCACCGCTGGATCTTCAGCAATGAAATTGCGGACCGCCTCCCCGAGTTCGAACCGGGGAGCTGGGTCGACGTGCGTTCCGCGAAGGGGGTTCCCCTCGGGACCGGGTATATCAATCCACGATCCCTGATCGCGGTCCGCCTGATGTCCCCGCCCGGGCGCGAACCCGACCGGGACTTCCTGCGCCGGCTCATCGCCGAGGCCGACGCGCTCAGGACCGACCTGCTCTACCCCGGTTCCACATGCTACCGCGCCGTCTACGGCGAATCGGACGGGCTGCCCGGCCTGGTGGTCGACCGCTACGGCGACGTTCTCGTCACCCAGGTCACCACGCTCGGCATGTCCCTGATGGAAAACATGGTACATGAACTGCTGGCCGAACGGTTCCACCCGCGCGCCGTGGTCTCCCGGAACGACTCCCCGGTAAGGACCCTCGAAGGTCTTCCCCTGGAAAAGAAGGTCGCCCACGGCGAACTGCCCGGAGAGCTGTGGGTGGAAATCGACGGGATCCAGCTCCGGGTCGATCCGCTGGAAGGTCAGAAAACCGGGCTGTTCCTCGATCAGAGGGACAACCGGCTGGCCCTCCGAAGGTGGGTGAAGGGAAAGCGCGTGCTGGACGCCTTCTGTTACAACGGGGCGTGGAGCCTTTCCGCAGCGGCGGGCGGCGCCGCGGAGGTCGTCGGCGTGGACGATTCGGCCCTGGCCGTGGGACAGGCGGAAGAGAACGCCGCCCGAAACGGCTTCGGGGAGATCTGCTCGTTCCGGCAGGGTGAGGTCTTCAGGTTTCTCAGGAATGCGAAAAAGGGCGGGCTCGACGTCGTGATCCTGGACCCGCCGGCGTTCGCCAGAACCCGGAACGCCCTTCCCGAAGCGGTGAAGGGCTACACGGACCTCAACCGGCGCGCCCTCCTCGCCATGAACCCCGGAAACATCCTCGTCACCTGTTCCTGCTCCTACCACATGTCCGGGGAAATGTTCCTTTCAGCCGTACTCCAGGCCGGCAAGGCAAGCGGAAGACAGTTGAAGCTGCTGGAGATGCGCGGCCAGGCCCTGGACCACCCTTCCCTTCTCGCCATGCCCGAAACCAGCTATCTCAAGTGCGCCGTCCTGCAGGTGATCCAGGCGGGCTCCCCCGGTTAGTCGAATTCCTTGCCGGCCCAGCGGACGCGGCCCAGGACATAGTTCCGGAGCGCCTTCTCCGGGTCCAGGACGAACTCGAACGGCCGGTAGTCGGCCGTGTTGTCGGAAAGGCAGGCAAGGCGCGTCCGGTCGTCCTCCCGGCTGAGCACCAGCCGCTTCAGGGCCACCGTCCCGTCGGGCAGGATCACCAGGTAGATGCGGCCCGTCAGCACCTGCAGCCGCTCCCCTTCGCTCGTATCCACCAGGGCCATTTCCCCCTGGTTGATCGTCGGCGACATGGAATCCCCCCTGACGCGGATCAACACGATGCTCTTCACCCGGTCCGGGTTCTTCCCCACCAGCTTTTCGAGCCACCAGCGCTTGAACGGGTAATGATCCGCGAAATCCTCGTAGAGGATTTCGCCTTCCGGCCCGCCGGTCACGCGCGACTCCAGCAGAGGAACCATGCAGTAGTCGTCGGGGCCGAAGCTGTCCCAGGGCACCTCCCCCCGCCCGGGCGGTTCGTACGGATCGCCCTCGCCAAGCAACAGCCAGCGGGCGCTCACGCCGAACCGCCGGCAGACGAGTTCCAGGAAGTCCGCCGTCGGCTGCGTCGCCCCGTCCCGGTAGTTCACCAGGGTGTTCTTCGAAACTTCCGTGCGGTCCGCAAACTTGGGAAGAGATAAACTAGAATCCTGGATAATCCTCTTCAATCTTTCCGTAAGCATCCCCTCAGAAGCATGTTTCATGGGTCACCCCTTCTCGCCGGATTGCCGCTCAAAAAGATAACTTATTAATATTGCAATATTAATTTATGCGTGAAGAAATTTCACAATGCACCAATATTTTATATTGACACACCAATATTGTGGTGTTATCCCTTTCTTCGTGCTCCGCCCACACACCCCAAAAGGAGAAGATCGATGACCCCGTTCGAGATCAAAGTCGCCCTCATGCGCAAAGGCGTCTCCATGCGTTCCGTCGCGGAACGGCTGGGAGTTTCCCCCAACGCCGTCTCGCTCGTCGTGCACCGGAGAATGGTCAGCGGCCGCATCATGTCGGAACTGGCCAAAGCCATCGAAGTCGATGTTTCCGTCGCCTTTCCGGAACGTTTTTCCCGGGAAAGGGCCTCTTCCCCGATCACTCTTCACGTACCATAAATGCGAACGGGTTGGCATGTCAACCAAAAAACACAAGATTATGGTGCTAAATAATACAATTTGTTATTCGTAAACAGCAAATTCATTCCAAGAACAACCCAACTATTTAGTCACAATTCGGCAAAAAACTGCGGCCGCCGGCGCGGGCGGGAAAAACCCAAAGGAGGAAAGTGATGCAGACGAAGACAATGTGCCGGGAATGCGGCAAAGAGAAAAAACTCGCCGGTCGGGGGCTCTGCCCGGCCTGCTACCACAGGGAACGCAGGCTTGGAATCCGCCGGGCGCTCCAGGGGACGCGGGAGAGCGGCGAGTTCCTGGTGTCCGTCGATTTCGAGCCCATGGCCTGCATCCTGGAGGAGGTCAAGAAAAGGGCCGGTGCGGAGTTAAGAGACGTGCCACGGCAGATTCTCTGGGAACTCGGAAGGGCTTTCGGGGTGCAGCCATGAAGACGCTCGACACATGGCCGGATGTGGACGCAACCATGGAAGAGATGGGGCGGACCGATCTCGAGATCGCCGAGGTGGAAGCGGACCTGGGCCGCAGGCTCTATGATCTCATCAACGTCTACGGCGGCAGGCTGTCGTCTCTCAGGACGAAACGAAGCGGCCTCGAAGCGCTCATCGCCGCCTACTGCCTCCACAGGAAGCACGAATTCGCCAGGAAGCGCAGCAGGCAGCTCACCTTCGGGAAAATCGCCTTCCGGGTCGCCGAGAAGATCGAAATCCCCTCCGGGCTCGAAGGCACCGTGATCGCCACCCTGAAGAGGCTGGGGTTCGGCGACTGCGTGGAGGTCAGGGAAAGAATCGACAGAAGCGCCCTGCGGAAGCTTCCGGACGTCGATCTCGCCAGGTGCGGCGTGCGCAGGGTCCGCGAGGACCACTTCCGCATCGAGCCCAACATCGAACTCGCCTGCGGGGAAGCCGGCGGGGATCATGCGCCGGCGGCGTTTTCCGTAGACCTGGAACGACTCTCCGGGGCGGTGAAGATCCGGGAGGCGGAACCCGGGAGGACCGCATGAAAGCAGGACACAGGGGAAGAATGCGCGACCACGCCGTCGCCCTCCACAAACTTCTCATGGAGCACCGGAGGATCTCGCTCGCCCGCATCGCCGAAGAACTCGGCGTGAGCCAGCTCACGGCCAGGAGATGGATCGACTCCTTCAGCTGCACCATGCCGTTGCGACTCGAGAAGGGAGTCGTCTTCATCGAGAAGCCCCGGGGCTGACGGCTAAATACAAGAATGATTATCATATTTCTGAATTCAACAGAAAAGGAGCAACTTCCATGAACAAGCTGACGAGAATCCTGCCGGCAATCGCTGCGGTCGCCCTGCTGCTCGCTCCCTCCCTGGCCCGCGCGGCATCCGACGAGGCCGTCCGTGTCCGGGCCGCAACGGAAACATTGACCGAGGTCATGAGCATTCCCGAGCAGGGGATACCGGAGAGTCTTCTGCGGAATTCCTACGGGGTGGCGGTGTTTCCCGGCGCAATCAAAGCGGGGCTGGGGATCGGGGGCTCCTACGGGCATGGCGTGCTGGTCGTGCGCGATGCGAAGGGCGCATGGACCAACCCGATCTTTCTCACCCTGACCGGGGGCAGTATCGGCTGGCAGGCCGGAGTTCAATCGAACGACCTGATCCTGGTCTTCAAGACCCGGAGGGGCATCGACGACCTGATGAACGGCGAATTCACCCTCGGGGCACAGGCATCGGTGGCTGCCGGGCCGGTGGGACGCTATGCCGAAGCGGGAACGAACGCACAACCGCGCTCCGAGATCTTCTCCTACTCCAGGAGTCGCGGACTCTTTGCGGGAGTTTCCCTGGAAGGGGCGGCCCTCAGCATAGACAACCGTGCGAACGCCGCCTACTACGGCAACCCTGACGTTACCCCGCGCTCCATCATCGCCCGCCGGGGCATCAACGCGCCTCCCGGTGCAAGCGGCTTTTCCTGCATGGTGGCACGCTACAGCGGCACATCACAGGTCTGCGGATAGGCGCCGGTCCCCTCCTCCCGCCGGCGCGCCTGTTGTTTGCCCCGACCCGGGCCGGCCCGCCGCCGTTCGATCCCTTGCGCCCGAAAGGGCAGCCCGTCCGGGCGCAAGGCCTCACCTTCCCGCCGCAAAACCACCCGCCGTCCCACGGGAAGGAGGGCTTGACACGAAGACCCGCGAACGACACTATCCCCGGCCAGGTATTTGTGATACATATGTGCTTCAAAGGTATAGTCCGCGCACGGCAACAGCCCATGAACCTTTTTCCCCAAAGGCGGTGGCAACCATGTCGAAACTGATCAAAGAGGACAGCGACAAGGGAAGGCTTCATATCGATTCCCC
>JAJFUA010000253.1 GCA_021372635.1 Desulfobacteraceae bacterium | reverse complement strand
CGGGGACCGCGCCATCGAGATCAGCCGGGCCTTCGACGAAGCCGGGTTCGACAAGTTCGAGCGCAAGCCCTATCCGGAAGTGGCCTACGCGGGGATGATGGAATACGACACGGAGGCGCACATCCCGCGGAACTACCTGGTCGAACCGCCGTGTATCGAAAACACCGTCGGGGAATACCTGAGCCGTGCCCGGGTCCGGTCGCTGGCCATCAGCGAGACGCAGAAATTCGGTCACGTGACCTATTTCTGGAACGGCAACCGGTCGGGGAAGATCGACGACGAACTGGAGGAATACGTCGAAGTCCCTTCGGACATCGTGCCCTTCGAGCAACGCCCCTGGATGAAGGCCGCGGAAATCACGGACCGGGTCGTGGAGGCGATCGGGTCCGGCGCGTACGATTTCATCCGGCTGAACTATCCGAACGGGGACATGGTGGGGCATACCGGGATCTACGATGCGGCGCGCATCGCCGTGGAGGCGGTGGACCTGTGCCTCGACAGGCTCATGAAGGCCGTGGCGAAGGCGGAAGGCATCCTGCTGGTCACGGCGGACCATGGAAACGCCGAGGAGATGTTCGAAACGGACAAGAAGACGGGCGAGGTCAAGCGGGACAGGAACGGCCGCATCAAGGGAAAAACCGCCCACACGCTGAACCCGGTCTGGTTCATCGTCTACGACCCGGCGGGGGACGGTTCCGTCCGGTTCGACCCGGAAGTCAAGAACCCCGGTCTGACCAACGTCGCGGCCACCTGCATGCAGTTGCTGGGCCTGGAGCCGCCGGAGATCTACAATCCTCCGCTTCTCCTGTTCGAAGAGGAGAAGCAGGCGTAACGGGCCGCCGCGGAAAAGCCTGGCAACGTCCACGGGTGACCCGGATGCGATACGGGTGGGCACGGCAGGGCTGCCCACTCCGCGGGATTGCGGCCGGCGGCGGGAGTTCGATCGGCATTCATGCAACGGCGTTGGCTCGCATTCCGGGGGATGCCTTCTGCTTCGGGGGCGTTCTCTCAAGCGGGGAATTCCCGCCCGGGGGTGTCCGGAGCATTCGTGGACGGCATCTTTCCTCCGATGATCCGGGTGTTTCCGGACAAACCCCGGCGACGGTTTTCATGGTTATCCCCGTAACGGACGCTCCGATGCCCGGCGTCGATCGCGATGCAGGCTTTTTCTCGCCGATTGTGCAGGATCGTTGTGGAAAACTGACATTTATCCCGGATCCGTGCTATACTGCAGTCTTGTCGAAAACACCAGCCAGTCCTCAATAGCGTTCGGTTTTCAGCCTGCAGGCCGCTCTCCGGGAAATTTAAAAAAGCAGAGAATCAGGCCGAAGGCGAACGGCTTCTCTTTACAGGGCAGGGAGAGGAGGATGAAATCGATGTCAACGGCGAAGAAGGATGGATTGACCCGGAAGACTGCCTCCGGCAGGGACGGGGAACAACCCGTTCTCAATTACAAGTCTTTGCGTGAGCAGGTTTACGAGTATCTCAGGGGGGAACTGCACAGCGGAAGGCTGCTCCCCGGCGCCGGCATCAACCTCGGCGACATATGCACCCGACTCGGGATCAGCAGGACCCCCCTCAGGGATGCGCTCCTGCAGCTCGCAGCGGAGGGATTCGTGACGATCACTCCCCGGCGCGGGGCCTGTGTAAACATACTGACCATGGACGACATACGCAACAGCTTCGAAATCGTCGGGGCCCTGGAGGCAGCGGTCATAGAGTCCGTTTTCGACCGCTTCCAGCCCGTGCATGTCGAGAAAATGAGGCAGCTCAACGCAAGTATCCGGGAAGTCCTGGAAAGGCATGATTTCGAAAACTATTTCGAGCTGAACGTCGCCTTCCATCGCGTGTTCCACGATCTGTCGGACAACGTGATGCTGCAGCGCATTATACGGCCGATACAACAGCGCCTCTATGATTTTCCCCGAAGGAATTACATCCAGGAATGGGAACTCAGGAATTGCGGCGATCACGAGGTGTTGATCGATGCGATCGTGCGGAAGGACCGGGACGCAGCCGTGCGTGTCTGGAAGGACGTGCATTGGTCCCTGTCCGTCTACGAGGAGTATGTCCGGGAGTTCTACTTCGCCTGAGACCGCTCTTCGACGGAGATGCGTCGCGGACTGCGCGCGGGCCGGTTGCGTGCAGTCCGGAAGGATGCCGGCCGTCTTCTCCCTCCCCTCTTTCGTACAGCCGACTCGAATCCACCGTTGCATGCTCACGAACGCTCCCGAGTGATACGGACAAATTCGCCCCGCGTGCGGCATTGTAGTAATGGTTTGAACTTCCAAGGAGAACGCTTTCCGGTCCTCCTCGATGCCGTTGAACCGCGGTTGGTCGAACTTCTGCCGCGCGATTTCAATCGCGCATGGTGGGCACGACCTCGTCTTCCGGAAAACGTTTCTCCCGGCGCAATCCGGGAACCTCTCCGCGCGCGTTGCGGCGGCGGATGGCGCCACCCGCTGTTCGCCTGATCGGGCCATATAAAGTCTCTGTAGGGTTATAACCAGTAATTTCAATTAGTAACTCATTACAGGCGGGACGTCGGATATCCAATGAATGGAAAATGTGGATTAAATATTAAATTATAAATTTCGTATGTAAAATATCAGATACAATATCGGCATGTTTTTTCAGGATAAATTATACCCAGTCGGATCAATATCATCTCTAATATATTGTATATTAGATTAAAGATGCATGGCCTCTTGCATTTGCAGATAATCTTTGCCGACGTTTGGATAAGGCCTCGAAAGTGTTATTAATTAAGCTTGATAATAATTATTATGATATTTTTTACATTGACATGAAAAGATGCAAAATCTAGGTTGGGCTCAACCGCAAAAAACAGCATGTTTTAAAATAATAATGACCGAAAAGTATATATATGGACTTTGAAATCATTAGAGTTAGCATTAGAAATGCACACCGGACCGTTTTTTTATAGAAAGCTCAGATATGCCTTATGATTATAGTAAAAACTCGTTCCATGATGTCATGTAATAATGAGCGCCCCGAAAAGACGGGTTCACCCGGATCGGAAAGTCCGTGTCGCATCAACGGTTGCCCGCCATTGTCGCCGGTCGTGGTGCGGAGTGCCCGTCTCCGCTTCCTTCCCGGAAGGGAGCCATCGGAATTCCCGGGGAGCGGGGCGGCATGGCGAAAATAATACAGGGGGTTTCGTAGCGGGGGCCGGCGGACCGGCCGCGCAGTCCATGGATCATCATGATAATAAGCAAGCGGTGCCATGATACGGGGAGACAGCCTTGGACGAGAAGAATAAGTCGGAAAAGAGGAAGAATAAAATCGAGGTCAAGAACCTGACCAAGAGCTTCGGGGACCTGCTTGTCCTGAACAATATTTCCTTCAACGTGGAAGAAGGGGAGTTTCTGAGCATCGTAGGGCCGACCGGATGCGGGAAGACGACCTTCCTCAATACCCTCTCCACCCTGATGCCCCCGACGAAGGGGCAGATCCTGATCGACGGGGAGCCCGCGGACCCGAAGAAGCACAACATCTCCTTCGTATTCCAGGAGCCGACGTGCATGCCCTGGAGGACGGTGAAGGAAAACGTGGCCTACGGGATGGAGACGAAGAAGTTTCCGAAAGAAAAGCTCGAAGAGCGGCTCAAGTACATCCTGGGGATGGTGGGGCTTGCCGATACGGCCAATCTGTACCCGAACCAGGTCTCGGCCAGCATGGAGCAGCGCATCGCGGTGGCCCGGGCCTTCGCGGTGGACCCGGATCTGCTCATGATGGACGAGCCCTACGGGCAGCTCGACGTGAAGCTTCGCTACTATCTGGAAGACGAGCTGGTGCGGCTGTGGAAGACCCTGAACGCAACGGTCATCTTCGTTACGCACAACATCGAGGAAGCGGTCTATGTGGCGGAGAGGATCCTCGTATTGAGCAACAAGCCCACGAAGATCAAGGCGGAAGTAAAAGTGGATCTGCCGAGGCCGAGAAGCCTGATCGATCCGAAGTTTGTCGAGATTCGGAAACAGGTCACGGAACTGATCCGCTGGTGGTAGCTGTTTGTCATGGTCCGTGCATTTTTACGGGAACTTGTAAAGCGAAGGGGGGAGGGGGTCCGGAGAGAGTTTCGGGTTTTTTTCTTTCGGGTGGAGATTGAGTTTTGGAACCCGGTGTTACAGTGGGGAGTAACTCAAAAAGGAGCCGAAGATGAGGAAATGCGGAATCGCAACTGTAATGATCTTGTGTGCCCTAATGGTTTTTGCGAGTTTTGCACCGGTTCAAGCTGCTGAAAAGGCGGTTAAGTTCAACACGGCCTGGGAGCCTGAGCATGAGACGTTCATGATCTGGTACGGGAAGGAAAAAGGCTGGGACAAGGAAGTAGGCCTTGATTTCAACATGCTCTATTTCGATTCGGGTATGGGTATGCTGGAAGCCCTTCCTGCCAAGCAATGGACGATCGGTGCTCTTGGCGGTACTCCCGCCGTTGTTGGCGCCGCCCGCTACGGTACCAAGGTCATCGCCATCGGCAACGACGAATCCGCTGCAAACGTCGTTCTGGTGCGTCCCGACAGCCCGATGCTGAAGGTGAAGGGCTTCAACCCGAAACACCCTGAAGTCTACGGGAGCCCCGAAACGATCAAGGGAAAGACTGTCATTACGACCACGGTTTCCTCCGCACACTTTGTGCTCAGCACCTGGTTGAATGTATTCGGACTGAAAGACAGCGACATCGTCATCAAGAACATGGATCCGTTCCAGTGCGTGGCGGCCTTCGAGTCCGGGATCGGCGATG
>JAJFUA010000227.1 GCA_021372635.1 Desulfobacteraceae bacterium | reverse complement strand
CCTGTTTCATCATAGCATGATCACCCCGCAGCCAAGCATGATGGCAATGAGTAGGATGGCCAAGGAATTCATCCAGGGATTCAGGGTCTTTTCGCCCAAGGTATCCTGGAAGTAATAGCCGCCCAGCATAAACCTGGTCTTTACGTCCGCTTCAGCCAGCCACTCGTCCGTTTCCGTGGACCCCGCAACCTGTTCGCCGCAGAGATACACGGGACGCAGTTGGGTGGGTTTCACCCCGATGAACAGCACGGGCAGCAGCAGGGCAATGCCCAGGACCACGTACAGCAGCCACACGGGGAATATTCCCACCACCTCCTTCATGGAGTTTGCCGTCAGCATCATGTAGTCCCACCCGGAGGCGACGATCTGGTTGCCCGCGATTACGTTGTTGGTCGCGGTGAGGACGTAGTTCTGATAGATCGGACCGATCCCGATGCCCACGACGAAGATTCCGATCAGCATGGTCCACAGGGGAACGGCGTAACTCGGGGAGAGTTTTTCCATGGGCCATCCCAGCTTCGGGAGAACCTGGAGGAGCCTTCCCAGCCATTTCGTCCAGAAGACGATGGTGAGGGTGCTGGCGAGCACGAAGAAGACTACGGCCAGCGGAACCCTGTATGCGGCTTCCAGGGCGATCCATTTGCCCAGGAGCATGCCGAAGGGCGGGAGGAACATGGAAAGGATGCCTATGGCGGTGATGAGCGTGGTGAGGGGCGCCTTGGCGGCGAGACCTTCCATGTCTTCGATCTCCCGGCTCCAGATCTGGTGTTCGATGGTGCCGGCGCAGAGGAAGAGCATCCCCTTGGAGATGGCGTGGAAGATGATGAGCAGGATCGCCGCGGCGATGGACAACGGCGTGTTGATACCGGCGCACGCGATGATCAGGCCCAGGTTCGCGATGGTCGAATAGGCCAAGACCCGCTTGCCCGTGGTCTGGCTGATGGCCAGCGCCGAGGTGCCGAAGAACGTGAACGCTCCGGCGATGGCGATGATCGTGCTCAGATGGGTTCCCGCGTATGCGGGGGCCAGCCTCAGGACGAGGTACACGCCGGCCTTGACCATGGTGCTGGAATGCAGGAGCGCCGAGACGGGCGTGGGGGCGACCATCGCTCCCAGGAGCCAGCTCTGGAACGGCATCTGGGCCGCCTTGACGAACCCGGTGTAGCAGAGCAGGGCGACGGGCAGCAGGAGCAGCGACGCCTGGATGTTTCCGCTGAGCAGGGTCTGTAGGGAGAGAGCGTTAGCTCCGCCGTGCTTCGCGTACAGGTAGATGATGGCCAGGATGAACGCGGTGCCGCCCGTGGCGTTCATCCAGAGGGCTCGAGCCGCGTTGTTGATGGCCAGTTCGGTCCTGTCGTGGGAGATCAACTGGTAGCAGCACAGGGTTGTGACCTCCCAGAAGAAGTAGAGCCAGACGAGGTTGTTGGCGAAGACCAGCCCGTTCATGGCTCCCAGGATGAGAACGAGCCAGAACAGGAACCTGGACTGCCTGGATTTTTCCAGGTGCAGGTGGTGTTCGTGGTCGTACATGTAGCGCAGGGCGTAGATGCAGATCAGCGAGCCGACGATGGAGATGACCAGGGTCATGACCACGGCCAGTCCGTCGATCACGAAGGCCGGCTGCACCGTGACATGGGCCTTCATCACGAATTCGAAATAGGCGAGGGGAATCAGCTGGGTGAGGGCGAACAGGATCACCAGCTTATTCCGGAGCGTAAACCCGACGTACAGGTAAAACGCCAGGATGAGGTAGTCCAGTACGGCAATGAGTGTACTCCAGTAGTCACCGTCCGGAGAATAGGTAAAGGAACCCCTGGTTGCGAACAGGATGCTGTTACCGATCAGGACGAGCGCCGTCGCGATAACGATGACGTTCCGCATGAAATAGTTGCGGACCGCCAGAATGAGTAATCCTGCCAATACCGGCAACAAGATGGCAACTGCCATCATTCCGTCAGCCATATGCCTGTCTCCTTAAGTTGCTGTTCCCATCACAAACCGCGAATCCCGCAAACAACAGACACAATATTTCGAGCAGCGCACAGCGGGCCGGGCCTCTGCGCCGGAATGACTCCCATTGCTGCCCAACATTTACGGGCAATATGAGAAAACAAGCACAATTCAAGCTGCGAAAACGCGCTTCCCCGCAGGGTTGCACCTCTTCCGAAACTTGAAGGTCAGGAAACGAAGGGTATCGCCTCGATCAGGTGTCGTTCAGGTTCCATGTGGACAACCTCCATGCACGGAGGACTTGCACGAGACAGGATGAACAGAAAGAAACGCGCACCATTGCCTGGCGCGCCCGAGAAACTCACCCTGCCATGGTTAACCGGTACGGCTTACTTTGGCTCGGTTGATGGATGTATGTTTCCTCTAAAAGAACACTTTTAAACTGCATGTTTGTGAAAATTTTTACGTTAGACGGGCTAGAAATGTCAAGTGAAAAATCCTTGCACATGAAAAAATCCGGAAGGAGTGGAGGGTGCCGTCGTGCGGAGGTGGATTCCTGGCTCCCGGGGGGCGACGGGGGGCGGAACCGACGAGCGCCCGGAGAATGGCGGCTACGGCTGGGTTCCGGCGCTCAGAGAAGCCGCCTGTCGCCCGATCCGCGCAGGTGGTCGGTGACTTTTCGGACATCCTGGCTGCGCTCCAGGTCGGCGACCAGCAGGCTGTCCTCCGTGTCCACGATCAGTACCTTGTGCAAACCGATCGCGGCGATCCATCTCCCGCCCTTCGACACCACGAACGAGTCCGTACAGTCTTCCAGCAGCGCGTCTCCGTCCAGGAGGTTTCCCCGGGGGTCGCGCTCGTTCCTGCGCACGTCGTAGAGGCTGTACCACGAGCCCACGTCGCTCCAGCCGCAGGCGCAGGGCATCACGAAAACAGGCCTGGACGTCTTTTCCATGATTGCGTAATCAAACGAGATGTTTTCTGTTCCCCGATACAGCTCCGTCATGTTTTCCGCCATTAAGAGCGGATCCTCGGTGAAATGCAGCTGCCCGAGCCCTTCATGGAACCGGGGAAGGCATGAGGCGAATTCCTCCAGGAGGACCCCGGGAGTCGAAACGAAGATGCCGGCATTCCAGTAGAAGTTGCCGCTTGCAAGGTATCGTTCCGCCGTGTCGACGCCCGGTTTTTCGACGAACCGGAGCACGCGGTGGATGCTCTTTCCCTTTCCGCCGAGATCCTGCGGGTCGCGCTCGATGTATCCGTAGCCGGTTTCGGGCCGGGTCGGGAGGATTCCCAGGGTGACGATGCCACCGGTCGCCGCCTGCGACGCCGCCTCCCGGAGGGCTTCGCGGAATTCTTCCGGCTGTGCGACATAGTGATCGGCGGGCAGGATCGCGACCGGCGCGTCGCTCCCCAGGTGGCGCAGGAGGAAGGCCGCGGCCACGCCGATGCATGGGGCAGTGTTCCGGCCGAAGGGTTCGGCGATGATGCGGACGGAGGTGTCGTGGAATATTTTCCGGGTTTCCGCCAGGTGCTCGCGTCCCACCACGAGGAGGATGCGTTCATCGGGGGCGAGGTCCTTCACGCGGTCATAAGTGGCGCGAAGCATCGGTTTGCCGCCGATGATATCGAGCATCTGCTTCGGTCTCGAACTGCGGCTCATCGGCCAGAAGCGGGTCCCTGACCCGCCGGCCATGATGACGATGTTCATGGGAGACTCCTTGTTTTCGGAATGTCTCTATGTAGCGGCCGCACGACCGGCTGTCAAGGACCGGCCAATGAGTCGTGTATACTCCATGGGTTGGATACTCCCGTCCCGTCTTTCCCGGACCTTGCGGCGGGGCGCGGCCCGTGCCGCCATCAATTCCGCTTTGACATTCGTGCTCTTTTTCAGTAGGAAAAGCCTGAGAGCTATTCAGAGTTTCTCGGAAGCGAGGAGGTGGCAGATGGCGGATCAGAACGTGGATGTGAACCTGGAGCATCTGAAAAAAGAATTGGAAGAGGCCTGGAGAGGGATTCCGAAGGCCTTCCGGAACGAACATACCGTCCGGCGGACGCTCCAATGCCGTCTCTATGGGGAACTGCAAGCCATGGGGTATCATGCCGTGGCCGATTATATGCCTCCCCGCATTGCCGACCGTCCGGTTGACCTGATCGCTTTGAACGCGGACCGGGAAATTGTATACGCGTTTTGCCTCGACACGGTGGTGACTCTTGCCGCCGTAAAAAGCCTGAGCAGTTTCGAAGCGAAGAACAAGGTCGTGTTCACCGTGGGGCTCCTGGAAAAAAAGGTGATGGAGAGCCGCTTTTTCCTCAAGCCCGAGATACTGCACTTCCATTTGCAGCCTTTCGAAAAGCACTTTTAGGCGAACCGGGCCTTTCCCGGGCGGATGCCGGGTGCGTTCCCTCCTGCGGCGGCCAGCCCCCGGCAGTCCCGGATTTGATCCCGTGGGCGGTGGGGAACGGTCTCTTGCCCTGCGGGAAGCCCTATCCCTGTCTCTATGCGTCTCGATATCCATTTGCGTCCGTTTTTGAAACCGGGAGCGGAACTTGGAATCGCTGAAACGTGCGGGCACGGGTTGCGGTTTGCCTGCAAGCACTTATCATATGGGCACGCGGAGGAAGTCTGTATGTATGAGGGATGATCTTCGCCTGCTCCGCGTGCATCGCGTATCATGCACATAATCGTGCAAAAATGAACAACGGGAAACTGGCCTTGACAGCCCCTGCAAGGTATGCCATAAGTACAGGTAAAAGTTGAAAACACCGGGTTGTGCAGTGATGTGGCGACTCTTGAAAAGGAGGTGGCGGGGTAAGGAACGTATGTGAAATAGAGAACAAATTTTTCAGTTTTTGGTCATTTTGGTCTATCGGTCTTTTTTCAGCTCATCCTCCTACTCTCTTTTTTCCGTTTTCGAACGATTGGTTCTTCCCATCTTCTGAGTGTTTTATGGAATAGCGGTTTTTCTCGGTCGTTCCCGGAGTTGCACTTCCAGATTCTTCTCCTCCGCCGCTTTTCATGTTGTTGAGTGAATGACCCTGTTCACCGGTTATGCCGTGTTTGTCTGCATTCGAGCAACTGGAAGGAACCATGTTATGGCAAATCAGGTCCCTGCGCTGCCGCTCGGAGGATCCCTCGCGGCCATAGTCCCGTCGCGGCACTGCATCGTGTGCGGGTCCGTTCGCCGGTATCCCCATGGATGACAGCAGGGCGTTCATGACATCAGGCGGTCCTCCCCCCTCTCCCTGATTCCATTCGGGGCAGCGGCATTGCCTAGCCGCTGCCCCGAATGGAGCCAGGAAACAACGGCTTGTTTCTTCGAGTCAGTTCAGAAAACTATCCCGATTATTTCGATCGTTTCTGACGCCTCCTCGTGAGTGAAGTCACACAGGACGGGGTGGCGGAGTGGCTGAGTTCCCGGTGACGGCCTTATCGGAACAACCCAGGAAAAGGAGGTGGTGACGTTTCTTTGCTCTCTTGTAAGCATGTGAAATCATCATAGTTTATCTGGAAACATCCATTCTTTTTTGACCGACGTTCATACGAAAGGAATGAAACCATGGCAGATTATGCAGTTCAGGCATCTGAGCCAAAAGCGGCAACTTTGCCAAGATGGGTTCCCCTTGTGGGAGGTGTCTTAGGGAGTACCTGTTGCGGTTTGCTTTTGTATGCTTTCAGCGTTTTTATCAGGCCCCTGAGGGCGCAGTTCGGCTGGAGCGCCAGCGAGGTGGCCCTGGCATACGCCATCGCCTGCCTGGTGTTCGGGTTGATGACCTTCCCCGCCGGGCGGTTGAGCGACAAGTACGGCCCGAGAAAGGTCGTGCTGGTTGGGAGCATCATCCTGGCGGTCGGTTTCTTCCTGGTTTCCACGATCTCCACCAAATGGGAGCTGTACCTGTGGTATGGCGTTGTTGCAGCCTTCGGCGGCGGCATGATCTACCTGCCCCCCATTGCGACCGCCCCGAAATGGTGGCCGGACAGAAGAGCTTTGGCGACCGGCTTCGCGGTGGTGGGCCTGGGCCTGGGCTCGTTCATCATGGGACCTTTGGCCACGAAGTTGATCGAGGTTTTCGGCGGGGCGCTGCCGGTCTTCAAGTACGTCGGGATAGCCATGGGAATCATGGGTGTCGCCGCTGCCATGTGCCTGAGCGTCCCTCCCGCGGGGTGGAAGCCGGCCGGCTGGAATCCCCCTGCGCCCAAGGAAGGCGCGCCCAAGGTGGGACGCGATTACACGTATGAAGAGGCGAAAGCGACTCCTCAGTTCTGGATGCTCTACGGGGCCTATTTCTGTGGATCCTTTGCCGGCCTGATGGTAATCGGCCACCTCGCTTTCCATGGATCCATGGAGATGACAAAGGTAATGGAGGCTGCCAAGGGAGTGGCTGCGGGTTCGCTCCCGAAGGATTCGGCCGAACTCAAGGAAATCGCGATGAACGCCAGTTTCGCGGTGAGTTCGCTGGCCGCTTTCAACGCTCTCGTCCGGGTCCTGATCGGGGCCATTGTCGACAAGGTCGGGACGCGGGTATGTTTTCTGGCCACTTTTACGGTGCAGACCCTCGTCATGCTGCTTCTCTACCCGATGGGCGGCACCTATGTTCTGCTGCTCCTCATGGCGGCCGTCATCGGCTGGAACTACGGGGCAATGTTCACCCTGTTCCCGGCGACCTGCCTCCAGTATTTTGGTCCGACGGCGCAGGGGTCCAACTACGGACTGCTGTTCACGGCCTGGGGTCTCGCAGGTTTTGCCGGGCCCTATGCTGCGGGATACCTGCTGGACATCTACAAGGTGTACCTGATCCCGTTCGTGGTTGCCGCGGTGGTGTGCGGCATCGGCGTCGTGGTTCTCTTTGCCACCAAGCCGCCTGAGAGAAAAGCATGAAAGGACCGGCGCATTCCGCCTGATCGGCGGGCCCCCCCGGAGGATTGTTTCCCGGGGGGCTCTGCCGGTTCCGTACCGGCGCAACGAAAAGAACCCGGGAGACATTCTTCCCCCCGGGTTCAGCAAAAACACTCCGATTTCTCTATCTTCCATCCCCTGGCCGACTGGCCGTCTCCGGCAGTCGCTGGGCGAATGTCTCACTCCACGAGCACCGGCTCCCGCAGGATCAGCCGTATGGCTTTGCGTGCCGACGCGGCCAGAACGGGATGCGTTTCCGCAAGGGCTTCAATCTGGCGCAGGTGCTCGGCGGTCCGCAGGATGACCATCGCCAGGTCGCCTTCGTCCACGCCCGAAATCTGCCTCACGCTTTCCCACGATGAACCTCCCGCCCAGTGATGAACGGTGGACATCGGCCAGAAGGCCATGGGGGGCGTCGTGAAACCCGCTTCATTGAGGTGGTTTCGCATGGGCTGCAACTGCTGAAGCATGGAAAAGAAGGGCCTGGCCAGATCCGGGTATTTCCAGACCATGCTGGTCAACTGGATATCTCCTTGCCGCTCCCGGTCCATGACGAAGGGCGCCATCATGGCTGCCAGGAGTTCGGGACTGTCGGACGGGAGGATGCCCTTGCGAATGGCTTCGGAAATGAGCAGGGGCTGGTCCAGGCGCAGCTTGGAAGCCCACTGGCCGTCTTCCGTGAGGCGGCCCGCATCGTTAACGTATCCTTCCTCCCTCAAAAGCCCGTAGTGCTTCTGGAAGGACTGCCAGAGCCGGTCCTGGACGGTGCGCACCTGTGCCTGCTTTTCAAAATATTCCTGTATGGCCGGGGCGAAAGGGTGCGAGGTGGATTTCTGGCAGGGTCCGAAGAGCGCGCAGCGGCCGCAGGGAAGCGCTTCCAACTGCGAGGCGGCCTCCTCCATCTCGCGCGTCGTTGCATCCATGGAGAGCGACTTTGCCGTTTCCGCCGCCTCATCCGGTGTTTGCACGGCCTCGGAGTTCACCCGGAGAAGCAGGTTTTCCCATTCGGGCCTGTCTTCCAGGGCGGGGAGGGAATCCAGGAGCACACCCAGGCCGCGGATACGCTGGAAGCCCACCATGTTGGTGCGGACCCGGCCTCTTTTCGACCTGAGCGGTTGGGCGAGCCGAACGGCTTCGACCATCTGAAAACCGTTTTGCGGGTGAGACATCGCGACGTAGGGGGTTCCCCGTCTGCTGTAAAAGATCCGTCCGGGGGCCAGCAGTCCCTGCAGGGAATGCCCCGAGGACCGGCGCATCAGGAACCTTCTGGCCCTTCGGATCTGCTCCCGGAGCAGATCGTAGCGGGGCCGGACCTCCGCCAGTCGCTCGACGGAGCCGCACGCCGCATCGGGAAGCCATCTGTCGATCTCCGCCCGGGCGGCCTGAAACCCTTCCGTTGCCTCCCTGTCGCGGCTCAGGTTCTGAAAGGTGGCCAGGGACGACGCAAAGAGGGTGCGGATTTCCTCCGGGGTATGGGAGAGCAGGAGATTCAGCACCATGGAATGGTTGACCCGAATCTGGCTGGCGATGGGGTCCGGAGGGGACTTCAAAAGGCTGTGGATGAGTTGCGGCTCCTGGAAGGGGCCGGGCAGGACGAGCACGAAGCCGATTTCGTCCATCCCGCGCCTGCCGGCGCGCCCCGTCATCTGCAACAGGTCGGTTGCCGACAGCTCGACGAACTCCTTGCCGTTGAACCGGTCGCTCTGCAAAACGACGACGGTCCTGGCCGGGAAATTCACTCCGGCAGCCACCGTGGAAGTGGAAAAGATGGCATCCAGGAGTCCTTCCTGCATCAGTTTTTCAAGGAGGAGCTTCCAGTGGGGCAGCTGCCCGCCGTGGTGGGCGCCGACCCGGGCGCGTTCCAGGACGGGCAGGTGCTGGTGGTGTTTCAGGAACGGATACGTGTCCAGCAGGCGGTCCAGTTCGGCCCGGAAACGTTCCGAATCCTTTGCGCCTCCTGCCCGGCGCGGCGCGAAATGCAGCGTTGAGGCCGCCTTTTCGCAATCGGACCTGGATTTGAGAAAAAAGATGGCGGGAAGGAGGTTGGCCTTCCGCAGCACGTCCATGAGCCTGGGGACATCGGGAAAATCGTTCCGGGAGAAGGATCGACGGTCGACGCTCTTTATCTTGGCGAACATGCCGCGCCGGGTGCTCAAAGGGCTCAGTTCCCCCTCGGGAAAAAGGAACATGGGATAGAGCGGCACGGGGCGCTCGTAGGACGCAACCCAGCGGCAGGGTTTCCCGCGCAGCCATTCGAGCCAGTCGCAGATCTCCTGCGCGTTCTGGATGGTCGCCGAAAGCAGGAGGATCTTCACTCGGGCCGGGAGGTAGATGAGAACCTCCTCCCAGACCACTCCCCGGTCGGCATCGCCCAGGTAATGCGCTTCGTCGAGCACC
The DNA here is from genome assembly GCA_021372635.1 of Desulfobacteraceae bacterium. Lineage (GTDB taxonomy): Bacteria > Desulfobacterota > Syntrophobacteria > Syntrophobacterales > Syntrophobacteraceae > JAJFUA01. The sequence goes on along the minus strand of JAJFUA010000227.1, from coordinate 900 downwards.
ACCAGGTCGGAATCGATGTCCTTCCCCTGGTGCATGGTGTCGTAGAGTTGATTGCGCAGGATCTCCGTGGTTCCCACGATGATGGGGGCCTGGGTGTTCTCTTTCCGGTCGCCGGTGAGTATCCCGACGTTTTCAGGCCCGAAGACGGCGGAAAACTCCTCGTACTTCGCGTTGGAAAGCGCTTTCAGCGGGGAGGTGTACCAGGACCGCCCTCCCTCCTGGAACACCTTCTCGATGGCTTTCACGGCGATGTAGGTCTTTCCCGCGCCGGTCGGCGCCGTTACCATCACGTCCGACTGTGCCAGCGCCCCGAGCGCCTCGCGCTGGTAGGGGTCCGGAGTGAACGGGAGCGGTTCGGGCACTCCGATCTTTTCCAGCACCGGGTGGAGATTTCGGTGAATTCGGAAGGTAAAGGGCCGCCCGCTTTTTTGGGGAACCGGAGGAGCGGACTCTTCATCCCTGCGGCGGCGACTTCTATGCGGAAACCTTCTGTTTGGCATGATTATTTGAAAAAGAACCTCGTTTTCTTTCGGGTATGTGCCAATCGGCACGTTCCAGGCTAATATAAAATTATCGATCTTTTGTCGAAAGAAACCAAGTCCTTTGAGGGGAAACGGACCGCCCGGGGTGGATTTTTTTCGCGAAGGGGCGCCGCGCGCGGGTCGAGCGGGGCTACGGCCGGACGCTCGCACCGGGGTTCGCCGGCCGCCGGATGCACAATCGGCCTTGTAACGCACTCGATAAATTGCTACATATCCCGCAATGCATGTCCATCCGCGGCGGAGTCGCAGCAGGATGCAACCGAACAGACAGCGAAGGGAAAAAGAGCAAGATGAGAATTGCCGTCATTGGAACCGGATATGTTGGCCTGGTAAGCGGTGCCTGTTTCGCAGAATTCGG
>JAJFUA010000223.1 GCA_021372635.1 Desulfobacteraceae bacterium | reverse complement strand
GAAATATCCTGGAAACCGGAAACAATGAGTAGACCTGTACTCCTGTACGCGGATGAAGAAGGCAACATCATCGACTGGCCCGAACTGGAGATGGCCGGCAGAGGGGGCGGCTTCCGGCGCATGCAGCCCGGCGACTGGATTCCCCTCCCCGAAGGCAGCGAGCTTTTCCTGCTCCCGTCGCGCCTTCCGGTAGGCTACAACCCCCGCACCAGGCGGTTCGAACCCCTGGCGCACGACCCCTATAATCCCGGCAGGGGAGTCCGGGCCGTCGCCGCCTTTATCGCTCCCGCGCACACCCAGATATATTCCACAGCCTATGAAACCCTTCCCGGTGCGCCTCTGCTGCCGCTGTTCGCCTACAGCGCGGTCGGCTGGCAGAACGGGCGGTTCGTGGCCGCAGGCGTCCGGGTCGATCCGGACGAGCGGCAGGACCTGCGCAACTTCGACCGAAAGCGCATCGAACGGAATGCGCGCCGCCGCATGAGCGCCGAACACGGCAACCGTCTGGTGCAGCACCTGGGGAAGTGTGCCCTCACCTACGGCTGTCCCGCGGCCAGAAATCTTTTTCTCCACCGATGGGAGGCACCCCTGCCGACTTCTCCCGCCTGCAACGCGCACTGCCTCGGATGCATCAGCTGGCAGGATCGTGAAGACCTTTGTGCTACCCAGGACCGTATCACTTTCGTCCCCACTCCCGAAGAGGTCTGCGGCGTAGCGGTCGGCCATCTGCAGGAAGCCGCCGGGGCAGTGGTGAGCTTCGGTCAGGGCTGCGAAGGCGAACCGTTGCTGCAGGCGGAGACCCTGCGCGAATCGATTCGACTGATGCGCGAAGCCACCGGCCGGGGAACGATCAATCTCAACACCAACGGAAGCATGACCGCCGAGGTGGAACGGCTGTGCGAGGCGGGCCTCGACAGCATTCGCGTGAGCATGAACAGTTGCCGGCCGGAATACTACAACGCGTATTTCCGTCCACGCGGATATGGGTTTGAAAACCTGAAGCGGTCTCTGCGCGCCGTGAAAGCGCACGGGGGATTCGCCTCCATCAACTATTTCGTCCTGCCCGGTTTTACGGACCAGGAGGAGGAATGGAGCGCGCTACGCGCGCTGGTCGAGGAAACCGGGTTGGACCTCATCCAGATGCGCAATCTCAACATCGATCCCGAGTGGTATCTGAAAGCCCTGGGTGTCCGGGAGGAAGGGAAAACCATGGGGATCCGCTGCCTGATGGAACGCCTGCGGGATTGCTTTCCCGACCTGCGCCTCGGCTACTTCAACCCGTGCCTCGATCCGGACGCTATGCGCTGAACGGAGTCCTGCCGCCGGTTCCCCGAACAGCCTTTCTTTCAAGATATTTTTCCGCAGACGCTTGAGCGTGTCTACGGGCATGCTTACTATAAGCGGGCCCGAGGGTGGAGGGTGTTGCTCCGCTGCATCCCGAGAGGGTGAATGCAGGCCCAGGAATCGTCGTGTGATCCGAAAATCAGCCAAAGCGTCACAAGGAGGGAGTATGTCCATCACTTTGCCCGATCTGCCGTATGAGAAGAATGCCCTGGAACCTTACATCAGCGCCAGGACGCTGGAATTCCATCACGACAAGCACCATAAGGCCTACGTGGACAACGGCAGCAAGCTCATCGCCGGCACCGACCTGGCGGACCTGGAAGCCGAAGCCATCGTCAGGAAGGTGGTGGGCGACGCGTCCAAGGCGGGGATTTTCAACAACGTGGCCCAGGCCTGGAACCACAGCTTCTTCTGGAAATGCCTCAAGCCGAACGGCGGAGGCCAGCCGACCGGCCCCATCGCACAGAAGATCGCCGCCGATTTCGGAAGCTATGAGAAGTTTGCGGAAGAGTTGAAAAACGCCGGTGTGACGCAGTTCGGCAGTGGATGGGCCTGGCTGGTGCTCAAGGACGGCAAGCTGCAAGTGACCAAGACCGCCAACGCCGACACCCCTGTTGCACACGGGCTGAAGCCCCTGCTGACCATCGACGTCTGGGAACATGCATATTACCTGGACTACCAGAACAGGAGGCCGGATTTCCTGTCCACGGTAATCGAGAAGCTGATCAACTGGGATTTCGTCAATTCCTGCCTCGGCTGACGGAGCCACCAGGCATTGCGCCGTATCCGGAACACGCAAAACGACGAGGGTTACGGTTTGACCACCGTAACCCTCGTTTGTTTTCTGGAAAAGCGGTTGGATGCGCCTGCCGGGGACGACCCCGCAGGATCTGTCGTTTTGGGGATCAGCTCGGGTAGACGTTGCCGGTCTCGAGAATGCACCAGCCGTTGCGCGTCTTTCCGAGCAGAAGGTTCACCTGCCATCCCAGGCGGCAGTGGTCCGTAATCTCCTTGGGCACCCTGACTTCGACGATGCCCGACATGCTGCCGCTGGACAGGATCAGAATGCCGGCGTGGACTTTTTCGATGGTGAAGTAATCGTCCAGTTCCGAAGTCCAGTAGCGGGGGGCATGGTTCTGTGCGTACTCGTAGAGAAGCCTGGCGAGGCGCTCGGCGGCGGGCAGTTCCCTTGCCGCCTCGGATGCGATGCGGCCCCCTCTCGCGGCCTGCTCCTCGTCGATGTGGCCGTGCTCCTCCAGCCAGCGGATCAGCTTTTTCGCCACCGTTCCGGCAGCCTGCAGCAGGGCCTCCGAAGCCATGACCTTCCGGATCATGAAGTAGTTCAGGAAGTTCGACAGGGAGGGGAGGATCTTGTCCGGCCCGAAGATGTAGCAGAATTCAAGGTTCTTCTGAAAATAGAGCTTCTCGTAGAGGGCGACTTCCGAAGAGTTGTCCAGTTCATGGTAACCATAGCCGTTGAGACAGTGGCGAAGGAGATCGACGACTTCTTCGTAGCGGTGGAGTGTCCTGGTTTTGAGGCGTTTCTGCTGGTCCTTCAGGAACTCAGCGAAGACCTTTTCGATGCTCGGCTCTGCAACAGTTGGAAAATTTAGAACTTTATTTTGATTTTTCATCTCTTCTATGCTCATGCGTCCAGTTTGACAACCTTTCCAGCCTGCCTATATCCGGTTTCCGCAATGAGGGCAATATCTAAATGACGGTTCGACGGCGTGCCCGCACCCCGGGCACAGTGGGACGACGGTCACGGCGCCCGGCGGCCGTCCCTCCGGGTCGGGCGGCGATGCGGCCCCGCAACGCTCGCACAGAACGACGGGTTCTCCCTTCCTGACGGAAAAAAGAGGAATGAAAAACACGCTCAGGTAATGGTCTATGCGCTTCAGTCGCGCCTGTGCCAGTCCGCAGACGGGGCAGAGGCGAGGTGTCTCGTCCAGGGTCACTGTTTTGGGCTGGATGCCCCCTATGAAGAAGAACATCGATTCTCCTTTCCCCACACCGGGGAGCTTTCCGCCTGAGAGATCTCTCAATTTTCCAAACTAAAAAATAGCACAATTTACGAGGAATGGCTACGGGATAGAATTCCCGGGCGAAACGGTGCGGCCGGCAGAACGACCCGGGGGGTATTTCGGGTTCCGGGGATACGCTCAGGAGCGGGGAAAGATAAAATATCGAGACTTATAGAGATTGTGATATATCATACAGAACGCATTTAATGCCTGAATTTAATTCGGTATAAATTTTGTTGACTCTGAGAAATATCTGATGTAGCAGTAATGTGCATGAGTTCACGAACCCCTGGTTTTTAAAGTTGCAGGAAGGAGTTGAAAGGGGTGTTGGCGTGGGCCGGGCCGGAAAGGCTTGCGGGGCCGGAAACCGGTTGCACGGAGTCCCGTATCGGCGGGTGGGTTTCAGGCGATGGAGAAGAGGGGGCTCATGGCCGGAGGAAGGTTCGCACCGCCGGCCGGCAATCGCGGGCAGCCGCTGTAACGGAAATTTCCGGAATTCGGGGCCCGGGGCGTTCGTGCTCGGTCGCTAACGTAATGGGGACGAGGAGAATGGGAATGAGCAGCTGTTGTACGAATTTCGTTCGAATCAGGAATTACATCGACGGGAAATGGGTTGAAGATGCGGGCGTGAAATACACACCGCTCTACAATCCTTCGACGGGTGAGGTGATCGGCGAAGTGCCGCTTTCTTCGCGGGAGACCTCCCTGGCTGCAATCGACTCGGCTTACAAGGCTTACGACTCCTGGCGCAGACTGCCTCTCGGCAAGAGAATGTCCTTCCTTTTCGCCATCCGCTCCGAGATGGAGAAGAATCTCGAGGAACTGGCCTACTCCATCGCGATCGACCAGGCCAAGCATATCAGCGAGGCCCGGGGCGAGGTGCAGAGGGTCATCCAGATCATCGAAACCGCCTGCAGCATCCCCACCCTGATCCAGGGAGACACGCTGGAAGGGATATCGGGGAATATCAACGGCAAAGTTATCCGCCAGCCGCTCGGCGTTTTCGGGGGCATCGCTCCCTTCAACTTTCCCGGGCTGGTTTTCGGATGGTTCGTGCCCTTCGCCATCGGTGTGGGGAACACCTTCATCCTGAAGCCTTCCACGCAGTCGCCCCTCTATATGCAGAAAATGTGCGATATCTTCACCGGGATCGGGCTTCCCCCGGGTGTCGTCAATGTTATCCACGGCCATCGGGATGTGCCCGAGGTCTGGTACGATCATCCGAAGATGAGCGGCGTCTGTCTTGTCGGGTCCACTCCAACGGCCAAGAAGATCGCCGCCAAGTGCGGTGAGAACGGCAAGCGCACCATGCTGCTCGCCGGCGCGAAGAACTATCTGGTCGTCATGGAAGACGCCGACATGAACGTCTTCATAGAGAATTATATCCACTCCTGCTACGGTTCTGCCGGCCAACGCTGCCTGGCGGGTTCGGTCGTCGCGGCGGTGCCGGAAATCTACGACGAGGTGGTGGAGCGGATCATGGCGGCTTCCAGGAACGTGAAAGTGGGCGACGCCATGGACCCGGACGTCTATATGGGACCGGTCATCTCCGCGGAAGCAAAGAAAAAGATCGAGAATTACATCGACATCGGCATCAAGGAAGGGGCGAAGCTGATTCTGGACGGCAGGAAACCTGCGGTCGCCGAGAAGAACAAGAACGGTTATTTCGTGGGCCCGACCGTGTTCGTCGACGTCGACCCGTCCATGAGAATCGTGAAGGAAGAGATTTTCGGACCGGTCGTCGCGGTGCTCAAGGTCAACTGCATCAACGATGCGCTCGAAAAGATCAGGGCACAGGAATTCGGCAACGGGGCCTGCATATTTACTCAGAATCTTTTCTATGCGGAAAAATTCATCCAGGAAGCCAACGTGGGGATGGTTGGAGTCAATGTGGGCATATGCGCCCCGCATCCCTACCTGCCGTTCGGCGGAATCAAGGATTCGCTGGTGGGGACCGACAAAGTCCAGGGCAAGTGCGGCATCAACTTCTTTACACAGGAAAAGGTTGCAACGGTACGTTTCGATTCTCCGAAAAGGGGAAAAGAAACGTCCTCGGAAACCGTCGGTCCCAAAACGGGAGCAGTGAGAAGCTGCGTCGCCAGTTGATCTGCCGGGGATGGTCTTGCCCGGAGAATGGCTGATCGAGCCGTTACCCCGCGGGGGATATGAGGGGTGAAAGGAGGTGGATGCGGCGCGAGTCTTTTGAATGAGGCACAGGGTGTTTTCATGAGGAACGAGGGGTGAAAAGTTGAAAGGAGCGGGATATGAAAAAGTGGATTGTATTCAGTGTTCTTGTTCTATTTGCTTTTGCCTTGTTGAACGTATCGCCGGCCCAGGCAGCCGACAAACCGATGAAACTGCGCACCTGCTGGATGCCGGAGCATGAGACCTTCATCGCCTGGTATGCCAAGGAAAAGGGTTGGGACAAAGAAGAGGGACTCGACCTGGAACTGCTTTTCTTCGATTCAGGCATGGCCCAGATGGAAGCCCTTCCGGCGAAGCAGTGGGCGCTGGGCGGCACCGGCGGGACCCCCATGGTCGTGGGCGCGGCACGCTACAATGCAGTACTCTTCGGCATCGGCAACGATGAGTCCCTCACCAACGTAGTTATGGTGCGGGCCGACAGCCCGATCATGAAAGTGAAGGGCTCCAATCCGAAGTTCCCCGAAGTTTACGGCAGCGCCGAACTGATCAAGGGGAAGACGATCCTTTGTACGACGGTTTCCTCCGCACACTTTGCGCTCAGCTCCTGGCTGAAGGTTTTCGGCCTGAAGGACAGCGACGTGGTCATTAAGAACATGGACCAGGCCCAGGCCGTCGCGGCTTTCGAATCGGGGATCGGCGACGTCGTGTCCCTGTGGGCTCCCCATCTTTACAGCGGCCTGAAGAAGGGCTGGAAGATCGCCGGCAGCATCAAGGCCTGCGGCGCCGGTCTGCCGATCGTCCTGGTCGGGGATAAGGAATTCTGCGACAAGAACCCTGAAACCGTGGCGAAGTTCCTGCGCGTTTACTTCCGCGGCATCGATTACCTGAAGTCGACCCCGGTGGATAAAGTGGTTCCCGAATACAAAAAGTTCATGAAAGACTGGTGCGGTCTGGACATGAACGAAGAAATGTGCAAGATGGACATCGAAATGCACCCCGTGTTCAACCTGGAAGAACAGTTGAAGATGTTCGACAATTCCAAGGGCATGAACGTTCCTGAAACCTGGGAGATGGGTGTGCTGAACTTCTTCACGGAGCAGGGGAAGCTGAAGAAGGAAGATGTCGACAAGGTCGTGAAAGACGGCAAGCCGACTTTCGTTACCGACAAGTACCTCAAGATGGTGAAGAAGTAATGACTTCAAGCGGTGAAAGAGGGGATTGTCCGTCGGATGCTCCGACGGCAGCCGCCTGAATCCATCCGCTATGGGGGGAATCGGGGAATCGGCGCATTGCGCCGATTCCCCGGGTTTTGAAACGATCGCCGGAGACGGCGTTTCGGAATTTCGGGTTCCTTGGCCCGTTGGAAAGAAACCAGTTCATGCTCAGTCAAAAGTCGCTTCGAGAACAGGTTTACGATTATCTGCGGAGAGAGCTGCACAGCGGAAATCTGGTTCCTGGTTCCT
>JAJFUA010000209.1 GCA_021372635.1 Desulfobacteraceae bacterium | reverse complement strand
AAACAGGAGGTCCACATGATTCGCATCAACTCCAGGAAGGACGGCTTTCGAAGGTGCGGCGTCTCCCACGCCGCGGGCTGGGTCGAGTATCCCTCCGACCGCTTCACCCACGAGGAAATCGAACGGCTGCGGGCCGAACCGACGCTCCAGGTGGAAATCGCGCCCGCGGGCGAGAAAAAACAGGGAAAGGGCAAGGAATAGCCAATGGCGTACTGCACGATGAACGACATCAGAGATCAGCTCGACGAAGTGAAGCTCGTCCGCCTGACCGACGACGAAAGCCTCGGAAAGGTCGGTACGGCGCGGGTGGACAAGGCCATAGCGGACGCCGGCGAGGAAATCGACGGATACATCGGGTCCCGCCACCGGCTTCCGCTGACCCCGGTTCCCGAAGTCCTCCGTAAGTTCGCGGTCGATATCGCCGTCTACAACCTCTACTCGAGGCTGGAGCAGGTCCCCGAAAACCGGGCGACCCGGTACAGGAACGCCCTGATATTCCTCGAACGGGTGGCGATGGGGAAGATCTCCCTCGGGGCCGGCGATCCGGAAGGGAATCCGCCCGCCTCGGATGCCCCCCAGGTCTCGGGGGAAAACCCGGAACGGCTCTTCGGCCGATCCTCGCTGAACGGGTTCTGAAACCATGCATACGCTCGCGGAAATCGAACAGGCCATCGTCGACCGGCTGAAGCAGCAGGTCCCCGGGCTCAGGGAATGCGGATCGCTGGGCAGTGTTCTGCTCGAGGAGATCGAGGACCTTGCGCTCAGGTGCCCCGCCGCCTACGTGGCCTACCTGCAGGGGGACTACGGATACGCGACGTCCGGGGTCCAGGATCGCCGGATGCGGTTCGCGATCACCCTGGTCGTTCGAAACGAATGGGGGGATAAAGCCGCGCGGCACGGGCGCGGTGGAGAGGCCGGCGTCTACAAGCTCCTCGACGACGTGAGGGTCGCTCTCACGGGCCAGACCTGCGGCCTCTCCATCGACCCCATCCTTCCGCAGTCCGAGCGGGCGGAGGGCGGGTCCGGCGAACTTGCGGCCTACAGGATCACCATCGAAACCCGCTGCCGGTTCACCCTGTAACGGCCGGCACGCCCGGGGCGGCGGAAAGGACAGCAGCCATGCTCACGAGAAAGACGGTCATACTGGCGAAAATCGAATCATCCTACGGGGCGGACCCGGCGCCCACGCCGGCGGCGAACGCGCTGCTCGTTTCGGATGTGGACGTGAGGCCCGCGGGAGAGGCGATTCAGCGCGACTACGTCAGGGGCAGCCTGGGCCAGGTCCCGTTCATCCGGGGCGTCCGGTCCGTCGAGGTATCCTTCAGGACGGAACTCAAGGGCACGGGCTCACGGGGAAGCCTGCCGTCCTTCGGCTGGGAAGGGCCGCTTTTCAGGGCCTGCGGGATGAGCGAAACGGTCACCGCGGCCACTTCGATCGTCTACGCCCCGGTCTCCTCCGGTTTCGAATCGGTGGCCCTGTACGTCTATCGTGACGGGATCTTCCACAAGACGCTCGGCTGCAGAGGAACGTTCCGCATCAACCTCGAAGCGGGCAGATTCCCGGTGGTCGAATGGAAGTTCTACGGCCTCTATGCGTCCCCGGCCGACGCGTCGCCCGCGGCCCAGACCTTCAGCGGCGTGAATCCGGCCCCGATCCTTGCCGCCGCTCTCTCCATCGGAGGATATTCACCGATCGCCGAAAGGATCGAACTCGACATCGACAACAGGATCACGGCCCGCAAGTCACTCAACAGCGCTTCGGGCATCGCGGGGTTCGAAATCACCGGCAGAACGCCCCGGGGTTCCTTCGACCCGGAGGCGGTGGCCGAATCCACCTGCCCGTTCTGGAGCAGGTGGGAAAACGCGGCGGCCCAGCCCCTCGCCATCGGGCCCATCGGAGCAACTCCGGGCAACATCCTGTCCATCGCCGCCCCCAAGGTGCAGTACCGGGAAATAGACTACGGCGACCGCGACGGGCTCCTCACCTATCGCGTGCCCTTCGCCCTGGCGATGAATTCCGGAGACGACGAACTGACGATCACGATCACGTAACGCGCCCGCGGTCGCCGCGAACGAAAACCACGGGAAACAGACCGGACGGACCCGACGGCAGCCGGAGAAAGCCGCCGTTTCGGGCCGGGAAAGGAACCCAGTCATGGAAAAGAGATACTGCATCGGCGGCAGGGCATTCGTCCAGAGGCCCATCGTCCTGGGGCAGTTGCGACTGCTTCTCGCTGCCCTCGACGGAATGACCTTCGACAGCGCCAGCCCCCTCGGCGTGCTGCGGTCCCTGGGAGAAAAGTTGCCGGCGGTCCTCTCGATCCTTCTCGTCGAGGAGGATCTCGGCGTGCGAGAAGCCATGGAACGCCAGGAGGAGAGGGCGGAGCGGATCGGATGGGAGGCTTCCCCCGAGGTCTGCCTGGAGGCGGTGGAGGATTTTTTCGCCTGCAACCCGGTCTCCTCGGTTTCGGAGAGGCTCGGGAAAATCCTGGAGCAGGTCGCAGGGGAGACGCCGGAGGCTTCGAAGCCGCCCTTTTCCTCCTCTGCGGAGGAGACCTCGGCAAGAGAGACGGGGTTCTCTGGGGAGCGGAAGCCCGGGTGGCCCTCGTCTGGATCGGGCTGCACCAGCGCGAAAGAAGAAACGCAACCAACCGGGGACTGATGTGCGCGGATTTCCCGGCACACGCCGCGGGCGGTACTCCCGGCGAGCGCTGCTGCGGCGTTTCGCTCGACGAATGCAAAAGGGTCTTCGGCGACGCGCTGCCCCGCGTTTGCGCCACCTGCCCCGACTAGGCGGAGGGGAACGGTCATGACGAACGCAAAACAAGGCAGAGGCACGAAATGGAGCGGTTCGACGGCGGACCCGGAACAACCGGCCACGGGACTCGCGGAGGCGCTCCGGGCCGGCGGTACGGCGCTCGACCGCTTCAACAGGCAGTTCCTCGCGGGCGTGGCGAAGGCTTCCGAGACGCTCTCCGGGCAGATGTCCAGGAGCGCGGCAGGAATCGGCTTCCTGCAAAAATCCCCGGGGAAGGGCGGCATCGGGAAGGAATTCGACGGCGCCGCCGGTCGGTTCGCCGAAACGGCCCGCGAAATGAACGACACGGGAAAAGTGCTGGCTTCCGGGCTGCGGAAAACCTTCCACGGCTTCCTCGATACCGGGTTCAAAAGCGAACTGCGAAACGCGGAAAGCTCATGGAAAGGCTTCTGCAATTCCATGGAGAAGGTCTTTTTGAAAACCGTGTCCCGGCTGGCGGGAAACCTGATGCAGCAGGCCGTCCAGGGGCTTTTCGACTGGATTTCCGGCTCCTTCGGCTTTTCTTCGGGATTCGGCTCCGGGAAAGCGCAGCAGGGCATGCCGGGGGTCCCTCTCCCGGGATTGGAATCCCTGTCCCGGTCCCTGACCGTCAGACCGGTCGTTGAAGGTCTGACGGACCGCGCCGGGGAAATCTTCTTCACAAGAGGGTCCGGCGAGCGGGTCCTCAACCGCCGGGAAACCGCCGCCTACGGCAAGCCCGCGGCTCCCGTCCAGGTGCAGGTGCAGGTCATCAACCAGACGGGCACTCCCGTGAAAGCCGAGCAGGGGCCGGTGACGGCGGACCTGGAAAAGGCGGTGGTGGGCGTGGTGCTCAAAAGCTACAACGAAGGCGGGTCCATCTGGCAGATGATCCGCGGAGAAAAGGGGAAGTAGATGGCCGTGTTCCCGACCCTTTCCGTCAACGCCTGCCTCTCGGGCTGGGAGG
>JAJFUA010000206.1 GCA_021372635.1 Desulfobacteraceae bacterium | reverse complement strand
GAACAGGCTTGCCGCATTCCCCAGCAGCGTCCCTACCCTCGACAGCAGAAACTGTCCGAGATTCTTGCTGAGCTGGAGAAGATTGGAGGGAATGTCGAGCTTGTTCAAATCGAGGAAAGGCAGTTTTTCCTGCAGCCTGGATGAGTAGGCGAGAATCCTCGGATCTTCCGTCAACTTCTGGATGTTGCCCGCCTGGATCCATTCGTTGATCTGATTGATAGTGTCCACTCCCTGGCTGACCAGGGCGGAGGTAAACAGCGAAACCGGTATCACCATCACGAAAGTGATCAGGAACACGATGGTCAGCGCGGCAAGGTTCGCCTTCCCGCGGTACTTGCGAACCAGGAAGGCCTGCAGCGGAGAGAAAAGCGAGGCGAGAACGATCGCCAGAATGAGGGTGTCCATAAAGGGACGCAGTATCAGGTAAACAAGATAGAAGGAGAAGAAGAGAACCACCAGCAGAAACGGCCTGTACCCTCTCGTGAGCCTCGATCCCTCGCTTTTGTTCCCTTCCGGGTTCAACATCTCTCGGCTGCCTCCCTGGAAAGTTCTCTCCGGCAGAGCGCCCGCCGGTTGTCCACCACATCCCGCGCGCGGTGCCGGAATCTAGAGTTTGGACGCCTTCTGGCGGTAAGCTTCGGCTTTTCCCGTGTCTTTCAAATCCTTATAGACATCCGCCTCAAAAAGATAAACCTCTTTGAGCCTGGCCCGATCCTCCTGGAAGAGTATCTCGGCTTTCCTGGCGAATTCCAGAGACTTTTGCCTGGCCCCCTTCGCACGCCAGGCCCGGGCCAGAAGAAAAAAGGCGTTTCCGTTGTAGACGTCCACCTGAATGGCCTGTTCGAGCAGCGAGATCGCCTGGTCGGATTTCCCCTGTCCGAGGGCGGTCTTGGCCTGGTCGACCAGGTGCATGGAGGCAAGATACTGGGGCTGTTCCGCCGCATTCTTCTGCGGCGAAGGGGCCGAAGGCGCTGCCGGTGCCGCGGGAAGATCACTCTCCTTAAAGGAAGGCTGCCCTTTCAGAATCGGCTCCCCTGGCTGCGGGGCAGGCTGCTCCTTGAGCGGCCCCGACGGCTTGGGGGCGCTGGGCGCCGCGGCCCTGGGCGGCGGGGAAGTGCTCCAGTCCTGAGGAATATACACCACCTTGCGCGGCGCGCACGCCGCAACACCAATGGCGCAGGCCGCGACCACCGCAAGCCGCCATGCGGTTCCCACCAGTTTTTCTTCAGTCATGTTCCGCATCGGGTCTATCTTTCACTATCCTAACACGAACTTGCCACAGCAGAGGCAGGCTTCCACGCCCGCTCAGCGACGACACTCGCCCTGCATGGCCCCTGATAGAGCGTTGCAGGGAAAGAATGCAACCGGAAAGAACACCGGTGATACCCGGTTCTTTCCGAGTCGGCCGAAATTTGCCGGGTTGGAAATATTCTATTGTTTCGAGTGAATTGTACAATAGTCTTTTGGCACGTTGTCCGACCGGAAGACCTCCAGGATTCTGTCGCGGCATCGCAGCACGGCCAACTGGCCGGATTCTTTACAGAGGATTCTCTGGACCACCCCCGGAGGCATGCGAAACTGCTGTGGGTGTATGAAGGGACGGACACTGTTCATAAACCTGGCCCAGATTCTGCCGGCACCTTGGGCACCGCTGAATCCGGTGGGGCGGTTGTCGTCGAAGCCCACCCAGACGAGGACGAGCAGGTCGGTGGTGTACCCCGCAAACCACGAGTCATGGAAGTCGTTCGTTGTTCCCGTCTTGCCGGCACACGGGAAATCGATCCCCATCCGTTTCACGCTCTTCCCGGTGCCCCGCTCGATCGCCCCTTCCAGCAGGTTCGTCACGATATACGCCTTGGCGGGCGAGGTAACGGACACGAAGTCCGTGTTTCTTCGCTCCTGTATCTCCCCGTTTTCCGCGACCACTTCCTTGAGGCTCAGCAGATACGGTTTTTGACCGTCATTGTCGAGAGTCGCATAGGCACCGGCCAGTTCGATCGGCGTGACTTCGAACACCCCCAGGCCCAGGGACGGAACAGGCTGAAGCATCGACTGTATTCCCACCCCTCTCATTGTCGAAATCACCTTTTCCAGGCCCACGTTCAGCGACAGTCTGACCGTCGCGGCGTTCAGCGAATCCTCCAATCCCGTTCGGAAGGAGACTTTTCCCCGGTACCGGCCGTCATGGTTCCTGGGAGTCCACGAAGCCCCGTCCACTGAGTAGGTCTCTTCTTCGTCCGCCAGCCAGCTCGACGGGGTAAACTCATCGAGGGCGCTGAGGTAAACGAAAGGTTTCAGGGCCGAGCCGGGCTGCCGGTGGGCAAAAAGAGCCCGGTTGAAGTTGCTTTCGGAGTAATCGCGCCCGCCAACCATCGCCAGGACCGCGCCCGTTTTCGGCTGGACGGCGATCAGCACCGCCTGGAGCGGCTCTCCGCCCTGGTTGCCTTCGCGCTGGGCATATTCCCTTCCCAGTTCCTCGAGCCCCTCCCGCACGGCTGCGTCTGCGGCAAGGGCAATTTCCGGATGAAGGGTCGTGTAGATGTTCAATCCCTCCGACCCCAGCGTCTGGGGCGAGTACAGTTCCTGAAGCTGCAATCGCACGTAATCCACGAAATATGGCGCCACATTGCCCGAAGATGCCAGAATCGGGATCTTGATGGGCTCTCCGCGAGCCTTGTCATAGTCCTGCTGCGAGATTTTGCCGAGGTCCAGCATGCGCTTCAGCACAACGTTCCGCCGCTCGAGGGCCGCATCGGTCCGTGTGAGCGGGGAATATCCGTTGGGGGCCTGGATCATGCCGGCCAGCGTGGCCGCCTCGGGGAAAGTGAGATCTTCCACGTTCCGCCCGAAATAATACCTGGCCGCCTCGCCCACGCCGTGGATGGCCACGCTGCCGCGCTGTCCCAGGTAGATCTCGTTCATGTACATCTCGAGGATCTCGTCCTTGCTGTACATGGCCTCGATGATGACCGACATGGAAGCTTCCAGCAGCTTGCGTTTGAGGTTGCGCTGGGGCTCCAGGAAATAATTCTTCACCAGTTGCTGGGTAATGGTGGATCCCCCCTGAACGACGCGCCCGGCACGCAGGTCCGTCCACAACGCACGGGAAATTCCCCACCAGTCGATGCCCCCATGTTCGAAATAGCGGTGATCCTCGATGGCTACAATGCCGTCCACCAGGTGCTTCGGCACCTGTTGAATGTTCACCAGGAGGCGGCTTTCCCGGGACTGCCCGAAGAGCCGCGCAATCTCGAGGGATTCCAGTTCCAGAAAAGGAGCGTCCCCAAAGGGGCAGCGAATCCTGGTCAACTTGTTCTGCTGGAATTCGAACTGGACTCTCTGGGAAGGAAGCGTGTGGCCGGGAAAATGGAATTCCCGGAAATGGACGACCATGCTGTTTTTGTTGATCTTGTATTCTCCCGAGCGCAGCGGCTCCCTGGCAGCTTCCAGGTAACGTCGCTCCTCCAGCATCTGCCGCAACTGCGTCACGGTGAGCGATTGCCCGGGATAAACGGGAACCGTGGCCGAAAAGACCCTGGAAGGGATGCTCCACTTGCGCGACTCGAACCGGTTCTTCACTTCGGCATAGAGATAGTAGAAATACCCCCAGAGGCCGACAGCGATCGCCAATCCCAGCATGAGGAAGAACTTCCAGCCGAAAATGCGCCTTCGGGATTTCCGTCTCGGTTCAAACATCATGGCATCTCAGTAGCATTCCGACTCGTCTCAGGAGATTCAAAGATCGTTCACGCGCCGAAGGTCCGGTGACAAACCGCTCTTATTGCCGCCTGTCCAGCCTGGCAACAGTCTCTATATGCGATGTATGGGGGAAAAGATCGAACGGTTGCACTTCACACACACGGTACCGCTCGCTGAGCAGACCGAGATCACGCGCAAGGGTAGCCGGATTGCAGGAAACATACAAGATCCGTTTTGGAGCCGTCTCGAGAAGAGTCTTTACCACGTCGGGATGCATTCCCGCCCGCGGGGGATCCGTCACCACCACGTCGGGGGTCTCGCCGGCGTTTCCGTCTCCCGCGATCTTTCGGATGACGTCCTTCAGATCGCCGGCCAGGAAGCGGCAATTGTCGATGCCGTTCAGCCGGCAGTTTTCGACAGCGTCCCGCACGGCTTCCTCCACCACCTCGATCCCCGTAACCCGCCGGACGTCGGAAGCGATGGAGATGGCGATGCTTCCGGTGCCGCAGTAGAGGTCCCAGACGATTTCGCTGCCCGTAAAACCGCCCATTTGCCGGACCTTTTCGTAGAGGCCCTCCACGGCGGACGGGTTCGTCTGGAAGAAGGAGTGTGCGGAGATCCGGAAAAGCGCCTTTCCAAGCCGCTCCTCGATATAGCCCGGTCCGCTCACCACCCGGCTCGACTCTCCCATGGCCACCTGCGCCTTCTTGTCGGTCACGGAATGCACGATCGTGGTGATCCGCGGAAACCGTTCCAGGAGATATGCCGAGAGGGCATCCACTTCCTCCCTGCCCGCAGGCCGATCGGTCGTGAGCAGGTGCAGCAGCGTCTGATTGGTTCGCTTGCCTTCACGGATCACGAGGAATCGCCAGAACCCATCCTGTTCCTTGATACTGTAGGGTGAAAACGCGCTCTTCCGGCACCAGTCGCGCACTTCGCGGAGGATGTCCACGGATTGGGGAGATTCCAGGAAGCACGCCTCCATGTTGAAAATCTTGTCAAAATAGCCGCGTACGTGCAGACCCAGAGCGCAGGTTTTATCGTATTGCGTTTCCCGGGAGGCGATTTCCTCGGGCAGCAGCCAGCGCCGGTTGGAAAAGGTGAATTCCATTTTGTTGCGGTAGTACAGCACTTCGGGAGAGGGAATGACAGCATTCACGGCGGTTTCCTCTATTCCGGCAAGGTGCACGAGCGCATCAAGGACGTGCTCCCGCTTCCAGCGAAGCTGCGCTTCGTATGGAATATCCTGCCACTGGCAGCCGCCGCAGGTCCCGAAGTGAGGGCAGAAAGGCTCGGCATACTCGCTCGACTGGGCAAGGACTTCCAGCACCTGCGCTTCCGCATACTGCCGTTTCTTCCGCAAAATCCTGGCGCGTACCTTCTGCCCGGGAACTGCATGCTCCATGAACACGACAAATCCGTCCACATGTGCCAGCGCCTTCCCGCCGAACACCACCTTTTCGACAAACAACTCCGTTTCCGAGCCTTTTCGAAGTTCACTCATCCCTGTTTCCCAAAAATTGCACTCCGTTGCGGTTTCACCCGATTCAGCGGCGTAACAATACGCTTTTTTGCGCCCCGGGGGAACCCCCATCTCGCACATACCGCACGCCGGAAGATCCGGATTCGCGTCTTTTCTTTGCAGGTCGCTTATGCTAATAAAAATCCTCGCAAAAGGAAGAACGGGAGCTGGCTGCCGGGCACCCGGCCCGGCTCCCTCTGCTGCGGTGCAGGAGAACCCCATGTGGATGGATCGTGTCAGAACATACGGCCGGCTGATCAAGTTCAGCCACACCGTCTTTGCCCTGCCCTTCGCCCTGGCAGCGGTCTTGCTCGCCATTCGCCAGCAACCCGCAAGCTGGCTTACCTTCTTCTGGATCATCCTCGCCATGGCCTCCGCCCGCTCGGCGGCCATGGGCTTCAACCGGCTCGCGGACTACGAAATCGACCGGCTCAATCCCCGGACGACGAACAGGCCGCTTACCGCCGGACTGATCGACAAACGATCTGTCGTTGCTTTCATAGCGGCTTCCTCCTGCCTGTTCATCCTGAGCGCCGCATTCCTGGGAAGCCTCTGCCTCCGGCTTTCCGTACCCGTTCTCCTGGTGTTGTTCCTCTATTCCTTCACGAAGCGGTTCACCCCCCTGTCGCACCTGGTCCTGGGGTTCGGCATCGGTCTGGCCCCCGCGGGAACGTGGATCGCCGTCACGGGCGGTCTCGACTGGCGTATCCTGCTCCTCTCGCTCGCGCTCATGACGTACATTGCGGGATTCGACATTCTCTACGCCTGCCAGGACATCGACTTCGACCGGAAAGAAAAGCTCTTCTCCATGCCCGCCTGCTGGGGGGTGTCCAGGGCTTTGAGGTTTTCTTCGCTCCTGCATCTTCTGACTTTCGCGTTTCTGCTGTCGGTCTATTTCGCCTTCGGCTTGGGTGCCGGCTACCTGGGCTTCCTGGGACTGATCAGCCTCCTGCTCCTGGCCGAGCACCGGATGGTCAGGCCGGATCGCCTCGACAAAGTCAACATTGCGTTTTTCCATGTAAACAGTGCTGTTTCCATCCTGCTGTTCCTGGGCGTCTGGGCGGATCTGTCGTTCTTCTGAACCGCGGTCTCCGTGCAGGCGTGCTTCGGCGGTCGCCAAGCGTCGAAGCAGTCCCGGCGGGTACCGCCTGTCCGCTTTCACTTCCGGGTCCTTCATCATTAGAAAGGGTTCTCGTTTCCCCATGAAAAGCGCATATCAAAACCTCGGCGAATTTCTGGCCGCCCTGGAAGCGGCGGGCGAACTGGAAAGAATCTCTTTCCCCGTTTCGAGAGAACTCGAAATCACGGCCCTTACCGACCTTGCCTCCAAAAGGCCCGGCGGCGGCAAGGCGCTTCTGTTCGAGCGGGTCGAGGGCTCCGCCTTTCCGGTCCTGACCAACGCCTTCGGCAGCGAACGCAGAATCTGCATGGCCCTCGGAGTGCCCGACCTGGATCTCCTGGGCGCCCGACTCCGCAGCTTCATCGAAATGGAACCGCCCAAATCCCTCTCCGCCGCGCTGCGTTTGCTTCCCTTGGGCCTGGACTTCCTGCGCTACCTGCCGAGGCGGGTGAAAAGAGCCCCCTGCCAGGAAATCGTCCGGACGGGAAAGGACGTGGACCTTTCCGTCCTGCCCGTTTTGAAGTGCTGGCCCCTGGACGGCGGGCCGTTCGTGACCCTTCCGGTCGTCATCACCCGAAGCCTCGAAACCGGCCGCAGGAATGCGGGCATGTACCGGCTGCAGGTTTTCGACAACTCCACGACCGGAATGCACTGGCACATCCACAAGGACGGCTCACATTTCTTCCAGGAATACAGGAAAGCAGGAAGTCGCATGCCGGTCGCCGTGGCCATAGGGACGGACCCGGCCACCACTTACGCCGCAACGGCGCCTCTTCCCCGCGGCCTGGACGAGATGCTGCTCGCCGGGTTCATCCGGCGAAAACCCGTTCCCATGGTCCGCTGCGTGACCGTCGACCTGGAAGTGCCCGCGGAAGCCGAGTTCGTTCTCGAAGGGTACGTGGACCCGGACGAAACCCGGCTCGAAGGACCTTTCGGAGACCATACCGGCTACTACTCCCTGGTGGGCGATTACCCGGTTTTTCACGTTACCGCCGTCACACACCGCCGCAATCCCATCTATTCCGCAACCATCGTGGGCCGCCCCCCTATGGAAGACTGCTACCTGGCCAAGGCGACGGAACGGATTTTCCTGCCCCTGCTGAACACGGTTCTTCCCGAGGTCCGTGATTTCTGGATGCCCTGGGAAGGGGTGTTCCACAACATCAGCGTCATCTCCATGGAGAAGGAGTATCCGGGCCATGCACGGAGAGTGATGAGCGCCATCTGGGGCCAGGGGCAGATGAGTTTCTGCAAGGCCGTCGCCCTGGTCGATTCCGGGGTGGACCTCAAGAGCCCGCGAAAAGTTATCGAAACCGTCCTGAACGAACTGGACCTGGAATCCGATCTCTATATCACCGAAGGAGTCCTGGACGTCCTGGACCACAGTGCTCTGGACCCTCTCGTCGGAGGGAAACTCGGGATCGACGCCACCCGCCGCCTGTCCTCCGAAAAAGCGAGGAGAAAAGCCACCCCTCCGGCCGCCATTCCCTCCGACGACACGATCGAGCGCTCCATCGGGGAGGTTTCTCAACATCTCACGGGCTTTCACCATCCGGACCTCGATGTAGGAAACCACCTGCTTCTCCTGAATTTTCGAAAAGACGGCAAGGTCTCCTGCCGCAGCATCGCCCCGGCACTCCTGGCCAAAGACGAACTCAGGCCCTTTTCGATCTTCGTTTTTTACGATGAAGGCGTCGATCTCGAGGATGTTTCCCTGGTGCTCTGGAAGGCGTTCAACAACGTGGACCCCAAACGGGATCTGGTTCGGGAGGATGGACGCATCGCGATCGACGCCACCCGCAAGGGCCCCGAAGACGGCCATTACCGCGAATGGCCGGAAGATATCGTCATGGACCCGGAAGTGGAGCGAAAGGTCTTGCGGAGGTCTTCGGAAACGCAGTGATCGAAGAGGCATGCCGATAAGGCAGGCGGGAACAGGCCCGGGACCGGGCATTGCAGCCCGGCCCCGGCTGCAAGCATTACTCGCCGCCCGAGTGAGTTACAGCCAGCTCCCCGTTCTGCACGTCGACGCGAATGCCGGCCCCGTCGGCGATCACTCCCGACAGGAGAGCGCGGCCGATCCGCGTTTCCAGTTCGTGCTGGAGGTAGCGCTTCAGGGGTCTGGCCCCGTAGACGGGGTCGTACCCGGCCTTCGCGATAAACTCTCTCGCGGCAGTGGTCAGTTCCAGCGAGATCCGCCTGTCCTTGAGCCTACCCGCCAGGTCTTGAGTCAGCAGATCGATGATCTGTTCGATCTCCCTCACCGTCAGCGGCTTGAACATGACGACGTCGTCCACCCTGTTCAGGAATTCCGGGCGGAACTGCCGCCGGAGTTCGGACATGACCTGCTTGCGTGCCGATTCCTTGATTTCGCCCGTTGCGGTCACGCCTTCCAACAGGTAGATCGAGCCGATGTTGCTGGTCATGATGATGACCGTGTTCTTGAAATCGACCGTCCTTCCCTGGGCGTCCGTCAGGCGTCCATCGTCCAGGATCTGCAGCAGGACGTTGAAGACGTCCGGGTGGGCCTTTTCGATTTCGTCGAACAAGATGACGCAATACGGCTTTCGCCGCACCGCTTCGGTAAGCTGCCCCCCCTCTTCATAGCCGACGTACCCCGGGGGCGCCCCGATCAGGCGGGATACGGTATGCTTTTCCATGTATTCGCTCATGTCGATCCGCACCATGTTCTCTTCCGAATCGAAGAGCGCCTGGGCCAGGGTCTTCCCGAGTTCCGTTTTCCCGACTCCCGTGGGCCCGAGGAAGATGAACGAACCGATCGGCCTTCGCGGGTCCTTGATGCCCGAGCGCGCGCGGATGACGGCGTCGGCGACGAGCCGCACCGCTTCGTCCTGACCGACGACCCGCTGGTGGAGCACGTCATCCAGCCGGAGCAGCTTTTCCCTTTCGCCTTCCACCAGTCGGGTGACCGGAATACCCGTCCACCGGGACACGATCTCTGCAATCTCCTCTTCCGTCACTTCTTCGCGGAGCAGCCGGTTGGCTCCGTGCTTGCCCGCCAGCAGTTCCTCTTCCGCCCTGAGCCGCCGATCGAGGTCGGGAAGCAGGCCATGCCGCAGTTCGGCCGCCCTCTGCAGATTGTACTCGCGTTCCGCCACCTCCACGTCCCGGCGGGCCTTTTCGATCTCCTCGCGAAGCGCCTGGACCTTCTTGATCGCCTGCTTCTCCGATTCCCACTGGGCCTTCATGGCATCGCCCCTGCCGCGCAGTTCGGCGATCTCGCGGCGAATGGCTTCCAGCCTGTCCTGGCTCGCCCGGTCCCTTTCCTTTTTCAGGGCAGCCTCTTCGATTTCGAGCTGCATGACCCTCCGGGTGACCTCATCCAGTTCGGCGGGCATGGAGTCGATTTCCGTCCGGATCATGGCGCAGGCCTCATCGACCAGGTCAATCGCCTTGTCCGGGAGAAAACGATCGGAGATGTACCGGTTCGAAAGCACCGCAGAGGCCACCAGGGAAGCATCCTGTATCTTGACGCCGTGATGCACCTCGAAGCGTTCCTTCAATCCCCTCAGGATAGAGATTGTATCCTCCACCGTGGGCTGCTCCACGAGCACCGGCTGGAAACGCCTCTCCAGGGCGGCATCCTTCTCGATATATTTCCGGTACTCATCCAGCGTGGTGGCCCCGATGCAGTGGAGTTCCCCGCGGGCAAGCATCGGCTTCAGCATGTTTCCCGCATCCATGGACCCTTCCGCCTTGCCTGCCCCCACGATGGTGTGCAACTCATCGATGAAGAGGATTGTCCTTCCCTCTGATTCCTTGATTTCCTGCAGAACCGCCTTGAGCCGTTCCTCGAATTCGCCGCGGAACTTGGCCCCGGCCACCAGGGATCCCATGTCCAGGGCGAAGAGGGTCTTGTCCTTGAGCCCCTCCGGGACGTCCCCGCGAACGATTCTGTGGGCCAGGCCTTCGACGATGGCCGTTTTCCCCACGCCGGGCTCTCCGATCAGAACGGGGTTGTTCTTCGTCTTCCTGCTGAGTATCCGGATGATCCTGCGGATTTCGGCGTCCCGCCCGATCACCGGATCGAGCCGGTTGCTCCGGGCTTCGGCCACGAGATCACGGCCGTATTTCTGAAGGGCCTCGTAGGTGTTTTCCGGGGAAGCGCTGGTGACGCGCTGGTGCCCCCGCACCGCCGTGAGCGACTGGAGGAAGACATCGCGGTTCACGTTGAATTCCTTCAGGATTCTTCCTGCCGGAGTGATCGTCCCCTCTTCCAGAAAAGCAAGCAGGATATGCTCTGCGGAAACATATTCGTCTTTGAGTCTCTGCGCTTCGTCCTGGGCCTTCAGGAGCAGCCGGCTCAACCGCTGGGAGATGTATACCCTGCCCGGTTCCACGCCGGGACCGCTGATTTTCGGCCGTCTTTCCAGTTCCTGCTCAACCTGTTCGCGCATTCTTTCGACGGGCACTTCCATTCTTTGAAGAAGCCGCGGCACCAGTCCGTCCGATTGTTCCAGAAGGGCCAGAAACAGGTGCTCCCCGTCCACTTCCATCTGTCCGTAACGTATCGCCTTTGCCTGTGCGGCTTGAATCGCTTCCTGCGATTTGATCGTAAACTTGTTGAGATCCATATTTAAGGCATCCTCCTCTCCGCAATCAATTGGTTCGGTTTTCCCGAACTGTCTCCGGCAGCCGCCTGCGGCTCACCGGCCCCTCAACCGGCGGCGGATGGAAACCGCCGGTTCATACCTTCACCCGTGACACACTCCGTCCGGATTCATCGACGTGCCGAAGGCGTCACAGAGTTCCCTTCTCTCGCAGCCGGCTTTCCAAATCACGGATTTTCTCCTCCAGGGCTTCGATCCTGTCCATGAGATCGAGAATGACGCCCACGCCCACGTAGTTGACACCGAGCTGGTTTCTCAAACGGAGTATTCTGCGGATAGTGGCAACGGCATTTTCGTGGAACAGGGATTCTCCCCTCGCGTCACGCCCCGAGAAGTCCACCAGTCCCAATTGTACGAGACGTTCGACCAGATCCGGGTGAACCCCGCAACGCCGGGCCACCTCGGTTATCGAGACCTCAGCGGCTCCGCCGGAACTCCGATGGATCCGCACCATAACGAATTTGTCTTCTGCCACGGGAAACCGTCCCTCCCTTGACTACGCTCTGGGATCGAATGTCGATACCCGGCGAAGTTCTTCGAACAATTCACGCTCCCGTCCCGAAAGCTTGCGCGGGACGTCTACCCTGACTACCGCATAGAGGTCTCCCGCGCCTTCACGGGTACTGGGCATGCCCTTACCACGAAGCCTCAGCTTCTGGCCGCTACGCGTACCGGCGGGGATCTTCAGAGTGACGCTGCCCGAAAGGGTCGTCATCTTCACCTCCGCGCCGAGAGCCGCTTCCCACGGGGTGACCGGAAGATCCATGGAAAGGTTGCGGCCTTCCACCCGGTAGACGGGGTGCGGCTCGATTTCCACCTTCAGGTAGAGATCCCCCCTGGCACCTCCGGCAACTCCCTCTCCCCCCTGGCCGCTCAGCCGGATCTTCTGCCCGGACTGGATTCCCTGCGGGATCTTCACGTCGTAGGTCTTTTCCTGGACGGCCACCTGCCCCTGGGGCGTCACGTTCTGCGTCTGCAGCCGGATGGATTTGGTCGATCCGAAATAGGCGTCTTCCAGGGAAATGCGGATCGTCGCTTCCTGGTCGGACCCGGCCTGGCTCCAGACCGGCCCCTGGTCGAACCTGCCTCCCCGGCCCGATGCGTCCCGGAACCCCTGCCCGCCGAAGAGCGCCTCAAAGAAATCACTGAACCCTCCACCGCCGCCGCCCTGCCAGCGGAAAGAGGACCCTCCGGCACCTCCCTGCTGCCCGAAGCCGTACGATTCCCAGTCCGGAGGCGGCCTGAAATCCTGTCCGTCTTTCCAGTTCGCCCCGAGTGCGTCGTATTTCTTTCGGTTCTCGGGATCTTTGAGGACTTCATTAGCCTCATTGATCTGCTTGAACTTTTCTTCTGCATCCGTCGCCTTGTTCACGTCGGGATGATACTTTCTGGCCAGCTTTCGGTAGGCGCGCCGGATCTCCTCCTGCGTCGCCGTCCGTGGAACGCCGAGAACTTCGTAATAGTCTCTGAATTTCACTGCCATAGTCTGTCGTTACGACCCCTTCTTCTCAGTTGAATTCCATATGGCCACAAAGCTGAATGTCGCTCACAACACCCTTATCCTATTCTTCCGTACAGATATGCGCCGGCGGTGCGTTCTTTTTCGCAGGCCGCCGCGCAGTCTTATACACTCTCTTAATGTTCCGTGAATTCCGCGTCAATAATATCTTCGCCCCTCATGGAACGCACGTAACCGGTTCCCTGGTTCCCCGTTTCGTACCGGGGGCCTTCGGCCGCCTCCCTGCCTGAATCGTCCGTCCGACGGTAAGCGGATGCACCGATCGTCTGCAAAGACTGCTGGAGATCGCTTGCCAACTGCTGGTAGCGCGCCTTCCCCGCGGTTTCGTCGGCTACCGCCCGGCGCGCCTCGGCAATGAGCTGCTCCGACCGGGCCTTTTCATGAACCGGCAGTCTGTCCGCAAGATCTTTCACCAGCCTCTCCAACTGGTATGCGAAACCATCCACCTGGTTCCTGGTTTCGACGGTTTCACGGCGCAATCTGTCCTCCGCGGCATGATGGCGCGCCTCGTCGACCATCTTCTCCACTTCATCCCTGGACAGGTTGGTGGACTCCGAAATGGTGACCCTTTGCTCCGCGCCCGTTTCCTGGTCCCTTGCCGTCACGTTCACTATCCCGTTGGCGTCGATATCGAAAGTGACCTTGATCTGCGGCAGTCCACGGGGAGCGGGGCGAATCCCTTCCAGGCAGAACTTTCCAAGCACACGGTTGTCCTTAGCCATGTCCCTTTCCCCCTGCAGTACCACGATGTCCACGCCGGTCTGGTTGTCTTCCGCGGTGGAAAAGAGTTCTTCGCGGCGGGAGGGAATGGTCGAGTTGCGTTCGATGATCTTCGTCATCATCCCGCCCAGAGTTTCGACGCCCAGGGACAGAGGAATGACGTCCAGGAGCACCACATCCTCCACTTCCCCCTTGAGAATCGCCGCCTGAACCGCTGCACCGACGGCCACAACTTCATCCGGGTTGACGCTCATGTTGGGCTGCTTCCCACCGGTCAGCCGTTTCACCAGTTCCTGCACGGCGGGGATACGGGTCGAACCGCCCACGAGCACCACCTCGTCGATATCCTTCGCGGTGAGCTTTGCGTCGAACAGGGCCTGCTCCAAGGGTTTCATGCAGCGATGCACGAGGTCGTGGGTAAGGTTTTCGAACTCGGCGCGGGTCAGCTTCATGACAAGGTGCTTCGGACCCGTGGCGTCCGCCGTGATGAACGGCAGGTTGATCTGCGTCTCCAACGTGCTGGAAAGCTCTATCTTGGCCTTCTCCGCCGCCTCGTACACGCGCTGCAGAGCCTGCCGGTCTCCCCGGATATCTATGCCGCTCTGCCCTTTGAACTCTTCGGAAACCCAGTCGACAATTCGCTTGTCGAAATCGTCTCCCCCGAGATGAGTGTCCCCGGAGGTGGAGCGCACTTCACAGACTCCGTCCCCGACGTCGAGAATCGATACGTCGAAGGTTCCTCCTCCGAGGTCGAAGACGAGGATCGTCTCGTTCTTCTTCTTTTCCAGCCCGTAAGCCAAGGCGGCCGCAGTGGGTTCGTTGATGATGCGGAGCACCTTGAGCCCGGCGATCTCCCCGGCGTTCTTCGTGGCCTGCCGCTGGGCGTCGTTGAAGTACGCAGGCACCGTGACGACCGCCTCCGAGGCCCTTTCCCCGAGGAACTTCGAGGCGTCTTCCACAAGCTTGCGCAAAACCTGGGCGGAGACTTCCTCCGGAGCCAGCGTTTTCCCGCGCACGTCGAAGCGCACTGCATCGTTCGTCCCCTTCGCGACCTTGTAGGAGACGGTTTTGCATTCCTCGTCCACTTCCCCCCATTTCCGTCCCATGAACCGCTTGGCCGAATAGATGGTCGCCCCGGGATTCAGAATCGCCTGCCTTCGGGCAGCCTGCCCCACCAGTCTCCGCCCGTCCTCCATATACGCCACTGCGGAAGGGATCGTCCGGGTTCCCTCGGAACTCGGAATCACCATGGCTCTATCGTTTTCCCATACCGCAACCACAGAGTTTGTAGTACCGAGATCTATGCCTACCGCTTTTGCCATGTGTCGAACTCCTTTCGCCTGCCTGCTATATCAAAACCCATTCGTACCCGCAGGGGAGCGAATGGATCAGAAATCGGAACAAGCACATTTAGTTCAATCATCATTAATAGTTGGATATGTCCAAGACATCGACAATGTAATCATTGTTTCCGGTTTTTCCAGATCCAGGCCGCATCCAATCGGAAAATAACGCGTAGAATTTTGACGGAAAATCCAAGATGTTGTCTAACAATTGAAATTTATTCCTGATTGGGATGAGAGAACGAATGGAAGTCATCATAGGAGCGGAGCCGAGAACGGAAGCTGCTCCTATGAGAACGAACAAAGAAGGATGAATGCCCAGGACTCATTTGAAGGTTTCCAGTAGTGGTCTCGGCCACATCCCTATCGTCGAGCCGAAATTGTGTAACCGCCCGGTAAAGGCTGAAGGCCGGGCACCCGCATTTCCCCGGAATTCAAAACGGTTTCCCTCATGAACCTGTCCGATCGAACGATGCGCTCTCTACCGAACGCCGACGACGACACATTTCGTGTCCTTCAGTTCGTAGTACACAGGTGATATCATATGGGGTATCTTTTCTTTTTTGTCTTTCGGAATCCGGCACAGGGCACCGAGTAGAAGGTCCTGTTTCCCTCCCCGACCCAGCCGCACGTGAACAGGCTCTTGGCCGTGTTGTGTTTCTCGTCCGCCTTGCGTTCGAGGAACCGTATCTCCTTCGGAACGATGAGCTTCCTGTACGCACCGGCCGCGCACGTTACGGCTGCACAGCACAAAGGTCAGGGAATGAACGAACAGCTCGTAGGTGTAAACATGAACGGATCCAGCATGGGGTCCAGGGCCGCTTCGCGAACTTCGCCGGCACCCGCACGGGGTAGGCAGTCGCGGTCCCAACGATGTCCCCTCGACGGCTTGCCGCATCGTTTCTTTCACGCTGAAGAGACCGGAACAAATTGTTTCTCTTTGAACCAGTATAGTTATTTTTAACACCGCTGACTTTCATATGATTTTATTTTTTGACTCCCCCTTTTTTTCACCTATCATGATGCTTCTAATTCACAGCAGAACGCACAATTCAGCCGTCGACCACTCTCAAGCGACACTTCAATGTCGCGAAATGGTTAATGAAAGCCCCAGGGCTACAGCAAAAAGGACAATGACTCCATGACGGATTACGGGCACTCTTCCAGCCAGGCCTCGGATGACTCACTGGTATCCAACCTTTCCGAAACGAGTGGCAAGACAATGAAAGAAACGGTTCCATCTTTGAAACTCACACCCAACGCACACGTCGTTCTCCAGAAGCGTTATCTCAGGAAGGACAAGGACAACCAGCCCGTCGAGACCCCGGAAGAGATGTTCTGGCGCGTGGCCAAGGCGGTCGCCGCAGCCGATGCCGCCTATGAAGGCTCCGACACGGTAGCGTCTACCGCCCGCAAGTTCTACCGCCTGATGGCTTCCCTCGACTTCATGCCCAACTCACCGACGCTCATGAATGCCGGCCGGCCGCTCGGGCAACTCTCCGCCTGCTTCGTCCTGCCCGTCGAGGATTCGATCGACAGCATCTTCGAAGCGATCAAGCATGCCGCAATGATTCACAAAAGCGGAGGTGGAACCGGCTTTTCCTTCAGCAGGATTCGCCCGGAAAACGACCAGGTCTCTTCCACCCAGGGCGTTGCGAGCGGGCCGGTTTCCTTCATGTCCGTTTTCGATACCGCCACCGAGACCGTCAAACAGGGCGGGACGCGTCGTGGCGCCAACATGGGCATCCTTCGCGTCGATCATCCGGATATCGAACGTTTCATCACCTGCAAGACCGACAACGACCGGATGACCAATTTCAACATATCGGTCGCCGTTACCGACGCTTTCATGAAAGCCGTCGAAACGGAAACCAACTACGACCTGGTCAACCCGCGCTCGGGGGAAAAGGTCAAGAGCCTTCCGGCCCGCAAGGTATTCGAAGAGATCGTCCAGGCGGCGTGGAAAAACGGCGAGCCCGGCCTCATTTTTTTGGATGCCATCAACCGGCAGAACCCGACCCCCCACATCGGGGAGATCGAGAGCACCAACCCCTGCGGGGAACAGCCGCTCCTGCCGTACGAATCCTGCAATCTCGGCTCCATCAACCTCGCCAACATGGTCAAGAACGGCGCCATCGACTATGAGCACCTGGGCGAGGTCGTGCGCGACGCCGTTCATTTTCTCGACAACGTCATCGACGCCAACAAGTATCCTCTCGACAAGATCACCGAGATGACGGTATCCAACCGCAAGATCGGCCTCGGCGTCATGGGTTACGCCGACATGCTCATAGCGCTCGGGGTCCCGTACAATTCCGAGGAAGCCGTACATACTGCGGAAGAAGTCATGGCCTTCATCCAGGAGGAATCCAAGAAGAAATCTGCGACTTTCGGCAAGGAACGCGGCAACTTCGCGAACTACCCCGGCTCCGTTTTCGACTGCCAGGCTACTCCGTTCATGCGCAATGCCACGACGACGACCATCGCTCCCACCGGCACCATCAGCATCATCGCCGGCTGCTCGAGCGGCATCGAACCGGTGTTTGCCATCAGCTTCGTCCGTAAGGTGCTGGACAACCAGGAACTCCTGGAGGTGCATCCCATCTTTCAGGAAGTGGCCAAGAAACGCGGCTTCTATTCCGAATCACTCATGAAGCAGATCGCCGAAAAGGGAAGCATCAAGGAATTCATGGAAATTCCCGAAGAGGTGCGAAACGTGTTCGTGGTATCCCATGACGTGACGCCCGACTGGCACATCCGCATTCAGGCCGCATTCCAGAAGCATACCGACAATGCGGTCAGCAAGACCATCAACTTCCCGTACAGCGCCAGCCCGACCGACGTCAGCGACGCCTATCACATGGCCTACGATCTCGGGTGCAAGGGCCTGACCATCTACCGCGACGGAAGCCGCGACGTCCAGGTGCTCAACATTCAGCGTAAACCCCAGTATCCCCAGGTCGAGCCGCGCCCGCGGCCCGACAAGACCCTCGGGACCACGGAACGTGTCAATACCGGCTGCGGAAAGCTCTATGTAACCATCAATTCCGACGAGTACGGATTCTGCGAGGTGTTCGCGCAGATGGGAAAAGCCGGCGGCTGCGCGTATTCACAGATCGAGGCCACAAGCCGTTTGATTTCCCTCGCACTGCGCTCCGGAGTCAAGCTGGATTCCATCATCCGCCAGCTCATGGGCATTCGATGTCCCTCTCCCGTCTGGCGAAACGGCGAGCAGATCGTTTCCTGCCCCGATGCCATCGCCAAGGTGCTGAACCGGCACGCGCAGACCAACATCACCGCGGTGGGCGACGAAATGGGCGCATGTCCCGACTGCGGCGCTTCGGTGGAACACGAAGGCGGCTGCATCGTCTGCCGATCCTGCGGGTTCTCCCGTTGCAGCTAGGGTTTCCTTGAACTGCCGTCATGAATGGGATATCTCCCCGCAGGAGGCGATATCCCTGCAAAAATCCCTCGCTCAAGACGTTCGGCTTCAGCCGCTCCCGGAGCATATCGAAATCCTGGGAGCGGCCGACATCGGCTACGTGCCCTCCGTCGAGCGGCTCGCCGCAGCGGTCCTGACTTTCAGATGGCCCGACTTGACCATACTCGAGCGGGTTCACGTGATCGCTCCGATCCTTTTCCCATACATTCCCGGTCTGCTTTCCTTTCGCGAAGTCCCCCCCCTGCTCGAAGCCTTCCAGCAGCTACGGCGCCCGCCGGACGTGCTCCTGTGCGACGGGCAGGGCATCGCACACCCGCGCAAGCTGGGGCTCGCCTCGCACCTGGGACTCTGCCTGAACCTTCCCACGGTGGGTTGCGCGAAGAAGCTGCTTTGCGGCAGGCACGATCCGCTGGACCTGCACCGGGGCAATTATGTACCGCTCCGCTACCGGAAAGAGACCGTGGGCTTCGTATTCTGCTCCAGAGACGGCGTCAAGCCGATCTATATCTCCCCCGGGCACCTCGCCGACTTCGACACCAGCCTGGAACTCGTCAGGCAATGCCTCGGCCGCTTCCGCATTCCCACTCCTCTCCGTCACGCCCACAACCTGGCCACGGAGCTTCGCCAGAAACTCGCCGCCTCCGGTTGAACGCGTTTCCACATGCCATATCTCCGAATCCGCCGAACATTAGCACCGCCAGGGCCTGTTTCCGCGCCGCCCCGCGTGTGCGCGGGCGGCCTATCTCCTTCTCACGGCCGAAAACAGACCGCTCCAACGAAAGTCCCCTCAAAGGACCTTTTCCCTGGCGCTCGTTCCGCCACATCAGCCTTCTTTTCATGATACGGATACGGAAGGGATCATACTTCCAGGACAAGATAGGGACTCAGCCCCATGCGTTTGCGCACAAACCTGCAGACGTTGTGCACCGGGATTCCCCCCGGGGTCTTTCCTTCAGGCGACCCGTTGTGCGCATGCCCGTGAACCACGACGTCGACACCCTTGCGATCGAGCGCGTCCGCCAGCAGTGAAGAACCCAGGAAGGGATACAGTTCCCGCTCTTCCCCCACCAGGGTCTGTTCGACGGGAGCGTAATGCAGGATGGCCACCTTTCTCTCCGAATCCATTTCATCGAGGATATGCTCCAGGAGTTTCGCCTCCTCGATGCTGGCCCTGATGAGTTCTTTCAAAGTGCGCTCTCCGAAGGGTTGAACCGCCAGTTTCCCGAACCCGCCGCAGAACCCTTTCGAACCGATGAACCCCACCCCGTCGATGATGCATGTCCCGCCGTCCAGGAGGAATACGCCTCCCGTTTTCAGCATGGAACTCAACTGCTCCACCCTGTCGCTCTCATGATCGTGATTTCCCAGAACCGCCAGGGTGGGCAGGGATAGCCGCCGGAGTTCTCCCAGGAGGATCCCCATCTCATCGGGCAGCCCCATGTTGGTGAGATCTCCCGCAATCACCAGCAAATCCGCCGCTCTTTCCACTCCCTCCAACAGTTCCCTCATCTCACCGGCGGAATTCGTACTGCAATGCAGATCCGCAATTGCGGCAATCTTCATGCCGATATATCCTCCTCGTTTGCAGCGCGTGCGGCCTGAAGGTTTCTGAATCACCGGTTTTCACCCGAATACACCCTTTCCCATTGTCCGAAGAGAACAATCCGACTGAGCGACTGAAAGGCCAGACCAGGAAGTAGCCGCCTCCCGGGCACGCTCCGGCGCCGGGAGCAGCAAAACGCAATATGAAATGCCCGCTGTTTTCTCCTAATCTATTGACTCACTTCCCTTTTGGCAAGCTATCCACCCTTCGGGCTTCTTCTTCACCGGATTCTTGTCTCGAATGAGATCTTCTTGCTTGACCATTTGACAGATATACCGTTAAATCGGCTCTGATAACCTCCGTCAACCTGAACAGAAATTGCGGCAAGGGGATGATGATGTCTGATCTTGTAGCGGATGAAGATTGGGAATCACTGCAAAATCTGCTCGCACACGGTATCAAGCTGCTGGACGGCAAGCAGGTCGAATCCGTCAAGCTGGCTATTCTCGAATTCTACAGCACGGCTTCCATGCTCGGACTGGAAGACATTGCCGGGGTGGCCAAGAAATTCGAGGAGTTTCTCCTGAACAAGGTCGCTCCCGGGTGGGGAGATGAAGCCACCGCGACCTTGAGCTTTTCCATGGGCGGGCTTCTCGAAAAAATGCAGTTGAACCAATATTCCCCCGCTTTTTCCCAAGGTCTCGGCGAAATACTCATGTTCATGGACTTCTATGAGGAGGACGAACCGGGCCAGTCCGCTCCGCCGGAAGTCGAAGCCCCGTCCGCCCCCCCCATGGAAGCGCCCGCCGTGAAGGCCGTCGCCGTTTCCGAGCCCCCGGCGCCCGAGGCATTCGCAGAGGTTTCGCCGGAGCACGAATCGCCCGCTCCTGCCGAACGAACCAGGGAAGCGGGGCCGCAACCCGCTTCCGCCCCGAAGGCGGATTTCCCCGCCGTAGAGCCGGAACCGGCCCATCCCGCCGTTTCCTCAGGGCTCCCCGGTGTGCGCCGGCCGGCAGAGGCCGGAAACATTCCTCGAATTGCGCCGGCAGGGCTTGAGAAGGGAGCGGGGCCGGGCTATAAGTATCCCACCGGGCCACAGTCCCGTGCGGTGCCTCTTGAAGGACCTTCGGCGGACGCCGTGGGCTACGTCATGGATGCCCTGGACTGGTACCGGGAAATCCTCGAAGAGGATCCGGCCTCCCGCGCGTTCGTGCCACTGGCTGAAGAACTGTGCAACAGGGGGCTGTGGCAGGAAGCGGCGGATGTGTGCCGCCGCGGACTCGTGCGCCATCCTTTCGACCTGCGTGCGATGGTTCTGCTCGGATGGTCGCTTCTCAGGCTTGGCGACGTGGACCAGGCGCAGACGGTTCTCGGGGCAGCCAGAACCGAACTGGAGAAGAGTGCTGTCCTGTACGGCGCTCTGGCTGAAATTGCCGAAGCCGCCGGAGACGCGGATTCCGCAAAGCACCTCGGGGACATCTTCGAAAGTCTGCAATCCGGAGAGCAGAGGCACGCCTGGAACAGGCGCAGTTTTATTTCTTTCGAACCAGACTTCCAGGCGCGGTCTTCCCCGGCATCGGCGGATGCCCGGGAGACAGGGCGAGGGGGCGCATCTGCGGTCCTGGAAGTGATGTCGGCTCTGTTAGAGGGGTTTGAGGATAAGCCCTCAAGGCCCATACCGTGCGGTGAATTTTTCTCCGCCTCGGATCGCGTCGCGCTGAAAGCTATCCTTTACGGCGGGGAGAATTGAATTTACGCTGCACGGACTGCTAGCTGCATGCTGCCGGTTTCCCTCCCCTTTGAGGAATAATGCGCAAGGAATTTTTAGAGGATGCATCGGCCCCGAATAGCAACATGCGAGGGCATATGACCCGCTTGTACGTGCGATCGGGATTTATGGCCCGCCGATCGCGAGGAAAAGGCTAAGGCAGATGCCTGCCCGGCATCTCCAGGGACCGAGATTGTATAACCAGAAGCGGAGTTCTACTTCAGAAAGGCGAAGATGACAGAAATCATGCACACATTCCACATCCCCGTAATGGGAACGGCATTCACCATCGAATCACCGTTAAAAGTTGCCAAATTCGGGATCTCTTCGGTCATTTCATGTGTAGACGACACGCTTATCGAAAGAATGCGGAAGTTTTATTGCCGGGTTACCGGCCAGGAATACTCACCCATCAGGAAGTACGATCATGATGCGCGTGCCAACCGGACCACCGCCTACCTGAACCTGGTCGACCAAATCGTCAAGGAGCAGTTGGAAAAGCTCAAAGCCTCCGCCTTCGAACTGGGTGAGGAAATCACGAAATACTTCGAACTGCTGCCCGACAATTCCTCGCTCAAACAGATGTACAAGGCCATGCTGCTGATCAGCAACGCCGCAGAACGGAAGAAGCTTCAGGACGAACTGAGAGAGAGGATCCGGGCGGGATTCATCGACGTCAATATCATGACCAAGCTCGACCGGACCAACTTTGACGCCCAGGGCGAGGCTCTTCCCGGCGAATTCACCGATGCGATGGCCTCCCTCAGGGGATTCGCAAACAGCAACCTGGATTCTTCCATCGTCTTCTCGGCAGGGTTCAACGGAAGGCTCTACGGATACGTCGAGCAGTTCCCCGATTTCCATGCCGACGAAAATGGATTCATCAAGAAGAAAATCGTCATCAAGGTCAACGACTACCGTTCCGCCTTCACCCAGGGAAAATTCTTCGCAAAAAAAGCGCTGTGGGTTTCCGAATACCGGCTGGAATCCGGGTTGAACTGCGGCGGGCATGCCTTTGGCCACGGCGGCAATCTCATGGGCCCCAGCCTCGAAGAATTCAGGCAGAGAAAAGACGAACTGATCGGCAACCTCTTCGACATCTACAACAAGGCACTGGCCCACAAGGGAAAGAAAACCTTCGACAAGCCCCACCCGGTGCGTATCACGGCGCAGGGCGGCGTGGGCACCCACAGGGAGCATGCCTTCCTTCTCGATTACTACAAGGTCGATGCGGTCGGATGGGGCACTCCTTTCCTACTTGTCCCGGAAGCCACCACCACCGATCCCGAGATGCTGGAAAAGCTTTGCCGGGCAGGAGAAAAGGACCTATTCCTGAGCGATGTGTCCCCTCTCGGAGTGCCGTTCAGCAACCTGAGGGATTCCGCAAGCGAACTGGCCAGGAATGAAAGAATCGCGGCCGGAAAGCCGGGAAGCCGCTGCAGCAAAGGCCACCTGGCCATGAACACCGAGTTTACCGAAATTCCAGTCTGCACGGCCTCCGAATTCTACCAGAAAAAGAAGATCGAACAGCTTCAGGGCATGAACCTGGACGAAAAAGCATACCGCGAAGCATACGAGGCGATTACCCAGAAAGCATGTCTGTGCAACGACTTGGGCGGGGCAGCGATGCTGACCCATGAACTCCGGGAGGAAGAGGATCGTCCCTCTCACCCGGCCGTCTGTCCCGGTCCGAACCTGGCCTACTTCACGGGTCCTTACACGCTGGAGCAGATGATCGACCATATCTACGGACGGCGCGATCTGCTGGACGGCGTAGACCGTCCGAACATGTTCATCAGCGAACTCGGGATGAACATAGACTTCCTGGAATGGGAAATCACGCAGGCCGGATCGGCGATGAACGACCAGAAGGTCCGGTACTTCAGAGAGTTCAGGGACACTCTGCGGGACGGCATGGACTATTATGAAAGCCTCGTTCCGAAGATGTCCCAGGAAACCGAAGAATACAAAGAGAGGATGCACCGAGACCTTCGGGGATGTCGGGAAGCTTTGGACGCCCTCATCGGCCGTCATCCGGCCCTTCTCTCGTGAGCAGCCGCCGGGCAGGATCCGAGGTGCGTTCGAACGGGTAGCCGGGGCTCCGATCGTTTTTCAACCCGGCGATCGGATGGGGAGCCATGTTTGCTTTAGCCCGGTACAGCTACAGGAACCTCCGGGTCAGGCACCTGACCACCGTGCTGACTGCGGGAGGCATGGGACTCGTCGTTTTCGTCTTCGCCTCGGTCCTCATGCTCGCGGAAGGTCTTCAGAAGACCCTGGTCAACACCGGGAGCAGGGACAACGTGGTGTTTATCCGCCGCTCGTCCGAAGCGGAGGTCCAGAGCATTCTGCCGAGGGAGCAGGCGGCCGTCCTGGAAAACCTTCCGGAAATCGGAATGGACGCCGGGGGGAAGAGGCTTTCGGCCCGCGAGGTCGTCATCCTGATCGGACTGAAGAAGATGGGATCCGCCACGGTGGCGAATGTCCTGCTGCGGGGGGTTAATGCTGGCGCATCCTTCGATTTGAGGCCACAGGTCCATCTGGCCGAAGGCCGGCCGTTCAACCCGGGTAGTTCGGAAATCGTCATCGGCAGGAGCATCGCACGCCGATTTGTGCTTCGTGGCCTGGGGCAGACCATCGACTTCGGGGCGCGAACCTGGACGGTGGTCGGCATCATGGACGCAAGCGGAACCGGCTTCGACTCGGAAATCTGGGCAGACGTCGACCTGCTGATGTCCACGTTTCGACGGCCGGTCTATTCCTCCATACTCGCCCGCCTCCAGACCCCTTCCGGCTTCACGCGCCTGAAGGAACGCATCCTCGGCGATCCCCGCCTGACGGTCG
This sequence comes from Desulfobacteraceae bacterium, assembly GCA_021372635.1. GTDB lineage: Bacteria > Desulfobacterota > Syntrophobacteria > Syntrophobacterales > Syntrophobacteraceae > JAJFUA01. Next base: position 2,636 of record JAJFUA010000206.1, on the reverse strand, counting down.
ATACCTTTCGCGAATCGGAATACTATGCGGCACAATCCGAACTCATGGCCAAGTTCATCCGGATTCTGGGCATCAGCCTGACGCTCATTTTCAGCGTCGGGGCCGTGATCGGTTCCATGGTGACCATGTACGCGGCCGTGGCCAACCGAATCACGGAAATCGGTACGCTGCGGGCCCTCGGGTTCCACCGCGGGAGCATCCTGGCGGCATTTCTTCTCGAGTCTCTTTTCCTCAGCATCCTCGGCGGTTGTCTCGGCCTCGCCGCCGCTTCGACCATGAACCGGCTCACCATATCCACCATGAACTGGCAGACCTTCTCGGAACTCTCCTTCAGCTTTACCCTGACATACCAGATAGTCTTCTCCGCCTTTGCCTTCGCCGTGTGCATGGGGCTCGCCGGCGGCCTGCTTCCCGCATTCAGGGCTGCCCGGATGGACCTCGTCGCGGCCCTCAGGCCGTAGTGATTCCCGCCGACAGCGGGAATGCGGCCCGCTGCTAAACATAGACCATTTTCCGCGTCATGCCTCCGTTCACAAAAAAGTTGGCTCCCGTGATAAAAGACGACTCATCGGACGCAAGAGCGACGGACATTCCATCGCGCAGCAATCTTCCCACAACGGCCTTTCCTATTCCCTGCGCACCTCCCGTCACGATGGCCAATCTGCGTTCGATGCCCATTTCACACCTCCCTTTGGAAAACGACCGTTTCCAAGACCTCCCGTATTGAAAAAACGCACCCGAAAGCATAATAAGAGAACTGTCGTTCATTTCGATCAAGGCGGGCCGGTCCCGGTTCGCTACCGATTTCGCTCGGGCACCGCGCCGCTGCAGTGACCGACCCTTCACCCACGCCGGAAAAACGGGGCCGCGCATGAGAATACTTCTCTACTGCCAGCACGTGCTGGGAATCGGTCATTTTTTCAGAAGCATGGAAATCGCCCGCGGACTGCATCGCCACGAAGTGCTTTTCGTGGAGGGAGGGGATCCGCTGCCGGGCTTCGTCCCACCCGATCACGTCAGAAGACTCATCCTCCCACCGCTCATGATGGATTCCGAGTTTCAGACCATCCAGGCGTTCGGCCGGGACCCCGAAGCGGTCAAGGAGGAACGCCGTCGACTGCTCATGCAAGCGTTCCTCGAGTTTTCCCCGGACGTGTTCATCACGGAATTGTTTCCCTTCGGCCGAAAGCAATTCCGGTACGAACTGATGCCGATTCTGCAACGCATTCGAGACAGGCGCCTTGCGACCATGGTGGTGTGCAGCCTCCGGGATATTCTCGTGGAGAAGAAGAACCAGGCGGCCTACGAGCAGGGCGTGCTCGAGATCCTGAACGAATTCTTCCATCTCCTGCTGGTTCATTCGGACCCCGGGCTGCTCCCCCTGGAAGAATCCTTCGGACGCGTGGCGGATATCGGGATTCCCCTGCGCTACACCGGTTTTATCGTCAGACCCGCCGCCCCGAAGGCCCCGGAACGAGACGGCAGAGTCGTCGTCGCGAGCAGCGGCGGGGGAAAAGTCGGCGTGGATCTGCTCGCCGCGACCATCCTCGCCATGAGGCAGGTGCGTCTCGACGACCTGAAACTCCGCGTGTTCCTGGGTCCTTTCATGGAACGGACCGACCGGGAAATGCTGGCCGGTCTTGCGGGCGGGGATTCCCGAATCCTCCTGGAACCATTCTCCCTCGAATTTCCGTCGGAACTGGCCCGGGCGGACCTCTCCATAAGCATGGCGGGATACAACACCTGCATGGACATCCTCGGCACCGGAGTGCCCGCCGCGGTGTATCCATTCCCCCAGAATCGGGAACAGGCTTTGCGGGCCGGAAAACTGGAACGGCTCGGCCTTGTTCGCGTCCTGAAGGAAGCCGCCGCCGAAGAGATCGCCGAAGCCATCCGGCAGCTGCTCCGCCAATCCGCCCCGTCACCGAGGGGGATTCTGTCTCTTGAGGGGGCGAGCAGCACTGCGGAGATCATCGAGTCCATGGCCGCCGCCCGTTTCGGATGATTCCTGAAGGAAGCCGCACAAACAAAAAGGGGGAAAGGCTTTTGAATGCCTTTCCCCCGCGAGGCGTCAAAGCGGGCCACCGATCGAATCTGTTCGGCGGGTGGAGGGCTGTCCCATGATGAATCAGGCTTTTTCGAGCTGGACCAGGATACCCGGCTGCCGGCCGAACTGTCTGCATGACTTGAGCGAAGGAAGAAGCAGATCGACCATGCTCTTGTGCTTTTTCGGCATGCGGTCCTGGTAGGAGACCTTATACATTCTGCCCTTCACCCAAAGGTTGAAGTCGTCCCCAAACTCGTACTGATGGGCAATGTCTCTGCTGAGGGCTACGATCTTCGAATAATCTCTCGGTTTGATCCTGCGGGCGCAGGCCATCGCACCGGTCTTCGAACCGGTGCACTTGGGATGGTTAGTGTAGGCGGTGACCGTTACACGATGGACCGCGCCTTCCCCTTGCAGGAGGTAAGGCGGGGCGTTCAGTGGAGTTGACTCGCTAACAGCCAGTGCCAGGAAATAGAGGCTAACCAGCTTGATAATTTTTAACATCTCTGTTTCTCCTACTGTGATTTTCCGCTCATTTTAGAGCTAAATGAACGAAACTCACGGACTCTCACTCTCGGAGTGTCACTCT
>JAJFUA010000203.1 GCA_021372635.1 Desulfobacteraceae bacterium | reverse complement strand
GCACCTGGAAAACAACCTGATCAACCTGGGCCTGTACGGGGAAATTCTGAAAACGGCGGAAAAGGAAAACATCGACATGCAGGCACTCTTCGACCAGGAGGAGGAACCCGGCCTCGGCAACGGGGGCCTGGGACGGCTGGCAGCCTGCTATCTCGATTCGCTCGCGACCCTGGAAATCCCCGCCATCGGGTACGGCATCCGCTACGAGTTCGGCATCTTCGACCAGGAGATCCGTGACGGCTGGCAGGTGGAACGCACGGACCAGTGGCTCAGGCTGGGCAATCCGTGGGAACTGGCTCGGCCGGAAATCACCTGCCCGGTGAGTTTCGGCGGGAAAACCGAACATTACGTGGACGAGCGAGGCCGGTACAAGGTGCGCTGGATTCCCCACAGAACCGTGAAGGGGATCGCTTACGACACGCCCATTCTGGGGTACCGGGTGAACACCTGCAACCTTCTCCGGCTCTGGAAGGCCGAAGCGGTCGAATCCTTCGAGTTCGAAGCGTTCAACGCGGGCGACTACTACCGCGCCGTGGAAGACAAGATATACTCCGAAAACATCACCAAGGTCCTCTACCCCAACGACGAACCGATCCAGGGCAAGCAGCTGCGGCTCGAACAGCAGTACTTCTTCGTTTCGTGCTCCCTGCGGGACATGCTGCGCATCCACGGGTTGATGGGGGGAGACCTGCGGCGGTTCCCCAGCCGGTTCGCCATCCAGCTCAACGACACGCACCCCGCCATCGGCGTCGCCGAACTGATGCGCCTGCTCGTGGACGAAAACGAGGTGGACTGGGAGACCGCCTGGGAAATCACCTGCGGCACCTTCGGCTACACCAATCACACGCTCCTTCCGGAAGCCCTCGAAAAATGGCCGGTCGACCTGTTCGCGGAACTGCTTCCCCGGCACATGGAAATCATCCTGGAGATCAACCGGCGGTTCCTGGACGAAGTCCGGGCCAGGTTTCCAGGGGACGAAGCACGGGTGGCCCGGATGTCGCTCATCGACGAAAGCGGCGAACGCTACGTGCGCATGGCGCACCTGGCCTGCGTGGGAAGTCATGCGATCAACGGAGTTGCCGGACTTCACACCCGTCTTCTCGAACAGGACGTTCTGCGGGATTTCCACGAGATGACGCCGGAGAAGTTCAGCAACAAGACCAACGGGGTCACCCCGCGCCGGTTCATGGTGCTGAGCAATCCAGGCCTGAGCGGACTCCTCGGCGGCAGGATCGGCGATTCCTGGATCAGCAGGCCGGAAGAACTCAGGCAGATCGAAAAATTCGCCGAAGACGACGCCTTCCGGGAAGAATGGCGCCGGGTGAAGTTCGAAAACAAGAAAAAGCTCGCCGCGCAGATTCTCGATCGCACGGGAATCGTAGTCGATCCGACGTCCCTTTTCGATATCCAGGTGAAGAGATTCCACGAGTACAAGCGCCAGCACCTGAACATCCTCCACATCGTCGCCCTCTACAACCGTGTCAAGAAGGATCCGGCCTTCGACATGCATCCCCGGACGTTCATCTTCGGCGGGAAGGCCGCGCCCGGATATTTCATGGCGAAGCGGATCATCAAACTGATCAACTGCGTCGCCGGCGTGGTCAACAGCGATCCGGACGTCGGCGGGAGGATCAAAGTCGTCTTCTTCCCCGACTTCAACGTCAAGAACGCGAAATTCATCTATCCCGCCGCCGACCTGTCGGAGCAGATTTCCACGGCCGGCAAGGAAGCCTCCGGAACCGGCAACATGAAGTTCGCCATGAACGGAGCGCTCACCATCGGCACCCTGGACGGGGCCAACATCGAAATCAGGGAGGAAGTCGGTGCGGAGAATTTCTTCCTCTTCGGACTCACGGCCGAAGAGGTGCATTCCTTACAGTGCAGCGGCTACCACCCCATGGACTATTACCGGAACGACCCCGAACTGCGGGAAGCTGTCGACCGCATCCGTTCGGGCCATTTTTCGAACGGAGACCGGGGTCTCTTCCAGCCGCTGACGGATTCCCTGCTCTACCAGGACCCGTTCCTCGTCTGCGCGGACTTCGCCTCCTACGCGCAGGCGCAGAGGCAGGTGGACGAAGCGTACCGGGACAGGGATCGATGGACCCGCATGTCCATCCTCAACACGGCCCGGATGGGCAAGTTCTCCTCCGACCGGGCCATCAGGGAATACTGCCGGGACATCTGGCATGCCAGGGCCGTCCCCGTGATCCTGGATTGACAGGGACCTGACCGCCTCTTCGGCGGACGGGACAGCCGCCGGGACGCGCGCTGTCATCAAGGCGAAAGGAACACACAGAATGCAGGGACAAAGGGACATCACCAGGACGTTTCTCGCGGTGATCTTCATCGGCACTCTCATCGGGACTTCCCTCTGGATCCTCAAGCCGTTTCTGGGCGCACTGGTCTGGGCGGCAACCATCGTAACGGCCACCTGGCCCCTGATGGTGTCCATCCAGAACCGCCTCTTCGGCCGCAGGTGGCTCGCCGTGGCGGTGATGACCTTCGTGCTCCTGTGCGTCCTGGTGGTGCCGCTCTGGCTGGCCATCGGGACCATCGTCACGAACGCCGAGCGGATAGCCGGATGGGTGAAAACCCTTTCCACCCTCCAGGTGCCGCCTCCCCCGGCCCGGCTGTCCTCCGTGCCCCTCGTGGGTTCGAACCTGGTGACGGCATGGGAGAAGATCGGCACGACGGGCATGCATGAAATCGTTCAGAAACTGGCCCCGTACGGCGGCAAGGCACTCGGATGGTTCATCTCCGAAATGGGCAGCTACGGGGTCCTGGTTTTGCAGTTTCTGCTGACCATCGTGTTCGCCGCCCTCCTTTACGCAAGGGGCGAGAATGTGGCGGAATGGCTGAAGCGCTTCGGCTGCCGGCTTGCCGGACAGCAGGGGGAAAACTGCGTCCGCCTGGCCGGGCAGGCTCTGCGCGGAGTCGCGCTGGGCGTCCTGGTGACCGCCCTTGCTCAGTCCGCGGTGGGATGCATCGGCCTGTTCATCGCCGGCATACCGTTTGCGGCCATCCTGACCGCCATCATGTTCATGCTGGCCATCGCCCAGGCGGGCCCCCTGCCCGTCCTGCTCCCGGCGGTGATCTGGCTCTACTGGTCGGGCAGCAGCGGATGGGGGACGTTCCTCCTCCTGTGGAGCCTCATGGCCTCCACCATGGACAATTTTCTGCGCCCTCTTCTCATCAGGAAAGGCGCGGACCTCCCTCTCCCGCTCATCTTCACGGGCGTCATCGGCGGCCTGGCCGCCTTCGGCATCATAGGCATCTTCATCGGACCGGTGGTTCTCGCCGTAACCCACACGCTGCTGTCGGCGTGGGTCGATGAGAAGGACGGGGAAAACAGCGGACAGGTCGGGCAACCCCCATCGGCAGAGCAGGTCTGAGGAATCAGGCTTTCCAGAAACCAGGCAGAAAGGAGAAGGATAATGACCACGAAGCACACGATGATTCTGAGTCTCTTTCTGATTGCGGCACTCGCCGGGCCGGTCGTCATGCCGGCATCCGCCCAGGAAAAGGCCGAAGACAACATGCAGCTCGTCGTCGACAAGATGCGCGCCGACAAGAAGCTCCTGGTCGCGGAAAACATGAAGCTCACCGAGAGTGAAGGGAAAAAGTTCTGGCCGCTGTACGACCGTTTCCAGGACGAACTCTTCCTCCTGCGTTCCCGGACCCTCAAGATGATCGGCGATTACAGGAATTCCTTCGAAAAGCTGGACAACGACACCGCAAGGAAGCTTCTCGACGACTACCTGACTACCGAGGCCCTGCGGCTCAAACTGCACCAGGTGTACCTCCCCAAGTTCCGGAAAATCCTGCCGGACGTGAAAGTGGCACGTTATTACCAGATAGAGAACAAGATTCAGGCAGCCCTGATGTACGAGGCCGCGCGGACCATTCCACTCGCCCAGGCGAAGGAATAACCCGCAAGCCGGCCGGAATGCGAAAGCCGCCGGCAGTGCCGGTACCCTCTCCCGTCCCCGGTATTTTCCCCTGCGCTTCGCCGGGGTTTGGAACGCCAACCCATACAGGATGAGGATTTGACCATGAGAACTTCTTCCCTGATTCTTGTATTTTTTCTCCTGTTCGCCGCCGCAGGCTCGCTCGTCGCCCCGCCTCCGGCCTCCGGAGCATCCGCCTCGGAAATCTACCGGAACGCCTACGGCGCCCTTCAGAAGCTGTATGCGAATTCGACCTCGGCCGCCATGCTGGGGCAGGGCGCAAAAGCCATTCTCGTGTTTCCGAACATCGTCAAGGGAGGTTTCATCGTCGGAGGCCAGTTCGGCGAAGGCGTCCTGTTCATGAACGGAAAGACGGCCGGCTACTACAATACCGTCCAGGCTTCCTACGGGCTCCAGGCGGGGCTGCAGAAGTACGGCTACGTCCTGTTCCTGATGGACGAGGCGGCCATCGAATGGATCAACAAGACCGGCGGATGGGAACTGGGGACCGGTCCCAGCATCGTCGTCGTCGACGTCGGCAAGGCCAAGGCGCTGACCACCACGACGCTGCATTCGGGGATCTATGCGTTCTTCTTCGACCAGAAGGGGCTGATGGCCGGCCTTGGCCTTCAGGGCACGAAGATCACCAGGATCAACAAGTAATCGCCGGGCACGACCGTATTGGACCAAGGTCCAATATCCCGCCTGGAGATGATTTCCTTAATATACAGGGGCAAACAGCACCTGGAGATCGCCGGGGCGCGGCTGGCAAGCCGCACGCCCGGACGGCGCACCTCCGGGAACGGAAACCGGGAGTCATTCATGAAGAATCTGACCGCTCCGCGAATGGAGCGCTGCATCGGCTGCCATTCCTGTTCCATGGCCTGCGCGAGATTGGTGCACAAGGCCCTTTCCTGGGATATGGCCGGAATCCGCATATCCTCCTCCGGAGGACTCTCCACCGGCTTCGAAGCGCGTACGTGCCTGGCCTGCCTGCCCGCGCCGTGCGCGGCGGCCTGCCCGACCGGGGCCTATACACAGCGCAGGGGCGGTGGCGTGGTGGTCAGGAAGAGCCTCTGCATTCACTGCGGCGAGTGCGCCCGCGCCTGCCCGGTGGACGCCGTTTTTCTCGACGCTTCGGGAGAGCCCTTCGTGTGCATCCACTGCGGGCGCTGCGTACCGTTCTGCCCTCACGACTGCCTGGACTTCGCCGATCCCGAAGGATCGGCCAACGACGCCGGCGCGGAACGGGAGGTGACCTCATGATCAGGGATCATTTCAAAATCCTCCACGTGGACCTCGCCACCGGCCGGGGCGGCATCGAAACGCTCGACGGCCGGGACGCCTTTATGGGCGGGAGCGGCCTGGCGGCAATGCTCTTCCGGAAATACGGGCTTCCCGACCGGCCCTGGGACGATCCCGGACAACCGCTCATCTTCACCATCGGTCCGCTCACCGGCTACTTTCCGCTCATGAGCAAAACCGTCTGCGCCTTCAAATCGCCCTATCACGACCAGTACGCGGAAAGTCACGCAGGGGGGCGGTCCGCCCTGTCCCTCCGCTTCGCGGACTACGACGGGCTGGTCATACGCGGAAAGGCCCCCGTCCTCTCCTGCCTTTCCATCGGGTCGAAACACCTCGATCTCAAAGACGTCCATTTTCTCCGGGGCATGGACCTGCTCAAGACGGGCAAGACACTCCGGCGCATGTACCACGGAGCGGGACACCGGAGCATTCTCCGGATCGGGCCCGCGGGCGAGAACGGCTCGGCCATGGCCTGCATCAACGTGGACACCTACCGCCATTTCGGAAGGCTCGGCTGCGGCGCGGCAATGGGTGCGAAAAATCTGAAGGGCATCGTCATCATGGGCGACGGCTCGTTCCCGCTTCCCGAAGGAAAAGCGTATCCCGGCCTCTTCGAAGAGGTGTACCGGAAGATGACGGACACGGACATGATGGAGAAGTACCACAATTACGGCACTCCCATCAACATGGCGGTCCTGAACGGCATCCACGCCCTTCCCATTCAGAATCTCCAGAAGACGTCCGATCCGGACATCGAAGGGATCACGGGAGAGACCTTCGCCCGGGACACGCTGCTGCGCAACGCGGCCTGCGCCGGGTGCCCCGTCGGGTGCATCCACCTCGGTTTCGTCCGCGAAAGGTTCATGGAAGAGAACCGCTACCTCTACCGGCAGGTATCCTACGATCACGAACCGATCTTTGCAGCCGGGGCGATGCTCCGGGTAACCGACGCATTCTCCGTGCTCTCCATCCTCGACACCATGGAGAGGGAGGGGCTCGACGTCATGTCGGCAGGCGTCGCCCTGGCCTGGGCGACGGAAGCCTTCGAAAAGGGAATCGTCTCTCTGAAGGAGACCCTCGTGCCGCTGAGGTTCGGGGACAAGGAAGCCTACTGCCGGGCGGTCCACCACCTGGGCGCGGCCTCCAACGACTTCTACGCGCTCCTCGCACAGGGGACCCTGAAGGTTGCCCGGCACTACGGGGGGGTGGATTTCGCCTGTGTACTCGGCCAGGAAATGGGAGGGTACGCAACGGGCGAGGTCTTTTTCGTATCCCAGGCCCTCGGCCTCCGGCACTCGCACCTGGACGCGGGGGGCTATTCCTACGATCAGAAGAACAAAGAACCCGATGTGGACGGGGCGGTCCGGTTCCTGGTACAGGACGAGCAGGCCAGGGTGCTCCTCACTTCCCTGGTAAGCTGCCTGTTCGCCAGGGGCGTCTACGGAAGCGAGGTCATCTCCGAATGCCTGCGCTCCGTCGGCTATGTCACTCTCGCCGACCGGCTCCCCGCAGTTGCCGGCGACATCCAGCAACTGCGATGGAGAATGCGTCTCGGCACCGGTTTCGACCCGCATGCCGTCACGATACCGAAACGTTTTCTCGAAGTGGAGACCTGGCGGGGCAGGATAGACGCCGCTTACCTGGAGGCGCTCAAGAATGCCTACGCCGATGCGATTCTGGCTCTTGGCGGCCTCGATCCGGATCCGACCGCAGGGAAGAGCGGATGATCCGCATCGGCCCGGAGGCCCCGGGCGTATTTTTCGCGTGCGGTTCGCGGCCGGAATGTTCGCCGAACGGTGATTCCGCTTGAGGTGAAGGCCGGATCGACCGGACGGTCAACGAGAAACAGAGGAGTCGAACTATGTTCCGCAGACCGCAAGCCGCCTTCGCAGTCGTTCTTCTTCTCGCATGTGCCCTGCTTCTCGTCCCCTGGTCCGGCTGGTCCCAGGGACTCGGGAAGGTCAAGGCAAAAGCCGCTCCCAAGGAAGACAAGATTCCCCCCGACCTTGCCCCCGAGAAGGTCGACGGGTATCTTGCCGGCATCAGCGACGAGCAGGCGAGACGCCTGCTCGCCTCCGAACTCAAGGCGAAGGCCGCGGCGCGCGGGGCGGGATCGAAGGAACAGGTCGGCATCAGGGAAAAAGGGTTCGTCTTCGGGTTCTATGAAGGCCAGAGAACTCTTTCCGCCCTCTCCGGCCAGCTTTCGGGGATCATATCCGAAGCGCGCACGTCGGCGGATTCGGACACCTGGGAAAAGCTCGCCGGGGGTAAGGGACCCGGGCGGCTCTTCACGGCCCTGGTATCCTTCCTTCTCATCGTTCTCGTCGGCCTGGCCGTGGAACGCCTCCTGCTGCGAACGACCCAAAAGATAAGGCGGCAACTGCTCGGCAAAATACCCCACGCAGGGTGGGAGAAAGCCGGCATCTTCCTTTCCGGGATGATCCTGGACGCTCTCGGGTTCGCCGTCTACATGCTGTCCACCTTCATCGCCTATTTCCTTCTGCAGGGACGCGGGCAGCCCGCCTACCTCGTCTCGAGCGCCATAATCTGCACGTACTACTTTCGGATGGTCGTTTTGGCCGCCCGCTGGGTTGTCTCTCCCGGAAGCGCCGAACTGCGCCCGATCGACATGTCCGATTCAGACGCGCGCCTTCTCTACAAATGGATCGTCGTGCTGGCCGCCTCGGTGCTTCCCGTTGCCATCATGGCTTTAGCACTGCAGCAATCCGGCGCGGACCGCGATCTGTTCCTGCTCGTTTACTCAACCGCCGGCCCCGTCATGAGCATCGTCCTTTCCGTGATGATCTGGCGAATCCGGCGCCGGGTGGCCGCGCTGATCCTTCCCGCCGCCGGCGCGGAAACAATGGCCACAGGGTCTTTTCGCCAAAGCTTCGCAGCCCTTTGGCATTATCCGGCGATCCTGCTGGCCCTGGCGGTCGGCATGGCCTGGTGGGTCAGGGTCCTCACCCATGCGGATGCGACGATTTTCAAGCTCGTCCTGAGCCTCTTTCTCGTTCCCCTCTGCATCGGAGCGGACCAGTGGCTGAAGCAGATTCTTTCCCGGATCGGGGGACCGCCGAGGGAGATCATCGACCTTTCCGGATCGGACGAGGACTGGAAGGAAGAACCGGCAGGGAGGACGGAGGAACCCCGGCAAATACCGGACGCGCACCGGCCAAAAGGCATGGACGTTTTCTTTCCGCTGATCCGCAAGACATTCCGCCTGGTGCTCCTGATCTTCCTTTTCTTCGCGGTCCTGGACTTCTGGGGCATCCGCATCGACATCGGCCGGATTTTCGCCAGGAACGTGCTCGGCATTCTCATCGCGTTCGTTCTCGGGCTGTTGGCATGGGAAATAGTCAAAACCCTCATCGACAGGAAAATCGAGGAGGGAATGCCCCTTCAAAGCGATGATGCCGAAGAGGGAGGTTCCGGAGGGTCCCGCACCGGAACGCTTCTCATGCTGCTTCGCAAGTTCATCATGGTTTTCCTTTTCCTCGTCATCGGCTTCAGCATTCTCGCCTCGCTCGGCGTGAACATCGCCCCCCTCCTCGCCGGCGCGGGGGTCGTGGGGCTTGCCATCGGATTCGGGTCCCAGACCCTGGTGAAAGATATCATTTCCGGGGTCTTCTTCCTCGTGGACGATGCTTTCCGGGTGGGAGACTACGTGGAGGCCGGCACCGCCAAGGGCACGGTCGAACAGATCTCCATCCGGTCGCTCAGGCTTCGGCATCCGCGGGGCCAGGTTTTCATCGTCCCTTTCGGGGATCTGAAAATGGTGCAGAATTTCACCCGCGACTACATCATAGAAAAGCTCGATATCCGGGTCCGCTTCGATACCGACCCCGACGTGATCCGCAAGATCGTCAAGAAGATCAACCAGCGAATCATGGCCGAAGAGGAGTTCGCCAAAGGATTGCTGAGCGATATCAAGTCGGCCGGGATTCGGGCCATGGACGATTCGGCCATGATCATACGGGTGAAGTTCAAGTGCATTCCCGGAGAACAGTACGTCCTGCGCAGGGAGGTTTTCCAGCGGATTCAGAAGGCCTTCAGGGAAAAGGGCATCGAGTTCGCACACCGGAACGTGACGGTGTACCTGCCGCCTCAACCTCCCACAGAGGGAGAGCCCGCGCCTGCCTCCGGAGGGCGGAACCTGCCGCTGGAGGCGGCGGGTGCGGCGGCCGCGGCGGCCCTGGCCCAGGCCGAAGCGGAGGCGCTCGCAAAAGCGACGGACAAGAAGAAATCCGGATAGCCGCTCCAAAACCGTTTCCGCACTTCAGCCGACCTTCCTGCAAAACGGTTCTTCGACTGAATTCCCCGGCAACCCCGAAACCCGCAACCAACCGGCTGTTTTCATTGAAAGGAGCAGATGCCATGACCGCCGAGCACAAAAGACTGCTGGAGTCTCGCAACGGGACGAAACGCTGGAAAAAGTGGGGGCCATACCTGAGCGAACGCCAGTGGGGGACAGTGCGCGAGGACTACAGCGACAACGGGGACGCCTGGAGCTACTTCAGCCACGACCAGGCCCGGTCCCGAGCCTACCGGTGGGGAGAGGACGGTCTGGGTGGAATCTGCGACGCACACCAGGTGCTCTGCTTCGCCCTGGCCCTGTGGAACGGGAAGGACCCCATCCTCAAGGAAAGGCTGTTCGGCCTCACTAACAGCGAAGGGAATCACGGCGAGGACGTCAAGGAATACTATTTCTATCTCGACAGCACGCCCACGCACTCCTATATGAAATACCTGTATAAGTATCCCCAGGAAGCCTATCCCTACGCGAACCTGGTGGAAACGAACCGCGGACGGTCCCGTGACGAAATGGAGTACGAACTCCTGGACACGGGGGTCTTCGATGGCGACCGATACTTCGACGTGTTCATCGAGTATGCCAAGGCGGCGCCGGAGGACATCCTGATCAGGATCACCATCTGCAACCGCGGGCCGGACGCCGCGCCCATCCACGTCCTGCCCACCCTCTGGTTCAGAAATACCTGGTCCTGGCCCGACGGAGGCACCAGGCCGCTTCTCCGGGCCGTTTCAGTAGCGGGCGGCAGGGCCATTCACGCCAGCCACGCAGACCCACTCTTCCAGGAAACACTCGACGAATACGTCCTCGCCTGTGAAGGAAAACCTGAACTCCTTTTCACGGAAAACGAGACGAACTGCGAACGCATCTTCGGGACGACCAGTGCAGGTCCTTTCGCAAAAGACGGGATCGACTCCCATGTAGTCCACGGGAAGGCGGATGCGGTGAATCCGAAGCAGGCGGGAACCAAGACCGCAGCCCATTACCCGCTCCAGGTCGACGGGGGCGGGACCGCCGTCATTCGATTGAGGTTCTCAAACGCGGCCATCGACCTGAAAGGAAGAACCTTCGGGGAATCCTTCGACAGCCTCTTTGCCGAGAGGCTGCGGGAAGCCGACGAATTCTACCGATCGGTCACTCCCCCGTCCGTAACGGTGGACGAGGCCAACGTCATGCGCCAAGCGCTGGCGGGCATGCTCTGGACCAAACAGTATTATTACTTCGACGCCGACAAGTGGCTCGATGAACACCACGCCCACCCCATCCACGGCCATACACGCCAGTTCCGCAACAGGGAGTGGTTCCACATGGTGAACGACCACGTCATCTCCATGCCGGACAAGTGGGAGTATCCCTGGTATGCCGCTTGGGACCTGGCGTTTCACACCATCGCGCTGTCCATCGTCGACACGGATTTTGCGAAGGAGCAGCTCAATCTGATGCTCCGGGAAATCTACCTCCATCCGAGCGGCCAGATTCCCGCCTACGAATGGAACTTCAGCGACGTGAACCCCCCCGTCCACGCATGGGCGACCCTGTTTCTGCACCGTACCGAACAGGCCCTGGGCGGAGAGGGAGACATCGACTTCCTCAAACGCGCCTTCGCCAAGTTGCTGCTGAACTTCACCTGGTGGGTGAACCGCAAGGACCGGTTCGGGAAAAACGTCTTCGAAGGCGGGTTCCTCGGACTCGACAACATCGGCGTCTTCGACCGGAGCGCCCCCCTGCCCACCGGAGGATACCTGGAACAGGCGGACGGAACCGCCTGGATGGCCCTCTTCTGCCAGAACATGCTCGAGATGAGCGTCGAACTGGCCACCGGCGACTCGACCTACGAAGACCTGTGCACCAAGTTCCTGGAGCATTTCCTTTGGATCGCATCTGGCATAAACCGACTGGGAAACGACGGCATGTGGGACGAGGAGGACGGGTTCTACTACGACATCCTCAGGCTGCCCGACGGGAACGCTCAGCGCCTCAAGGTGCGTTCCATGGTGGGGCTTCTCCCCCTCTGCGCCACCACGATCGTCGAAGAATGGCAGCGTCAGAGCGTCCCGCAGGTTGTCGAAATCATGTTGAAGCGGCTGCAGCGCATGCCGGAGCTCCTCAAAAGCGTACATGCCACCGGGCCTGGTCACCTGGGAGTGGCCAACCGCGGCATTCTTGCCCTCGTCAATGAGGAAAGATTGCGGCGGATTCTCACACGGATGCTCGACGAAAACGAATTCCTGAGTCCGTTCGGCCTGCGGGCGCTCTCCCGCAGCCACCTGGAACACCCCTACGTCTTCACCGTAGACGGAGAGGAATACCGGGTCCAATACCTGCCGGCGGAGTCCGACAGCGGCATGTTCGGGGGGAACTCCAACTGGCGGGGACCCGTCTGGTTGCCTGTAAACATACTGATCATCAGGGCATTACTGAACTACTACCTGTACTACGGGGACAATTTCAGGATCGAGTGCCCCACGGGTTCCGGAAAGATGATGAACCTCTTCGAAGTGAGCAGGGAGATCGCCCGGCGCCTCACGCGCATCTTCCTGCAGGACGCGGAGGGAAGGCGACCGGTATATGGGGGAACGGAGAAGTTCCAGAGAGATCCCCACTGGAAGGACCACATACTCTTCTACGAATATTTTCACGGAGACAACGGCGCAGGTCTCGGCGCGAGCCACCAGACAGGATGGACGGGACTCGTGGCCCGGCTGATCGAACTTTTCGGTCGCCTCGATCACGGGGAAGTTTTGAAGGGCGGCAAAAAGGATGCCTTCTTCAAAGACAAACCTTGCTGATTGCCGGGTGGACCGCTGCAAGATCTTCCGGACCGGGGATTTCACTTCCTGGAATGGATATGACGAATGGCAGGAGTTCGAGATGCGATGGAACCTGCGCCACATGATCAAGAGCTACGTCAGGGCTTCCCCGCGGCCCGGACTGGCAGCTTATTTCTCCATTGTTTCCCGGCTATTTTCATTCTACCATAAAAACTTCGAGGGTGCCCTGACAGGGAGGAAGAGCTACGGAGACGGGAAAAGGCGGGGGAACCGTGTTTCAGAAACTGGCAGATCACTACAGGCAGCGGCGTTTCGCGTACCTTTTCTTCTCGCTGCTTTTCACCATAGTGGCGGCTCCGCTCCTCGGAGCACTGGGATGGGACACCCGGTTTCTGGAGATTTTCCTGGGATTTAACATCCTGGCCGCGGCCGTGATCACCCTGGTGGACTTCGGAAGCTTTGCAGGACTGGCGACCATGGTGGTGGTGTTTGCGGTAAGAGGCGCTCACGACTGGTTCGACTACCATCCTTTCCTGGCGACAAGCCATGGGGGCAGCGTAGCGATCTGCCTGTTCTCCGGGTTCACCATCCTCCGCCACGTTCTGAGAGAGGGCAAGGTGACCGGCGAACGCATCTTTGCCGCCCTCGACGTGTACCTCCTGCTCGGCATCACGTGTGGACTGCTCTTCTGCGTGTTCGAGGAGCTGTGGCCGCAGTCGTTTTTCTTCCAGGGAACATCCTTTGCCGAAAACCAGGACAGCACGCTGGCCCACACGATCTATTTCAGCTTCGTCACGCTCGGAACCCTGGGCTACGGCGACGTCATCCCCATCAGCGGCCTGGCCCGTGCCCTGGCGATAGTCGAAGCCATGTGCGGCCAGATGTATCTCGTCGTGGTCGTGGCCCGCCTGGTCAGCCTTTATCAGGGCAAGAGCGGCCGCGACGACGACGGCGCCCCGCCCCCGGATACGGCACATCCGGTCTGAACGGCCCTTCGCCTTCCCATTGTTGGACCAAAGTCCAATATCATTCCATAAGCGGTTTCCTGTAATCTTTTCCTCGTCAACCTTGTTCTGATTCACCATCCCGCCAGGACGGCATCTGCGACGATGCCCGGCCCTGGTGGATCATACGTTCGTTCCATCCCGCGCCAGGGAGAATCGGTCCAATCCAATCAGCACGTCAACTCTCTAGGGTCGAAACTGCCAAGGAGTAAACTTATGCGAGACGGAAAGAATTCTGTGGTTCGGCGTCGGTCGAGTGTGTACGGCCTCTTTCGGCCTCTTCCCGCACAAAATGCCTTCTTTGGCGTCATCCTGACCGCGGGCCTTCTCGTTCTCCCGGGAGGACTGCCGGAGAGGGCTCAGGCACAGACGACGCCCGTTCCCGAAGTCGAGGTCATGGCCGTAACGCAGAAGGACGTGCCCGTTTATTCCGAATGGATCGGCACCACCGAAGGCCTGGTGAACGCCACCATCCGCGCGCAGGTGACCGGCTACCTGTCGAAGCAGCTCTACAAGGAAGGGGCGACCGTCAAGAAGGGCGAACTCATGTTCGAAATCGACCCGAGGACGTTCAAGGCCGCGATGGATCAGGCGGAAGCCCAATTGGCCATGGCAAAAGCCAGACTCGGGAAAACCGAATTGGACGTCAAACGCTACCGGCCGCTCGCCAAGGAAAGCGCCATCAGTCAGCAGGAACTCGACGACGCCATCCAGGCCAATCTTGCAGCCAAAGCCGGTGTCCAGGCCGCGGAGGCGAACGTGGAACAGGCCAGGCTGAATCTGAGCTTCACCAGGATCACTTCGCCCGTGGACGGCATCGCCGGCAGCGCCAATGCCCAGATCGGCGACCTGGTCGGCCCGACGCAGACCGGGGAGCTGACCACCGTCTCCACCGTCGACCCCATCAAGGTGATTTTTCCCATCAGCGAGCAGCAGTACATGTCCCTCGCCCGTGAAATCGCGAAGAGCGGCAACCGGAGCGAGTCCGAGCGAGCCAGGCTGGACCTCCTTCTGTCGGACGGCAGCGTTTATCCCGAGAAGGGAACGTTCTCCTTCGCCGAGCGGCAGGTGGACGTAAAGACCGGGACGATACGCATAGCGGTCATATTCCCCAACCCCGGGAATCTTCTGCGCCCGGGGCAGTACGGCCGGGTCCGTACCGCAATGGACACTAAAAAGGGCGCCATCATGGTCCCACAACGGGCCGTCATGGAGCTTCAAGGCAACTACCAGGTCGCGGTGGTGGGCCCGGACAACAAGGTCGGCATCCGTCCCGTAAAAACCGGTGAACGGGTGGACAACCTCTGGGTCATCTCCAGCGGCCTGGAACCGGGTGACCGCGTGATCGTGGAAGGCATTCAGAAGGTCAAGGGGGGCATGCAGGTCAACCCGAAGCTCATGGAACCGGAGTCCAGGCCCCAGGCTCCCAAAAAGGAGTGATCCATGGCCAGATTCTTCATCAATCGTCCCATCGTGGCCATGGTGATTTCCATCCTGATGGTCATCATCGGCCTGGTCGCGATGTCGGGTCTGCCCATCGCGCAGTTTCCCAACATCGTCCCCCCGGAAATACAGGTCAAGACCACCTACACCGGCGCCGACGCTCTCACGGTCGAGCAGTCCGTGGCGACTCCCATCGAGCAGCAGATGTCCGGCGTGGACAACATGAATTACATGTATTCCCTCAATGCGAACAACGGGCAGATGACTCTGTACGTCAACTTCGACGTAAAGACCGATCCAAACACGGACCAGATCCTCGCGCAGATGCGCGAGTCGCAGGCCGAGTCTCAACTGCCTTCGGACGTTCGCGACTATGGCGTGACGGTGCAGAAGTCCACTTCCGCCCCGCTCATCATGTTTGCCCTTTTTTCTCCCAACGGCACGTACGACGGCATTTTCCTGGCCAACTACAGCTACATCAACATCAACGACCAGATGACCCGGGTACCGGGAATCGCCAGCGTCACCATTTTCGGGGCGGGCCAGTATTCCATGAGGTTCTGGGTTAAACCCGACCAACTGGCAAAGCTCAACATCACCATTCCGGAAATCGTCAACGCCATCCAGACGCAGAATACGGTGAACCCGGCGGGGCAGATCGGAGCGGAGCCCGTACCCGCCGGCCAGGAGTACACCTACGCGGTCCGTGCGCAGGGGCGGTTGCAGAGGGAGGACGAATTCGGAGAGATCATCGTACGGGCACAGCCGGATGGGTCCTTCGTGCGACTCAGCGATGTCGCCCGGATCGAACTCGGCTCCCAGACATACAACCTCATCGGCCGGCTGAACGGCAAGCCGGCGGCCCTGGTCGCACTTTACCAGCTGCCGGGAACCAACGCCATCGAAGCCGCAGACGGCGCGAAAAAGCTCATGGAACGCCTCAAGGTGAGTTTTCCCCAGGACCTCGACTACGTCGTCGCACTCGACACGACCCTGGCCGTCACCGAGGGCATGAAAGAAATCAAACAAACGCTGCTGGAGGCCCTGGCGCTGGTCATCATCGTGGTGTTCCTGTTTCTCCAGGGATGGCGCGCCACCCTGATTCCGCTGCTCGCCGTGCCCGTCTCCCTCGTGGGCACCTTCGCCCTTTTTCCCCTCTTCGGCTTTTCCATCAACACCCTGTCGCTCTTCGGCCTGGTGCTCGCCATCGGTCTCGTGGTGGACGACGCCATCGTGGTGGTGGAAGCGGTGGAGCACCACATCGAACACGGGATGTCCCCCAAGGACGCCACCTTGAAAGCCATGGAGGAGGTATCCGGGCCGGTCATCGCCATCGCCATCATCCTCTCGGCGGTCTTTGTGCCGACCGCGTTCATTCCCGGCATCACTGGACGTCTCTATCAGCAGTTCGCGGTCACCATCGCCGTATCGGTGGTCATTTCCGCATTCAACGCGCTTACCCTGAGCCCCGCTCTCGCCTCGTTGCTGCTGCGGCCGAAGAAGGAGTCCCGAGGCCCTCTGGCCATATTCTTCCGATGGTTCAACCGGGTCTTCGACCGGGCCACCGGGGGCTATGTGGGAATCTGCGGCCTGCTGATCCGCAAGAGCGCCGTGTCCCTGCTGCTCCTCGCGGGTATCACCGTGCTTGCCGCTTTGCTCGGCAGAAGCATTCCCATGAGCTTTCTGCCGGAAGAGGACCAGGGATACCTGTACGCAGGAGTACAGCTGCCCGACGCCGCCTCGCTGCAGCGCACCGACGAAATCATGAAACAGGCCGAAGAGATTCTAAAGACAACCCCGGGGGTGAAATACTATTCCTCCATCGTCGGCTACAGCATGCTGAGCCAGGTGCAGAACACCTACAGCGGCTTTTTCTTCATCACTCTCGAAGACTGGAAGTTGAGGAAAAAGCCGGAGGAAAAGTACGAGGCCGTCATGGGCCACATCAACAGCAGATTCCGCGACATCACCGGGGCCATCGGTTTCGGCTTTTCACCGCCGGCCATCCCAGGTATCGGAGCGGCGGGTGGGGTAACCTTCATCCTGGAGGACCGGGCGGGCAAGGATATTGGCTTCCTGGCCGAGAACGTTCAGAAATTTGTCGCGGCCGCCCGGGAAAGACCTGAACTGGCGTCCGTGTCCACCACGTTTCGTCCCGTAGTCCCACAGGTGGCGGTGAACGTGGACCGCGACAAGGTCTTGAAGCAGGGAGTGCCCCTTAAAGATGTTTACCAGACGCTCCAGTGTTTCATGGGAGGCATCTTCGTCAATTATTTCAATCGTTTCGGACGTCAGTGGCAGATATACGTGCAGGCGGAGGGTGATTACCGCACCCGTGCTGACAACATGGAACAGTTCTTCGTACGCAACAGCGACGGCAACATGGTGCCTCTCTCCGCCGTGGCAGGCATCCACGGAACGGCAGGCCCCGAATTCACGATGCGCTACAACCTCTACCGATCCGCGCAGGTCAACGCCAACGCAAAACCCGGTTTCAGCTCCGCACAGGCAATGGCGGCCATGGAGCAGGTTTTTGCCCAGACGATGCCGAGGGAAATGGGCTTCGATTACCTCGGGATGAGCTTCCAGGAAAAAAAGGCGCAGGAAGGCGTTTCCCCGGCCGTGATCTTCGGTTTTTCGCTGCTTTGCGTCTTTCTCATTCTCGCCGCCCAGTATGAGAGCTGGAGTCTGCCGTTCAGCGTGCTGCTCGGTACGCCGGTGGCCGTGGCCGGAGCTTTCATGGGCCTGTGGGTCGGCAGCTTCGAAAACAATGTGTATGCTCAGATCGGCCTGGTCATGCTCATCGGGCTTGCCGCGAAAAACGCCATCCTCATCGTGGAATTTGCCAAGATGGGCTACGATCAGGGCAAACCGCTCGTCGAGGCCGCACTGGAAGGTGCGCGCCTGCGCCTCCGGCCGATCCTCATGACTTCCTTCGCCTTCATCCTGGGCTGCGTCCCGCTGGCCAAAGCGAGCGGCGCCGGGGCGCTTTCCCGCCAGGTGATGGGTTTCGCCGTCATCGGTGGGATGGCGATGGCGAGCTTTATCGCCATCTTTCTTATCCCCGTAACCTTCTACGTGGTCGAAAAGCTGTCCCACCGAGGCGTGGAGCGGCATTCGCCCCGGGATGACCAACCGGCAACAGACAGTCTCGGTGGAGGGCACTAGCGATGGAAAGACTCGGAACACTTGCGTCTCTCTGGGTTCTTCTGGCCCTTTGCATTTGCGGCTGCGCCCTGGGTCCGGACTACAAGCGTCCAGCGGTCGATGCCCCCGCAAACTTCCGGAGCGCCCTTACGCCGGCGGAACAGGGGTCGATCGCCGACCTCCCGTGGTGGACCATCTTCAAGGATGAAACGCTGCGGCGGCTCATCGCCGAAGCCCTGGAGAAGAACTACGACCTGCGCGCCGCAGTGATGCGCGTCGAACAGGCGCGCCAGATTGCCGCACAGGCAAGGGGACAGTTCTTCCCCCAGGCCGCCTACGATGCAACCGTCGCCAAGGGCAGGAACAGCTTCCTGACGAGCCCCAGCCCCAACGGCGGCAGCACGGAGGATTCAGCGCTTATCAACCTGAGCGTGTTCTGGGAGATGGATTTCTGGGGACGGATCCGGCGTCAGAATGAAGCGGCCCGTGCGCAATACCTGGCGACCGAAGAAGGACGGCGGGCCGTAGTCGTCTCCCTGGTGAGTTCCGTGGCACAGGCCTATTTCGAACTGCTCGAACTCGACCTCGAGTTGGCGATCTCCAGGAAAAACACCAAGTCCTTCGAGGACACCCTGAGGATGTTCACCCTCCGGCTGGAAGGGGGAGCGGCCTCGAAGCTGGAAACCGCAAGCGCCGAAGCCCTGGTGGGTTCGGTTTCAGCCAACATTCCCGACCTGGAGCGTCAAATCGTGCTCAAGGAAAACCAGATCAACGTTCTCCTGGGGCGCAACCCAGGGCCGGTCGAACGCAAAGCCCATCTGCTCGATCAGGCCAACCCGCCGGAAATCCCCGCCGGACTGCCCTCGGAGTTGCTGGAACGCCGCCCCGATATCCGGCAGGCGGAACAGAATCTGCGTGCCGCCAATGCACAGATCGGCATCGCACTGACGAATTTCTTCCCAAAAATCGGGCTGACCACGCTTCTCGGCCAGGTCAGCCCCGAACTGTCGTCTTTCACGGACGGGACCGCCAGCCTGTGGGCCGTCGCAGGCACCATGTCCGGTCCTCTCTTCCAGGGAGGAACGCTGGTTGCCCAGTACCGGCAGGCGAAAGCCGCCTGCGAGGAGGCCAGGCTGGTCTACGAGCAAACGGCTCTCAACGCTTTCCAGGAAGTGTCCAACGCGCTCATCTCCCGGCAGAAGTATGCGGCGACCCGCATCCAGCAGTCCCGGGCGGTAAAAGCCTACGAGGAGGCGGTCCAGGTCTCCCTGAAGCGCTACGTATCCGGGAAAGCGAGTTATTTCGAGGTGCTTCAGAATCAGCAGAATCTCTTCCCAGCCGAGACAACCCTGGCTCGAACCGAACTGAACCAGTACCTTGCCACCGTCCAGCTCTACAAGGCGTTGGGAGGCGGCTGGCGCGAAGGCGAACAGCCCGGCGCTGCAAAGCGGGAAAACCAATAGCACCGTGAAAAGGAGTGAGGGCATGAACCTGCGATTTTCGATGCTCCGGACAAGCATTGTCCTTGTGATCGCAATAGGCATTGCCGTTGCCGCGGGAAACCGGGCGGCGGCCGGCGGACTGGACGACGCCCGGCAGAGAGGAAAACTGCTCGTCGGGGTCAGGAGCGATTTTCCGCCGTTCGGATACGTCGACGAATCGGGCATCCAGCAGGGCCTTGACGTCGAAATGGCCGGTTATCTTGCCCAAAAGCTTTTCGACGCCGACGGGAGGCTCGAACTGGTTTCCGTAACGTCGGGAAGCCGCATCCCGTTTCTCTATAGCCGCTGGATCGACGTCATCGCAGCTGCGATGACCATTACCGAACAGCGAAAGCAGGTTCTGGAATTCTCGGAACCCTATTTCCTTTCGGAATCCCTGCTCCTCGTTGCCGGCGACATCGCCGTAAGCGGCCTCAAGGACCTCGAGGGGAAAAAAGTGGGCGTGCTCAAGGGAGCGATCCAGGAAAAGGACCTGGAGCAGATCGCCCCTCGATCGATCCGAACCGGCTTCGCAACCCTCGGAGAAGCGGTCGAAGCCTTAAAGGCCAAAAGCGTGGATGTGGTCTGCACCGACGACATGACGGCTCTTTTCCTGGCTCGAAAGAACCCGGGCCTCAAGGCCGCAGGTCCGCCCTTCAACCCGCATCCTTATGCCCTTGCCGTGCGGAAGGGCGACACGGAATTTCTCAACTGGATCAACAGGCAGCTCGCCAGGATGAAAGAGGATGGGACCTACGAAAAGTTACGGCAGAAGTACCTGGCTGAGATGGAATCGAGCCTGAAGACCTTGCGCGGAAATCCCTGACAGAATCCGGAGCGGTCCCCGGGCCCCTGCCATCGGATAAAGAAAGGAAGCTCATGGGGTTGAAGATTCTCATCGAATTTGCGGTCGTCGTTGGCGCCATCCTGATGGGAAGCCGATCCGGCGGTGTCGGGCTGGGGCTTTGGGGAGGCGTCGGCGTCCTCGTCCTTTCCTACTTTTTCGGCCTCCCCCCACGGCCCCTCCGGTGGACGTCATGCTCATCGTCCTGGCGGTCATCATGGCCACCGCCGTCATGGAAGCCGCCGGGGGGATCGAGTACCTGGTGCACGCCGCTGAAAGAATCATCCGGAAGAACCCCCGGCAAATCACCATCGTCGCGCCGATCGTATCCTATATATTCACCCTCGGCGCAGGCACCGGCCATGTCTTCTACCCTCTCCTGCCGATCATATACGAAGTCGCCCACGAGAACGGCATTCGTCCGGAAAGGCCCATAGCGGTCTCGACCATCGCCTCGCAGCAGGCCATCACGGCCTCCCCCGTTTCAGCGGCCATGGCGGCCATGATCGCCCTTTTCGAACCGGCTGGGCTGGGCCTGGTGCACATCATCCTGGTCGCCATACCGGCCACCCTGATCGGCGTTTTCATTGCCGCACTCGTTCAGACCAGGGTGGGCAAGGAACTGAAAGACGATCCGGAGTACAACCGGCGCATGGCGGAAAATGCCCTGCTTTCGGCCTGCGAGGGCGGAACGGCCGCCGTGACAACGGTCAAGGTAAAGCGCGAATTGCCGGCAACAGGGAAAACGAGCGCCATGATCTTTCTGGCTGGTGTCGGCTTCATCGTCCTGGCAGGGCTCTTCCCCGTGCTTCGCCCGCAGATCCTCAAGGGAAACGCGATGGTTCCCCTTGATATGGCCACCAGCATTCAGATCGTGATGCTCTCCATCGCAGCCCTCATCCTGGTGCTCACGAAGGTCCCCGCCGCAAGCGTCACCAGGACCAACTCCTCCCAGGCGGGACTTACGGCGGTCATAGGCATTTTCGGACTGGCCTGGCTGGGCGATACGTTCATCAAGGGAAACGAGAAGGTGATCATCGGACTTATCGGAGACCTTACGACGGCTTACCCGATTTCGTTCGCCTTCGGCCTTTTCTTTGCCTCGGTGCTGCTCTTCAGCCAGGCGGCGACGACGCGGGCGCTCATGCCTCTCGGAATCAGCCTCGGAATCCCGTCCCAATACCTGATCGCCATGTGGCCCGCGGTCAACGGATACTTCTTTCTGCCCACCTACGGCACCATTATCGCCGCCATCAACTTCGACCGCAGCGGCACCACGCGCATCGGGAAATATGTTCTGAACCATTCATTCATGCTGCCCGGGCTGGTATCAACCGCCTGCGCCGTAACAGCCGGCCTGGTCCTTGCCGGGCTCTTCTTCTAGCGAACAGACGGTCGTCACCACGGCAAAAGGAGTAAGCCTATGCAGACGGAACCCGAAAAACCAGGCAGTCTCGTGGAACAGATCATCCAACACGCGGCATCCGCCACGGGGATCCATGAGAGTTATCTTCGCATCATCTTCTCCCAGGGGGTGAGAAAGGTCTATCCGGCAGGTTCGTGGCTGTTTCACGAGTCGACGCCCCGGCTGTGGTTCGGAGTCGTGGAAGAGGGGGAAGTCGAAATCGTCAGGGGACTGCACGGTTCCCAGGTCCACCTGGCCAATCTCGGAGTCGGAGCGATGATCGGAGAAGTGGCCCTTCTGGACGACTCACCCCACACGGTCAGCGCGTACACCCCCAGGGGGGCAACCGTGCTGGAGGTTGCCAAAGACGTCTGGGAGGGGGTCCGCCGGACCAATTCGGATGCCTTCTACCGCATCGTCGCACAGGTGGCACGGAGGCTGAACGATCGTCTCCGGTACGCCACGGAAAAGCTCATGGCTGCCGGGGCCACCGACCAGCTTATTCGAAATGTGCGCATGGAGCACGACCTCCTCGGGGAACGCGAAATCCCCAACCACGCCTACTACGGAGTACAGACGCTCCGCGCCCTGGAAAACTTCCCCATTTCGGGCACTCCCCTCAAGAATTTCGCCCACTTCGTCAACTCCCTGGCCTATGTGAAAAAAGCCGCCGCACTGGCCAACGCCGGCCTGGGGGGTCTCGCCCGGGAAAAGATGGACGCGATCTGCACCGCCTGCGACGAGATACTCGCCGGAAAGCTGCACGATCAGTTCGTGGTGGACATGATTCAGGGAGGTGCGGGCACATCCACCAACATGAACGCCAACGAGGTCATCGCAAACCGGGCACTCGAAATCATGGGGCATGAAAAAGGCCAGTACCGGTACCTGCATCCCAACGACGACGTCAACTGCTCCCAGTCGACCAACGATGCCTACCCGACCGCGGCAAAGCTTGCGGTCATCCTCTCGCTGAAGGACACCCTTGGCGCCATGGGCGAACTCAAAACCGCGCTGGAAGCCAAGGCGGCCGAATTTGCCGATGTCCTGAAGATGGGACGGACGGAAAACCAGGATGCGGTACCGATGACCCTGGGCCAGGAATTCGGAGCCTACGCCGTCATGATCGGAAGCTCCATGAGGAGTCTGGAACACGCCGCGACGGAGCTTCACGACATCAACATGGGCGCCACGGCCATCGGCACCGGGTTGAACAGTCCGCCGGGATATGCCGACCTGGTGACGCAACACCTGGCCGAGGTCAGCGGAATCCCCGTGCGCAAGGCGGCCAACCTGGTGGAAGCCACCCAGGAAGGAGGCTCCTTTGCCCAGATGTCGGGGAACATGAAGCGCGCCGCCGTGCAGATTTCCAAGATCTGCAACGACCTGCGCTGGCTCTCCTCCGGCCCGCGATGCGGCCTGTACGAAATCACCCTCCCGGCAATGCAGCCGGGGTCCTCCATCATGCCGGGCAAGGTCAACCCCGTGATTCCCGAAATGGTCAACCAGGTGTGCTACCAGATCATCGGCTACGACATGACCATCTCCATGGCGTCGGAGGCCAGCGAACTGGAACTGAACATGGCGGAGCCCATACTGATCTACGACCTGCTCCACGGGCTCATGATTCTCAAGAACGCATGCATCGTTCTCGCAAGCCGGTGCATCACGGGGATCAAGGCCCACCGCGAACGATGCAGGCAGTTCGTCGAAAACAGCATTGGACTGGTTACCGCCTTGAACCCGGTGCTTGGGTACGAGAAATCCGTGGCCGTCGCCAGGGAGGCGCTGGAAACCGGCCGCAGCGTCTATGAACTGACCCTGGAAAAAGGCTGGCTTTCCCGGGAAGCCCTCGAGGATATTCTGAGCCCCGAACGCATGACGCATCCCCGCCAGGTTCCCGCTATGGGCAAGGCATAGAACACGGACGCCTCTTGCGCCCTCGAAAGAGCGGAAGAGGCGTCCGGTAGCACAAGTCGGCACGGATCAACGGGGGAAAGTGCGCTCCCCGACGGTGAAATCCCCCCATCAAGGCCCCGGGCCGCAGAGCGGTGGGGAAGGTCACTCCCTTTCCCCCGTCCGCCCCTGCAGGATCTTCTCCAGTATGCACTTCGTAATCAGGTAGGTCGGTTTTATCCCCGCTTCTCCCAGGCTTCCCGAAGCCAGTGTCTGGCCGCTTTCGAGCGGGTTGTCCGAAGCATAGTAGGCATACCGCACTTTCACATGTTTCGAAATGTGCTGCCGAATCATGGCGGCACTGATGGCCCTCTGGTAATGCCCGCCTTCCATCTCCAGGCCCACGGCTTTCCAGCTCGTATTCCTGAATGTCTCCAGTACGTCGCGGTTCTGGAGCGATGTGCCGAGCACGGTCACCACGGGCCCCGCAAAGACGTCCCCGTATCCGTCGAAATCTTCCTTTTTCAGATCGTTGTCCAGGATGTAATTGTGCGCGGAGCCCTCGAGAACGTGGGAAGTGGCGATCATGATGTCGCCCTTTTTCCCCCGAATCGTCCCGGCCTTGCCCATGACCGACATGGAGCGAAGGTCCAGGTTCCTCTCCTCCCCGTTCACGATTGTGGGCTGTAGCAGCGAATCGATCAACTCGAAAGCCTGAGTCCCGAACGCATAGTCCATCACGAGCAGGACAGGCTTTTCCTTTTCCACCTCTTCCCTGTCGATCCGTAAGTCGGGATGAATGCCCTCCAGGTCGATTGCGGCTGCGTCGATGATCTGGCAGTCGGTTTGCGCACCGCAGGAATCCGGAATCTCGTGAAAACCGTGTCGGATCGCATAATCCTTCACTTCCGCGGCCCTGTGGCGAAGCTTCTGCATCAGCAGGTACAGATCGCCGGAGAGTTCATTTTCCCGGCCGGCCCCCACGGCGGCATACCCGTACAAGAGATTGAGAACGCTGTGCAGATTCGAGCTGATAATGTGCAGCGGCCGGTCGTACAGATTCAGGTCCAGAAGTTTCTTCTTGATCGTGGCCGCCCATTTCTTCCCGCACACCTGGTGCAGGATCATATGACTCAGGTCCGGAGTGAACTGGATTTCAAAGTCCGCCTCCTTGTTGACGATCTTTTCCATCACCTTCCCGAGCTTCAGGACAATCTCGAATAACCCGTTGCTCGCGTTCATCTCTCTCCTGGATTTTTCGAAATACTCGAAAGTTTCTTTCGTCTCGTGAAATGTTCTGCCAAGAATGATACTCATGTTCCACAGGGCGCGATTGAGCTTGCCGGCATCGGATTCTTCAATATTTTCCATGAAGCTTTGAAGCTCTTTCCACTCCGTGGTCAGATTCCCTTCATCGTCGGTCATCCGGTTGTGGATATTCACCGCTTCGATATAGAGGAAGGTCAGGTGCGTAAGGATATCGTAGATCTCGCTGAAGCCGCGAGTAATCACGAAGCACATCTCTTTCTCGTTGATCCGGTAGGACGTTCTCCTGCGCTTCGGCGGTTCCAGCATCTCAAATGGGGTGAATTCGAGATCCGCCTCCGAGGTCATGATGAACCTGCTGCATTCTTCGATTCCGCGCGGCAGCCTGTCCATCACGTATTCAAGCCCCTTCAACTCTATTCGCCTGGGATCGTTCATTGTTCCGTAGATTTCGGGACTGAGCGTTTTCAAGGCATCCTGCAGGACCTGCCCGGATCGTCCGTTCATCTTGAAGCGGCCCATCAGGAGAAGGGCATCCGCGGCAATCCTGAAATTGTGAATCGCCAGCCTCGCCGCATTCGATCTCGTAGTCTCTTCCATGAACTGACCTCCGCATGCCCATAATGATACGATTGCAGGTACCGGCGTCGAGGACCACTTCGCCGGCCGCCAGAGGGGGGGCCTCCCGGGACTTTCACGCCATCACGGAAGCCTTGCCCGCAAGGGTCAAAAATGCCGCTGCCGCCCCTCTTTCCATCAAACTTCAACTGCCGACAGGCACCAGTCGGCACGATACTATACCTGCCCGTTTTGTAGAAGAGGGACATGGCGCATCGATCGTCAAAAGCCTCATCCTCCCTCGTCTGTAAAATGATCGAGCCAATGGACTCCGGAGCCCGACAAGGGAGCCGGATCGCCGGCCACACGTTCTCCCCGGGGATTCCAACAAGTTCTCCAGCCGAAAACGCAGTGTTTGCCGACACCATTCCATTTCCGCAAGGAGCCATAGATAGCGGATAATGAAATCCCGTTTTCGCATTGCATTCGTTCTTTAAATTGTTAGATTAAGGGATACCGAATTTCTGCAACCAATTTGTGTGCGCGAGTGGAACGTTCCGTTTCCCGGTTTAGCCCCGAGTCAAGATACTTATGAGACCTCTGATCAATCCGAAAATCTCTGCCACACTTTTGTGCCTGCTGCTGTTTTCCGTTTTCTTCCCGGATTCATCCGCAGCGGTGCAGAGAAAGAGGATCCTCGTCCTCTACCCGTACGAAAGCAACATGCCCGGGTTCATCAATCTCGACACCGGATTCCGGAAAACGCTGACGGCATCGAAGGACTACGAATTCGAATTCTACGTGGAATGTATGGACCTGACCAGGTTCCCGGACGAGCGATACCACGACAGGCTCATGGAGCTATACCGCGAGAAATATTCCATCGTCAGAGTCGACCTCATCGTAGCCGATTTGCGCCCATCCCTCAAATTCCTGTCGGAATACAGCCCGGAATCCTTTAAGAACGTCCCCGTGATTCTCTGCGAGCAGGATCCGATAATGCTCGGCGGTCCGGCGCTGCCACCAGTCGCGGCCGTAGTGACCGGCGGGCTGGACATCGAAGGAACCATGGCCACGGCCATGCGCCTGCACCCAGGCACCCGCAGGGTTTATGTCGTGACCGGGGCATCCCGCTTCGATCAGTCCCTGGAAAGGATGACGCGGGAAGCCCTTCGAAACCTTGAGACCCGAATCGAAATCCGGTATCTCAGCAGGCTTTCCATGGACGATTTCGTCCAGCGCCTGTCGAGTCTTCCCGAAAACTCCCTCGTGCTCTACATCTCCCTTTTCCAGGACGGCACCGGCAGGACCTACAAATCCCCCGACGCTCTCGCCGTTCTCTCCAGCCGGACGAACACGCCCATCTACAGCGTTGCCGAACCGTACATGGGATCCGGAATCGTGGGCGGCCGTCTGCTCAGCTACTCCTCCCTGGGAGCGGTCCTGGCGCGGGTTGCGCTCCGCGTTCTGGCCGGGGAACAGCCGGGTACGGTGGGGCCTGT
Organism: Desulfobacteraceae bacterium; assembly: GCA_021372635.1. GTDB lineage: Bacteria > Desulfobacterota > Syntrophobacteria > Syntrophobacterales > Syntrophobacteraceae > JAJFUA01. Next base: position 7,862 of record JAJFUA010000203.1, on the reverse strand, counting down.
CGAGGAAAGCGCCAGCCGATACGTCTTCGATGCGCGGGAACTCAGGCGATGGGGAATCGGCGAAGAAAGCCTGCCCGAAGGCAGCGAGGTCCGCTATCGGACATTCTCCGCATGGGAAACGTACCGGTGGCGGATCGTCGGTTTTTTCTCCCTCCTGATCGTTCAGGCGTTGCTCATATCCGCTCTGGTCGTCAGCCTCCGGAAACGGCGCCGGATCGAATACTCCCTCAGAGAAACGGAATCCATGTACCGGACGGTGGCCGACTTCACGAAGGTATCCGAAGAGTTCAACCGGTCGGTGCTGGCCTCCTTGAAGAGTCGCATTGTCATCCTCGACGGAAACGGATTCATTCTCGCCGCCAACGAAGCCTGGGAACGATTTCCCGCCCCGAACGGGTCTCCTTTGCCGACCGGTCTGAGCCCCGGGGGCAATTACCTGGAGTCTTGCAGACAGTCCATCCGAATGCCCAACGATTCTGCGGGACAGGCCCTCAACGGAATTCTCTCGGTCCTGGACGGGAAAAGCGAAACCTTCTCGTTTGAATATGTCTGCGATCCTCCCTTTGAATCCCGATGGTTTACCATGAAAGTGGTACCCTTCAGGAATCCCGGAGGAGGCGTCGTCGTCTCTCACTCGGATATCAGTCAGCGCAAGGCTGCCGAACTTGAGGCGCAGATGCGCCGAGAAGAACTCACCCACATGGCGCGGATCGTCACCGTCGGGGAACTGGCATCGTCCCTGGCGCACGAAATCAACCAGCCGATGACGGCCATTCTCTGCAACTCCCTGGCAGCACAGCGATTTCTTTCCGGCTCCCCTCCCGATCTGGACGAGGTGGGCAAAATTCTCGTCGACATCGTCCAGGATGGCAGGAGAGCCGGTGAAGTGATCCGAAGATTGCGGACTCTCGTCAAAAAGGATGCTCCACGGCGCGAATCGGTGACTCTCGGCGACGTCGTCGGGGAAACCGTCGCACTCGTCCAGAATGCCTCACTGCTCGGCAAGATTTCCATCGTGACCGAACTGGATTCTCGAATCCCGCCCTTATGGGCGGATCGCGTTCAGTTGCAGCAGGTCGTGCTGAACATGCTGATGAACGCGATCGCCGCCATGAGCAATACCCCTCCGGCCCTGCGGGTACTGCTCCTGAAGACCGCCATGAAGGACGGCCGAACAGCCATGGTTTCCATCAAGGACTCGGGGACCGGCATCGGCGGGAAGGACATGGCGCACATCTTCGAGCCCTTTTTCACCACGAAGCCGGAAGGATTGGGCATGGGACTCTCGATCAGCCGCACCATCGTCAAAGCTCATGGGGGTGCCGTATGGGCCGAAAACAACAGGGAAGGCGGCGCCACATTCTATTTCACTCTGCCCGTGGACGGAGAGGCGCATCCGTGAGAGGTGAAAAACCCGTCATATACGTGGTCGATGACGACCCGGCCGTTCTCAGGTCCATGGACAGGCTCCTCCGGTCGGCCGGCTACGAGGTCGTGACCTTTTCTTCCGCCCTCGAATTCTTGAATTTTCAGCACACCAGCGGCCCGGGCTGCCTCATTCTCGACGTCAGGATGCCTGAACTGGGCGGTCTCGAACTGCAGGAGCGGCTGGTCGACCGTGAGATAAGATTCCCCGTCATTTTCATCACCGGCCATGGAACGATCCCCCTGAGCGTCCGGGCCATGAAAGCCGGAGCGGTCGATTTTCTTCAGAAACCCTTCATGGAAGAGGATCTGCTTGACATCGTCGCCGGGGCGGTGGCCGCAGACCACAGGGCAAAGAGCGAGCAAAGGGAAATGGCGAAGCTGCGCGAGCGTCTGAAGACCTTGACGCCCCGCGAGACCGAGGTCTTTGCCCTGGTGGTGACCGGAATGCTGAACAAGCAGGTCGCCTTCGAACTCGGCACCAGCGAAAAAACGATCAAGGTGCACCGTGCCCGCATCCTCGAGAAGATGGGAGCCGGGTCTTTGGCAGACCTCGTACGCTTTGCCGAAAAGCTGAATATTCGCTTCCCTCATCGGTAGTTTGCCGCATTGGACCAAAGTCCAATATCCCCCTCCCCTGAATTTCGTTAAAGTCTCAACACTCGAAGAATGAGCCTCTCCGCCCTGCCTGTTTTGTCCGGCAGAACTTTTCCGTACAGCCTGACGCCGTTTGACCGGTTGTCGAAAGAGCCTGCCAGAAAAGGTGAGTGCTTCGTGGATGAAAAGCCCCTCACTGTGCTTGTTGTTGACGACGATGAGTCGGTGCGAAAGGCCATGAAAAGGTTGCTCGTGTCCAACGGATACCGGGTGCTCACCTTCGAATCCGCCGAGGACCTGCTGGTGTCCAGCTTCGCAAGGGGCAACGTCTGCCTCGTGCTGGACATCTGCCTGCCGGGTCTGTCGGGCCTCGATCTGTACGCCCGGCTCTCCGCTTCCGGGGTGAAATGCCCGGTAATCTTCATGACCGCCCACGATGAACCCCGGTGGCTGGAGATGGCCGAACGGGCAGGAGCGGTCGCCTTCCTGCGGAAGCCCTTCGAGGAGCATTCCCTGCTCGACGCAGTCGTCCGTTCCCAGGTGCGAATGAAGAGCGCGGGCAACGCAACCGGGTGACGACGCATATGCGTAAAGCCCCTGCACACGAATTACAGAGGGAAAAATGCCAAGCAACAGGAGTCATGCAATGCATGGAGGCATCGGAGACGCATTGCCGGCCGCAGGCCTTTTTCCGCAGGTCCGGCTGAAGATCCTGGTCTGCATCTGCCTCGCGGTATTTCTGGCCGCGACGTCCGGATGCTCCCTTCACTATCCGGTCAATAAAGCCTCGGACCGGTGGGACCCCCAGGCAGGCTACCGGGGAAGCAAGCTCGGCGAGAACGAAAATGGCGATGAACTGCTGGTTCTGCTCACCTTCTCCGGCGGGGGGACACGGGCCGCCGCCTTTTCCTACGGCGTACTCGAAACCCTGAGGGATACGGAGGTGAGCATCCACGGCAGCAAGAAACGCCTGCTGGACCAGGTGGACATGATCTCCGGGGTTTCGGGCGGGAGCTTCACGGCAGCCTATTACGGGCTGTTTCGCGACCACACCTTTACGGATTTCGAGAGCAGGTTCCTGAAAAAGAACATTCAGGCCGAACTCAGGAATGCGATCGTCTTCAATCCCTACAACTGGGGAAAGCTTCTTTCCCCCTACTTCGACCGCAGCGATCTGGCAGCGGAATACTACGACAAGAACGTGTTCGACGGCGCCACCTTCGCCGACCTGCTCGCCCACAGTAAGCCCATAATCCTCATCAACGCCACCGATATGGTGCATGGAACCCGTTTTGCCTTCAACCAGGATACCTTCGACGTAATCTGTTCCGACCTCCTCAGCTTTCCGGTGGCGCGGGCCTGCGCCGCATCTTCGGCCGTCCCCATCGTTTTGAGCCCGATCACGCTGCGCAATTACGCCGGCAGGTGCGGCTATGAAATGCCCAAAGCGTTGCATGAAGCCATGCAGCCCCCCAGGGACATCTCTTCGCGCCGCTTCGATCTTGCCAACAGCCTGCTGCCGTTCCTGGACTCCAAAAGCAAGCCGTATATCCATCTCGTGGATGGAGGCGTCGCGGACAACCTGGGTCTCAGGGCGATTCTCGAACGGGTCACACTCTTTGGCGACCCCTGGACGACACTGAGCTACGCCGGAATGAAGAACGTACACAAGATCGTCTTCGTGGTGGTGAACGCCGAAACCGCCACGGACACGAAATGGGACCGTTTCGAAAGAATCCCGCCGTTCAGAGCCATGCTCGATTCGTTCTCTTCCATCGGGATCTGGCGCTACAACGTGGAAACGCTGGCGCTTCTGAGGGAAAGCTTCAGCCGATGGGCCGACGAGATCCGCGGGGGCCGCTGCGGCACAAAGGCTATCTCCCTGGAACCTGGCTCCTGCGGCGATGTCGATTTCTACCTGATGGAGGTAAGTTTCGACGCCTTGGACGATGAGGGGGAACGCAACTACTTCAAGAGGCTTCCCACTTCCTTCGTCCTGAAGCCGGAAGAAGTGGACAGGCTCAAGGACGCCGCCCACCGCATCCTCACCAACTCCAAGGATTTCAAAAGACTGCTGGAGGACCTCCGGAAAGACGAGGATTTTGAACGACAACCGAGCTGCAGCCAGTGACGGTCAACTGAATGCGAATGCATTCCGCACAGGAGACTTGCTCCTTGCTCACATCCTGTGAACGCCGGCAGGCATGGATTGCACAGCCGGCGGGATATACCGGCCCACAGTCGGAGAAAAAAGCAACTGCAACCTTGTCATGCTACCAAGGAGGCCTGGATGATCCAACGGCAAAAACGTCTATTATCGGCAATCTGGATGTTGGCCGCGCTCCTGTGCGCGGCCCCCGGCTTCGCGGTGCAGGAACCCGCTTCGGGCGCTCCCGACGATCAGCCTGACGCGCAGGTTCTGCTCATGCGGATGGCCGACTTTCTCTCCACCGCGAAGCAGTTCAGCTTCAACATGAACGCAGAGTACGATGTGGTGCAGAAATCCGGTCAGAAAATCGAGTTCGGGGAATCCCGCAAGATTACCCTGGTCCGACCGGATCGTATGCGGGTGGACACCGAGCGCAGCGACGGCGAAAAGACCGTCGCCTTGTTCGACGGTCAGGAACTCACGGTCGTGAGCCCCGGCCAGAAGGTTTACGCCAGGGTGAGCAAACCCGGCAGCGTGGATGATGCCATACATTTTCTTGTAGCGGACCTGGGGCTTCAGCTGCCCCTGGCCATGATGTACCTCACCACCCTGCCGGTGGATCTCAATACCAGGGTACGTTCCGTCGCATTTGTAGAACAGTCGACGATCACGGATGTCCCGTGCGCTCACCTGGCGGCGCGCTCCGGGGATGTGGATTTTCAGGTCTGGATCCAGTCCCAGGGAGACCCGTTGCCCCGCCGCGTCGTGATCACCTACAAAAAAGCGCCGGGACAGCCGCAGTTCCGGGCAAACCTGAACGGATGGGATTTCTCTGCGAACCCGCCCGAAGGGTCGTTTTCCTTCTCTCCCCCGGAAGGATATCAGGGGATTGCTTTCCTCGCACAGCTCGATGTGGTGAAACCGCAGGCCAGGAAAGCGAAAAAGGGAGGCAAGAAATGAGACGCAGCATACCGATTCGAGTGATTTCCCTGGGAGCGGTCGTTTTTTTCGTATTGTTCCTTGTAGCCGCCGAGGTTGAGGCCCGGGGCGGCCGAGGAGGAGGAGGAGGAGGAGGCGGAGGCGGCGGGCGTGGTGGAGGAGGAGGAGGCGGCGGGGGGCGTGGTGGAGGAGGCCAGAGCTTCTCACGGTCCGGACCGGCCAGCAGCGGCGGCTTTTCGTCATCCAGGTCGCCCTCGGGGTACGGCGGCCGGCCGAGCGGCATCGGAAGCGCGTCGACTTCGCAGCGGCCAGGAACCGGTCAAGCAGGCGGAGCTTCAAGGGTGTCGCAGCAACCCGCGGGCCGCCAGGGCATCCAGTCTTCCGGGACGCCAGGCCGACAGGCGGGAGTTCAGGACCTTTCGTCCCAGAGATCCGGCCAGCGCTCCGATATGCGCTCCCAGGGACAGGGGCAACGCACGGAACGGACGCAGGCACGCGCAGATACCAGGGATACGCGGCAGGACACCCGGGCTCAAGGATCGGGAGACAGGAGCGATGTGCGGACCGACCGCCAGGAGCAGCGTACCGAGCGGCAGGGAACCAGGCAGGATCAACGTACCGAACGGCAGGGAACTCGCCAGGAACAGCGCACGGATCGGCAGGGCCAACGCCAGGACGCCGTCAATGACTATCACGGCGATTATCACCACGACGAACACTGGGACGGCTATCACGGCGATTACTGGGGCGCGGTGGCGGTCGGTACAGCGGCTGCCGTCACGGCTTACGCCATCGGCACGACCATAACCGCGGCGTCCTTTGCGTCCCTCCCCTGCACGAGCACCACCGTCGTGGTCGGGGGAGTTTCCTACTATCAGTGTGCTGGGACCTGGTACCAACCGGCGTATGCGGCGAGCGGCGTCACGTACGTTGTTGTCAACGCACCTCCCGGCTACTAGGAGATGCCCGGGCCAAATTGCAGGTCTTTCCCCGAAAGAGCAGGCCCGATGCCGGCAGGCGGCATCACCCCACCGGCATCGGGAAATGCCTTCCGAACCCTTGTGCTCCGTAACCGCTCCTGAAACCGGCACGCCTGTTCCGAACGGGCAGCCTTCGCGACGGACACGCTGCACGATGCCCTAAGAATGCCTCTTTTCTCTCCTCCTTTCACTCTCCGAAATCCCATGATAGACAGGTTCGCCTCGTTCTAGTACTTTAGCTGTCGAGCCGGGTTCATCCGGCACGGAACAAGTCCCGCTTAGCCCACCGGGCAGGCCGTAAAAGTCCTTCTCCCGCAAATGCGCGAGAGTCCGGAAGCAAACCGGGTCTTTCTGCGCTCAGAGCCGGGAATTAAAGTTCCTGCGGTCGAATGCCGATAAGCGGGTAATCCGGCACGCCTTTGTGGGGATCTGAGCCATGCAGGAAGTCTGCTTGATTCTATTTCATATGCATCTACCGGCAATTCTCCGGAATCGGTTCATTCAGACGACGAAAGGGTAAAGGAGATGAGGATCGAGTGTCCCAAGTGCGGCGGCAAGGGTTCGATTGACGATTCGCTGATTCCGGATCAGGGCACCAATGTGCGCTGCCCGAAGTGCCGGGAAAAATTCTTCGTTCAAAAGGATACAGTGGAGATTTCTTCTCCTCCGCCGTCATCCGCGGCGCCGTCCTATTCCAGGCCCGCCGCCGTTTCCGCCCCTCCCGGCAATGCCCCCTCGCCCGGAGATTCCCCTCAGGACAGCCGGGAGACAGCCTTCCGATACTGCGCGGTATGCAGGAATTCGTTTCCCCCGTCGAGCATGATCCGCTTCGACGCCGACACGTGGGTCTGCCCCGCCTGCAAGCCGTCCTATCTCCAGATGGCTCAGCAGGGCGTGCGTGCCGGCGACATGATCTACGCAGGCTTCTGGATCCGTTTCGGAGCCAAATTCCTGGACGGACTGGTGACCGTCTTCATCACCTATGTCCTGACCATTCCGCTCCATGCGGTATTCCAGTCCGGAATCCCCGGTCAGGTAATCTCCCTGCTCGTCAACATCTTCATCCCCCTGGCTTACACGGTGTATTTCGTCGGCAAGTTCCAGGCGACGCCGGGCAAGATGGCCTGCGGCCTCATGATTGTGAGACCGGACGGCGAGAGGGTGAGCTACGCGAGGGCATGCGGCAGGTATTTCGCCGAGATGCTGAGTTCCATCATCCTGCTCATCGGATACATCATGGCGGCTTTCGACCTGGAAAAACGCGCGCTCCACGACAGGATCTGCGACACTCGAGTGATACGCAAATGATGGGCGGGGCCATTCTCGAGGCAGAGATCGGCTGCTCCCGGTGCGGGTCCAGCCTGGCTCCTCCGCCCGGAGCGGCAGCTTCCGCGGAGGCATTGCGGTGCCCCTGGTGCAAGGCGGCGCTTCAAATCGGAGTGTTTCCGGCATTGTTTCGAGACCAGGTGACGCAGTGGGGAGAGGCACTGCGCCGGGAAGACGAGGCGAGTTGCTTCTATCACCCCGACAAGCGTGCCGAAGTGGTCTGCTCGATGTGCGGCCGGTTCATCTGCTCGCTGTGCGACATACCCATGGCATCGGAAAGGCTCTGCCCCGTTTGCTTCGAACGAGCGAAACGGTGCGGGCGGATGCCGGGCCTGGTCGGCAACCGCGTGCTGTACGACTGCATCGCCCTTTCCCTTGCCGTACTGCCGCTGCTGATTTTCCCGTTTACGCTGATCACGGCACCCCTGGCGATATTCATTTCCGTC
>JAJFUA010000177.1 GCA_021372635.1 Desulfobacteraceae bacterium | reverse complement strand
GTTCAGATCCGGCTCATGGATCCGAGCGCGGTCATGCATGCCGGGTTGGTGAGGCATGTGCGGGAAGTGGCCGAAGAACGGAAGATCGCCCACCAGGTTGCCGTCAGAAAGTCCGGCGGCACGGACGCCCGCGCGATCCAGCTTCACGCCTCCGGCGTTCCCACCGTCGTGCTCGGCGTGCCTGCCCGCTATGTCCACACGCACAACAGCGTCATCCACATCGGGGACTACCTGAGCGCTCTCGAACTGGTCCTGGAACTCGTTCAGTCCCTGGACGCCGCGACGGTGGACCGCCTCTGCGCCTTCGAGGCGTGAGCCGTCTTTTTCCCTGGCTGTCGCGCACGCAACGGGGGAGGGGAAGAATATGAAACTGCGATTCGTCGTACATGAGCATCACGCGACGCACCTTCACTACGACTTCCGCCTGGAACGGGAAGGGGTTCTGCGTTCCTGGGCCGTGCCCAAAGGGCCGTCCATGGACTCGAAGGACAAGCGGCTTGCCATCGCCGTTGAAGATCACTCGCTGCAATACGGCGACTTTGAGGGAATCATCCCGGAGGGGCAATACGGTGCGGGGGTGGTGGTGATCTGGGACAGCGGGACGTATGAACCCGGGGAATGGCGGGAGGACCGCATTGTCTTCACACTGGACGGAACCAAGCTCAAAGGCGGCTTTACCCTTGCCCGCCTCAAGGGCGGTGGAAAGGAATGGCTCCTCATCAAGCGGAAGGACGAATACTCTTTGGCTGGCTGGAAAATGAAGATCCGGCTGACGCCCGAACTGGAGGCCGAACTGCGGGAACGGGTGCCTCCCTGTTCCGCTTCATAATCCAATGGCGAAGAATGCCGCGTAGTAGAGCGTACTGCTGAAAGTGAGCCCCGTCCCCACCGCCGAATAAATGACGGCGACGACCAGTTGCGACAGGTGGGAATGTCGGAGTGCGTATCCCAGCAGTATCATGACGAGGATGAGCAGGTAGCTGCGCCATGCCTGGAAAGCGAACAGGCACACCCGGTCCGGTTTTTCTCCTATCCTTGCGATGTTTTTGCGTGCGATGCGGGAAAAACCGAAGAGATAGGCCGGTATCCCCGGGCCGAACCCCGCGACGATCCCGAGGATCTGCATGGGCCACTGCATTTCGGAAAGCCAGCGGCAAGCCATGATGCACAGCGATATGCCCACGACGGACCAGAGGATTCCGGAGAGGAGCAGCAGCCAGCTCCGGTCGACTGTCGGGGCGCATTGACGGAGAAAACCTGTCCTGGGCATTGTGGAGTGTCCTTGAAGCGGCAACCGCCCGCCGGGTTCCTGGTCTGTTCTTCTCTACGGTCTCCCGTTGCGGAAAGCCCATAGCCGGGGTATCCCCGGGTTCCCATGGCAATTTAGTGTCGCTCTTTCCGATAGACAATCCGCTCCGCACGGTTCCCTTTTCAAAAGCTCCGGAATGACATGCCGGGTTCGCTTTCGGCAGGCTGAAGGAATCTCTTCCCGCCTCCCGGGATGCGCTTTGCGCGCATCGTATGCCTTTTCGGGAATATTTAACGCTTTGTAGCCCGGAACGAAAATGTTATTTCTGCACCGTCCGCTTCGTTCCGCGGTGTTGTCCGGGAATCGATGGACTTCGAAGCGGGTTCATCCTATATGTACCTTTTTGCCGGGCTGAACGATGCCCCGCGGGGGGAGCCGGGAGATTTCCGCTTCCCGGGGAATCGTTCGCATCGGGGCATGCGCTCCGGTTGTGTTGTTTTTTGCTGTGTTATCTATATTGGACCAATTCCCGCTGCGGATAGAATGCTTCATGATCGTTCTTGGCATAGAAAGCTCCTGTGATGAGACTGCGGCCGCAGTCGTGGAAGACGGAAGGAACATTCTTTCGGATGTGATCTCGAGCCAGATCGCCTTTCACACGCCCTATGGCGGGGTAGTCCCCGAGATCGCCTCCAGGAAACACGTGGAAGCCATATTGCCCGTAATCTCCCAGGCGCTGAAAGACGCCGGCCTGACCGGGCGCGAACTGGACGCCGTGGCCGTGACCCGCGGCCCGGGTCTCATCGGTGCGCTGCTCGTGGGGTTGAGCGCCGCGAAGGCCATGGCCTATGCGCTGGACCGCCCTCTCATTGCGGTCAATCATCTCGAAGGGCACATGAACGCCGCCTACCTGGGCGGTGCTCCCGAGGACCGGCCGTTCGTCTGCCTGGTGGTTTCCGGGGGGCACACGGCTCTCTACGAAGTCGAACCCGGAGGGGCGAGCCGCTTTCTCGGTTCCACGCGGGACGATGCCGCTGGGGAAGCTTTCGACAAGGTGGCCAAGCTGCTGGGGCTCGGCTATCCGGGCGGCGTGGTGATCGACCGGCTGGCCGCAGGCGGCGACCCTCGCGCGTTTTCCTTCCCCAGGGCTTTCCTCGGCAAGGATTCCCTGGAATTCAGCTTCAGCGGGCTGAAGACTTCCGTCGCCAACTTCCTGCGCCGCATGGGGCCTCCCGCACCGGAGGGAGGGGAAGGGGCCTACCGGCTGGAGGACCTGGCGGCGAGCTTCCAGGAGGCCGTGGTCGACGTTTTGATCGGCAAGCTCCTGAAAGCGGCCGGAGACCGCGGTATCGGGGATATCGCGGTGGTGGGCGGGGTTGCGGCCAACCGCCGACTGAGGCACCGGCTGGCGGAGGCTGCGGGCGAGAGGGGGCTGGCTCTTTTTCTGCCTCCCTTGCGCTTTTGTACGGACAATGCCGTGATGATTGCGGCGGCGGGCTATTCCATCTGGAAGCGCTCCGGCTTCTGCCGCGACCCGTTGAACCTGGATGCGACCTCCCGCTGGTTCTGACACGATCGCGGCCTGGTTTTTCCCCTTGCTTCGGAGGTCCATGCGGCAGGCCTTTTGCGGACCCATTTCTGAAGGGTGAACGGTTCGATGTTTCTGACTCCACAGGATTATTTCCGGCTCCAGGGTACAAGCCCCAGGAAGCGTTTCGGCCAGCATTTTCTGGTTCGGCGGGACACTGCCGAACGCATCGTCGAGTGCGCGGGGCTCTCGCCCGGCGACGTGGCCGTCGAAGTGGGACCCGGACTGGGCGCTCTTACCCGGTACATCCTGCCGCGGGTGGGCAGGCTTCATCTCGTGGAACTCGACCGCGACCTGGCCGCCTACCTGGAGAGCGGTATTCAGGAAAGCGGCAGTGCGGTCGCGGTTCATCCCGTGGATGTGCTTGACTTCGACTTCCTGGATCTGGGCCGGACGGAAGGGAATTCCCTGGTCCTGCTGGGAAACCTGCCCTACAACATCAGTTCTCCCCTGGTCTTCCACCTGCTGGAATCCATGACGGCCATCCGGCGCGCCGTCTTCATGGTGCAGAAGGAAGTCGGGGAAAGACTCGCGGCGGGGCCGGGAACGAAAGACTACGGGGTTCTCTCCGTCCTCCTGGGAATCTACGCCCGCGTGACCCGCCTGTTTACCGTGGGGCCGAGCCAGTTCTACCCGCCTCCCAAGGTGGATTCCCTGGTGCTGCGGATCGATTTTGAAGAAGTCGACCCGGTGGGTTCGCCGTCCTTCGCTTTTCTCCGTTCGCTCGTCAACACCGCCTTCCAGCAGCGCAGGAAGACCCTCCAGAATAGCCTGAAATCCTTGCCCGGGAAGAACTCCCAGATGCTCTCGATTGCTTTTGCAGAGGTGGGTATCGACCCCATGCGCAGGCCGGAGACCCTGGAACCCTCCGAATTCCGGCGCCTGGCGAAAATCCTGGAACTCGGATCGAAGGCCCTTTGAAACGGCCTGAAAGGTTCCTTTAGCGGAACGATCGGGGATTCATCCCGGCGAATCCTGATGGGAATGCATGAGCGCTGCTGCCGGGCGAACGCGATGAAATCATGCCCGCCCGGCGGACAAACGGCCTGAAAGTGGCACGCCGTTGCGGCTGGCGGGTGGAGTCCGCCTGCGGCCCGGGACCATGGAAATCCGCCCGGAAGCGGACTGTGGCGGATTGACAGTGGTCATGCCCTTTGCTAGCTTGAGGCAGGATGCAAGGGAGTCTTTCCGGAAAAAACGTCGATGGAGCGGAGCAATATGCTGGCTGTCCTGGGAGCCGTTTTGCAGGAAGTGGAACCGCTTTTTGATGCCATGGCGTGCGGCCGGGCTTTTCCGCTTCATGGGGAAACCTTCCGCACGGGAAACTGCGGAGGCATGGAAGTAGTCGTCGGTACGACGGGACTCGGAAAAGTCAACGCCGCCGTGACCACGGCGGCCCTGCTGGAACGGTTGAAGGTCACCGGGGTCCTCAATGTGGGCTGTGCCGGGGCCTATAACGGAGGGCCGCTTCGAGTGGGAGACGTGCTCGTCACCTCCCGCTTCCTCCTGGGGGATGAAGGTGTTTTGCTGGATGGAGAATGCCTGCCCGGGGAAGCCATCGGGATCCCCATCCTCGTACAGGAGGGTAAGAAATACTTCGATCATCTTCCCGCCGGGAACCTTGCCCTGGATTTTCTGGAAGGGACCCCTCCGGGATCGTACGAATTCATGGAAGCGGGCAGTCCCGCCCGAGTCCGCCTGCTGTACGCCGACGGTGGAGGCTGGGGAGCGGGGGCGATCGGACCGGCGAAGGGAGAAAGCGGCAAGAAAACGGCGGCGGATGCCATCCCCGGTATCGGAGGAAAATCTTTCCGACTGTTTTCGGGGCCGTCCCTCACGGTGGGGATGGCGAGCGGCGACGCCCTGGTCGCCCGGCGGCGATTCCAGCGATACCTGGCATACGCCGAGAACATGGAGGGAAGCGCGGTGGCCCATGCCTGCCTGCGCTTCGGAGTCCCCGTCGTCGAATGCCGGGGAATTAGCAATATCGCCGGAAATCGCCGAAAGGGAGACTGGCGGCTGGACATGGCCGTCGCGCATTGCCACGGGATCGTCCTCCACCGCATCTTTTCGCCCGTCGGTGAAGGGGATGGCAGCGGATGCCGCGCCTGGGCCGCAGTCGACCGGGAATGAAAAAAGGACGGCGACAGGCTCCGGGGTGGAAGCCGCGGGTGCCGGGAAGTTTTCTTTGTCCTACCGGCTTCCGTGTTTTTCGTGGTAATAATTTGACCTTCCATCGGTAGTCCTTCAGTCTGTCACGTGGGGATACAAGGAATGATTTCTTTCGAGATAAACGGGGTCCAGGTGGATCTGGACGTTCAGCCCGATCAGCCGTTGCTGTGGGTGATCAGGGGGCCGTTGCGGCTTACCGGGACCAAGTACGGCTGTGGCATCGGCGCGTGCGGTTGCTGCACGGTGCACGTGGACGGCAAGCCGGTGAGGGCGTGCGTAACCAGCGTAGGCAAAGTGCAGGGGAAAAAGGTGACCACCATTGAGGGGATTCCGGAAAACCATCCGCTGAAAGTGGCATGGGTGGAGGAGCAGGTCCCTCAATGCGGCTACTGCCAATCGGGTCAGATCATGCAGGCCGCCGCCCTGCTTTCGGAAAATCCGAACCCCGCGGACGAGGAAATCGTGAAGGCCATGGACGGCAATCTGTGCCGCTGCGGGAGTTATCCTCGCATCATGAAGGCCATTCGAAGGGCCGCGGGGAAAGGAGCGGGAACATGACCCTGTTTCCGAACCGGCGTGAGTTTCTCGAAAGATGCCTTGCCGGCGGAGGACTGCTCCTGGCTTTCTCGCTATTTCCCTTTGAATGCAGGGTCGTGAGTGCGCAAACATTGCGAAAGGGAAGGCCGGAAGTCTTCCTGCCGAGCGTCTGGATACAGATCACTTCGGACAACATCGTCACGGTTATCGTGAATAAGTCCGAAATGGGCCAGGGGATCGCCACCGCCCTGGCAATGATCGTGGCGGAAGAGTTGGATGCGGATTGGAGCCGGGTACGGTTCGAGATTGCGCCCGGCCGGGAGAAGTACAAGGACCCCGTCTGGGGGGCGCAGGCGACGGGCAGAAGCACCAGCGTCCGGAACATGATCGAGCCGCTGCGCAAGGGAGCTGCCGCTGCGCGCGAAATGCTCGTGCAGGTGGCCGCCGGGATGTGGAACATTTCGGAAAACCACTGTGAGGCATTCCGCGGGACGGTGAGACAGCTCAACGGCAACCGTTCCTTGACTTTCGGAGAATTGTGCGCCCTGGCGTCGAAGTTTCCGGCCCCGCCGAATCCGCGCCTGAAGAAGGACGGCCCCCTGAGGATCATCGGAACGGCCGTACAAAGACTCGATATCCCGCCCAAGGTGGACTCCACCGCCATCTTCGGCGTGGACGTCTTCGTGCAGAATCTGCTCTATGCGACGATCGTTCGCCCGAAAGCCTTTGGAGCGAAGGCCGTTTCCTTCGACCGGTCGGCGGTGGAAAGCATTCCAGGTGTCCGAAAGGTTGTGGCCGTGGACAGCGGGGTGGCCGTTTGTTCGGAAAGCGCCCTGGCGGCCTGGGCGGGACGGAATGCCCTGAACGTCAAGTGGAGCAGAGGAGCCCATCCTGCGCTCAGCAGCCGGTCCCTTCAGAAGAGCTATCTCAGGCGCCTGATCGATATCGGGGTTACGGTGCGCTCGGAAGGGGACTGCCGCGCCGCGCTCGGCAACGCGGCCAAAAAGGTGCGGGCGACCTACTTTCTTCCGTATCTCGCCCATGCGACGATGGAGCCCATGAACTGCACGGCGCACGTCCGGAAAAACGCGTGCGACATCTGGGTTCCCACGCAGAACCAGACCGAAGCCATTGCGACCGCCGCTCGGGAGAGCGGATTGGACGTCGAGGCGATCAACGTTTACACGACGTATCTCGGGGGAGGTTTCGGGAGGAGGCTCGAAACGGACTACGTGCGGGATGCGGTTCAGGTGTCGAGGGTGACGGGCACGCCGATCAAACTCATGTGGACCCGCGAAGAGGATATGCAGAACGGGTTTTACCGCCCCGCCGCCTGCTGCCGGCTCGATGGGGGGCTGGACAGCAGAGGCAGGCTCATTGCCTGGTCGCACAAGATCGTTTCCCCCTCCCTGTGGGCGCGGGTCGCTCCCGAAAAGATGACGGGCGGCGTCGACGCCTCCGCCGTGGACGGAATCGTGAACACGGTCTACGATCTGCCGAACCTGCATGTGGAATATATCCGGATCGATACTCCCGTTCCCGTCGGGTTCTGGCGTTCGGAGGGGAACACGCACAATGCTTTCGCCGTAGAAAGCTTCATGGACGAACTGGCCTTTGAGGCCGGGAAGGACCCTCTGGAATTCCGCCTCGGTATGTTGAAGGACAATCCCCGCGCCCACGACGTGCTGAACTTCGTGGCGGAAAAGGCGGGATGGGGAAAGCCGCCGGCCGCCGGCCGGGGGAGGGGAATCGCCCAGCATTTCACCTTCGGCAGTTATGTGGCCCAGGTCGCGGAGGTGTCCGTCGATGAGAAGAAAGGCCATGTGAAGGTGCACAAGGTCGTCTGCGCCGTCGACTGCGGCTACGTGGTCAATCCGGACACGATCGCCGCTCAAATGGAGGGCGGGATCATTTTCGGGCTGAGCGCGGCGTTGAAGGAAAAGGTCGAAGTGGCCAACGGGGGGGTTGTCTCGTCGAATTTTTCGGATTACCGGATTCTTACCATGAGCGAGGTTCCGGAGATCGAAGTCCACATCATAAAGACCGAAGGGAAGCCGGGAGGGATCAGCGACGTAGCCGTGCCTCCCGTCGCTCCGGCCTTGGCGAACGCCGTGTTTGCCGCCACGGGCGCACGGGTACGGCATCTGCCCATGTCCGGCGACGCGCTGCTCGGAGCGCTGCGGCGTGCCAGGAAACGCGGAGGGGCGGAACCTCCGGTCACGCCGTGAAGCCTTCGGCAGGTGCCTGGCTGCGGTCCTGTACCCGCAGCGAAAAAGTCCCCCCTGCCTGATGAAGAGGAGACAGCCTATGCATGTTTTTTCCCGAATCGTGGTATTGGCAATTATTGCAACGATCATCTCCGCGATGGCGGCCGGCGTCTTCATGACATCGGCCTCCGCTGCGGACGGCCGGGCCGTGTTCGATTCGCTCAAGTGCGGTTCGTGCCACAAGCCGGGCGAAAAGAGCGTTGCCGTTTCCCTGGCGCAGATCGCCAGAGCTTACGAAACCCCGGAACAATTAGGCGGGTTCTTCAAAGGTGAGAGCAAGCCGATTATCGAAAGCGAAAAACCGGGAATGATGAAGGGGCAGATGCCGAAACTGGGGGCGCTCTCCGCCGAGGAACAAAAAGCCCTTGCGGAATATATCCTCGGTTTCAAGTGAGGCGGCTTTCCGAAAGTCCGTTCGAAGCGGTGCGCCCGAGGTGCAAAGAAGCATTTGGTGTAAGCACGGCGGAGTGGAGATCCTCGTTCCGTTTCCACCCGGGAATGTCTGAGATCAAAGGGCGGGCAGCAGTCCCGCCTTGAGAATGACCTCCCTGCCGTTTCCCGTAAGGAAGAAGTCGATATATTTCTTGAAAATGCCCGTCGGCGGCCCCTCGGTGACCAGGTACAGGTCCTGGCCGAGTGCGTAGGTCTGGTCGCCGGGATACTTCCCGTCCACTTTGAGAATCTTGAATTCCGGGCGCCTCGAAACCGCCCCGTAGGAAATGAAGGACAGCGCCCGCTTCCCCTTGGCTTCCTCGAGTACGGCCCCTGCCGTGGGGGTGATCGCGGCGGAAGCGACAAATGGAGTGTCCCCCATCACCAGTTCCCTGAAATTCTTCTGGCAGGCCGTGTTCGCCTGCGGGATGACCACCACGATGGGGCCGTGTTCGTCGCCGATTTCCTTCCAGTCCTTGATTTGGCCGGCAAAAACCTTTTTCAGGCTTTCGCCCGATATATTCTCCAGTTTACTGTTGCTCGGCACGAAAACGGCCAGGTGGTCCTTGGCGATCAGCGTTTCCACCAAATCTTTGCCCTGGGCCTTTTCCGCCAATTTCATCTTTCGCGCCAGGCCGGCCACGTTGGAGCGGCCGAAAACGAGCGAGGGGACTGCATCCTGGGTCGTACGGTCTTCCGCGGATATCTTTATGCCGGTCTCTTGCGTGAACATGTCGGCGGAGTCTTTGACAAAAGCCCAGTAGATCTGGGAAGAGCCGTCATAGCGGATTTCGGTTTCCGCAAACGCTTTTTCAGTACCAAGGACAAAGCCTGTTGCCAGTACGAATGCCAGTACCAACTTCCCAAAGCGACGACGCCCCATTCCGAATCTCCTTTTCCCTTGTGACTGCCCGCACTTCCCCATTCATCCGGAAATGAACCGTTCGGGATACCCCCTCCCGACGGCCGGATGCCTACCCCCCCAATGCGTTCCGTTACTCAGGATCCAGAAGATGCAGACCTTTTTTCGTACCGCCCGAATGGCCGCAGAATGCCCTTGAAATCAGATGATCAGTTGTTGCGCCGCCGGGGATGGCAGAGACCTTCCGCAGCGGGACTGCGAACGTCCCAAAGGTTTCGTGCATCTCAGGACTCTTCCGGGGTCGAACGCGGCCCCGGAGCGAATCGTGTTTCCTCGGTAATGCTGGATGGGATTTCCCGTGTAATGCCGTGGAGTGCAAAGCTTCCTTTCGCACCGGGAGATCCCCCCGCCCGGATGTGAAGGAAATGCCAGCTTTGCAGGCCACGTGATCGGAAATCTTACCTTCGCTGAGACTGCATATTACGCACAACTTCCGCCGCCAATTAATAGCAGATATGGAATTTGATTTCTATAAATATAGTTCGATTCTTCACAAGGATTCCGGCCTTTCACGGTTTTCATACGATAAGGCATGCCGGGGAGGAAAGGTCAAAAAACACGGGATCCGCCTGCCCCTTTGACATTTCCTTCGAGATGCTCCATTTTGAAGATGGAACCAGGCGCCATGCGAATGGGAAAGACGACGCGGCCGGTCCGGAACGGCCTCCTGTGCGGGTTGCGGAAAAGTTCGGCGGCTTTCCGGATATCGTTCCTTTTTCGGATTTCGAGGAGTTCGATATGAAAATCATGCAGATACCCGTGGGGCACATGGAGGTTTTCTGCTATCTGGTCTACGACGAAGAGAGCCTCGAGGGAATCCTGATCGACCCGGCGGGGGATGAAGAGAAGCTCCTGGAGACGCTCAGGGAGAAGGGCATTACGCTGCGCTATATCATCAATACCCACGGCCATGCGGACCATACCTGCGGAAACGACCGTCTCAGGAAAGCGACCGGCGCGCCCGTGGTGATGCACGCCCTGGACGACGATTTCTTCCAGCAGCCGGAA
>JAJFUA010000148.1 GCA_021372635.1 Desulfobacteraceae bacterium | reverse complement strand
CATCTGAAAGACGTTGGGGCGCTGCTGTTCGAGCAGAGAGGCGCTCTTGCCTTCCTGCTTCGCCTTTTCATAGTCCTGCCGCGCTTCCTCTCTCTTCTTTATTTCCGCGACGATCGTGCGCTCGCCTATGGTCATCTTCATACCGTAGACGGCGGCTCGGGTCGAGGCCGGGAAGACGTACAGTGCCTCGATGGGCTTCTTGCCCTCGTTCTTGTACACCTGCGTCACGGTTACGTCCGCGATGATTCCGGATACGTTCACGGATGCCGAGGTCGCCTTCAGCGGAAGCTGGTCCACGGCCGGATCTTCGGATCGGATGAAGAAGTAGGGGGACAGGGTCTTGTCGTCGGATTCCGCTTCATGGGCGGGGCTTTCCGCGGCCAGTGCCCGGGAAAGGCCGCTTACGGGCAGCAGGGCGAACACCGCCAGGATGACGGCGACCATGCGCGCGGCGTTCATATTTTTTCGAAATGAACCGGAAGAGCACTTCATGTCTTTTTCCTCCTTGTGGTTTTGGGTCGTTCCAAAGCTTCTTCAATCCTCTTTGACACGGGAGGGCGGAAAAAGTTCCCGGATTTTTCGCATCGAACCGATGGGGAGGAATTGTCCCGCCGGGCGGAGGATGGACGGGGCCCTGCGGGTGGGTTGCGGTGGATCGTGCGTGGGGCGGTTCTCAGGGAACGGCGAGCTTCAGGGTGATGCGGATTCTTGTGCCGGGCGCGGGATGGAATTGGTCCTTTCGTGCCGTCTCAATGGTGCCCAGTTCCCGCAGTCGGCCGAGGAAGAACGCAAAATTCTCGGCGGGCAGTTCGGCGGTCACTTCCGCCGGATGGACCGTGCCGTCGGGAGAACCCGTCTCCAGGACCGTGCCGTCCGCCTCCAGGACCAGCCGCCGGATTTCGGACCGGATGGAGCCCCGGTCCGGAGAAGCCGGCTCGAACCTTTCCTCTTGAAGTCCCTTCGATCTGGCCGATTTGCTCACGCTTCCCGCCCTTGGCGCGTCGGCGGGGTGCTCGGCCGCTTCGCGCTCCGGTGCGGTCAGGCCTCTCGCGGGAGGCACAGCGCTGGGCCGTGCCGCTTCGCGGGCCTTCGTCCGGGCCGGGGCCATGGGAAGCCTCAGGGTGAGCGTTATCGATTCCTGCCGGGCATCCGGAGCGGAAGAAGATTCGTGGGGCAAAGCCGCCGGCGCCGGAACTGGTGTAGGCGCGTTCGTGTCCCGGCCGACCGCTTTGGATTGCGGGGATTCTCCGGGGCCTTGCACATCCGCCTGCTTCGCGGTCGGCTCCCGGAGTGCTGACGGAGGCGGAGCGGTGGTTGAGAGATCTTGCGGCGCCTTGTCCTGCATCCCCACGCGCAGCGTGCCGAAGACGATCAGTGCGACCGCGGCGGTTGCGGCGAGGCGGAAGAAATGCCGGGAGCCGAAAATCGCCTCGAACTTCTCGACGAGGATCTTGACGGGCGAGGTTTTTTCCACTTCCCGGCGGACCCTTTCGAGCAGATCCTCCGGGGCCTTGATGCGCGGCAGCGCCCCGAGCGCATGCGCCTGCTCTCCCAGGGCTTCACGCAGATCCGCGCAGGACCGGCATTCGGCCAGGTGTGCTTCCACGGCGGTCCGGACGTCTTCCGGAAGAACCGTGTCGGTGTTTTCGAGCAGGATGACTTTTACCCGGGAGCATTCCATTCGTCCGGTCCTCTCCTAGATTCCCTGAAGCTTCTTCTGGAGCTGCAGCCGCGCACGCGCGAGCTTCGATTTCAGGGTTCCTGGATTATAGCCCGTGATTTCGCAAATTTCTTCATAAGACAGCTCTTCGACGTGCCGCAGCACGATAACGGTCTTCCAATCGTGGGGAAGGGAATCGATCGCGTTCTGTATCGAATCGTGCCGTTCCCTTTCCTCCATCCGCGCCAGGGCGGACGGAGCCGCGTCTTCGATCTCGATTTCCGGGAATTCCTCCTCTTCGTTCGAGTTCTGCCCGAATCTCAGGACCCGGTTCCAGAAGCGGGTTTCCGCGGAATTGCGCCGGTTCTTGCACGTGTTCACCGCAATCGCGTACAGCCAGGTCGAAAAACTCGATTCCAACCGGAAACCTTTCAGCGACCGGAACACTTTTACAAACGTTTCCTGGGCGCATTCCTCCGCCTCCCCGCTGTCGCCGAGCAGTCGCCAGCACAGGTTGAAGATCCGGTCCTGGTGGCGCAGCACCAGCCTGTCGAGAGCCTCGCGGCTTCCGGCCAGAAAAGCAGAGATGTCCGATCTGTCCGCGTCCTGGGCCATATGCTCCGCCAGGGGGAACACGCGGTTCCCCTCATTACCTTAGACCGTGGAGACCCTAAAAAGTTGCATCGCCACAGGCTGTTTTTTCGAAAATGAGCCGTATCAGCCGGGAGAGTATGGCCGGAATACGGGTTTCGGTCAAGAACCAGACTTGAGTGGAAGGCGCGGGATGGAAGAATTTTCAAAACCGGCCCGGCCACGCGGGCCCACGGCTTCCGCCGGCTCCTTTACGGCCGGCGGCCGTGCAGGAGAACCCTCGGAGATTCCGGGACCGGACGCACATGGCCGGCGGGTGTGCGGGAGGTGGCACCTAGCGTTGGGACATCTGCTCCAGTTTCTTCAGCATGATCCTGGTATCCACGAGTTCGGGATCGATCGACAGGGCTTTCTCCAGGTGCTTTCGCGCGACGTTCAGTTCCTTGCGGGCCAGGTGGAGAATGCCGAGGTTGTGATAGAGGCCGGCATGATTGGGAAACATTTTCAAGGCCTTGAGGTAGCATGTCTGCGCTTCCTCGTACTTGCCCTGCTGCCTGAGGGCCACCGCGAGCCTGTTGTAGACTTCCGGGTCGGGATTCGAGGATTCCAGGCATTCCATGTAAACGGATTCCGCTTCCTCGAAAAGTCCTCCCTCGAGAAAGGTTTGGGCGACCTTGTTGAGCATGACGTCTTTTTCCGTCCCGGTGCATCGTTTGAGCATCTTATGGAGGTACTGCTTGCCGTCTTCTTCCCGGCCGTTTTGCAACAGGAGTTGGCCGAGCTGGAAAGTCCTCTCGTTGTCCCTGGGAGAGATTGTTTCCATCCGTTCCAGGACTTCGATCGCCTTGTCGATGTTTCCCATCTGCCGGTGGGCGGCGGAGAAGTTCTTGTAGGCGGCGAGGTAAATGCTGCTGATTTCCGTGGCCTTTTCGAATTCGGTTGCGGCCTTGTCGATTTCCCCCGCCTGCATGAGGCATTCGCCTTTGGCGTTGACCCATTTGGCCAGGGAGATGCGGCTCATCATCTCCGCCTTGTCGATCAGTGCCAGCGCCTCGTCCGTGGCGCCCTCGCGCTTGAGCATCTCCACGTGGCGGAACAGCACTTCCTCGGGGCTCTGGGAACGCTTCAGAATGCCGGTCACCCTCGTGCTCAGGGCTCCGTAGGAAATGGGTTTTACAATGAAGTCATGTGCGCCCCATTCGCCCATGGCGCTGGCGATGTTGGCTTCGTCGGCTGCGCCGGAAATCATCAGGAACGGCAGAAACTGGAAATCGGCGTGCCCGCGGCAGCGCTTGAGGAGTTCGAGCCCGTTGAGCCTGTCCATGTTGACGTCGCAAAGAACGATATCGTAGGAAATGCCGGTGGCTGCGTTTTCCGTAAGCTTTTCCCAGGCGGATTCACCGTCCTCGGCGGAGTCCACGGATTCGAACTGCCCCGTCTTGTGCATCATCTTGGTCAAGAGTTCACGCATCTGCCTCATGTCTTCGACGATCAAAACTCTCATCGACCTCGTGCCTCCGAACAGCAGCATAAAATAGTCACCATCGGAAGGCTCCGCGTTTCCACGTGCCGTTACGACGATGACTGGTTTTTCCGATTATTCCGGACGAATCCAGGATGCCATTCCGTTCGGCCCCTGCCCGGGAACAGTGACAACTTCGCGCCCGGCCGGGCTTTTGCCTGGGGGCGGATCCGTTCCACAGTGGAATCCAAAGAAATTTCTAGACCTGGACCTGGTAAACATGCAAGCCCTGTTCCAAGAGGCGATATCCCTCTGAACGGGAGGTGGTCCGGAGGCGTTTCGGAACGTACACGGGATGGCGGCTGCATTCGGGAAAGCGGCGCTGCGCTCCTCGTCCGGTCTGGACGAGTCGGCGGGAGGGGGGGGATCAATGCTGTTGAATTAAGGTTTTTCAAGCTTCTTTTTCCGGCCAAAGCACCATCTATTGGGAGGCCTTTTGGTGACTCTGGGCTGTGAGGGTTTGCGAACTTTGGGCCGGTAGTATTTGACACGGGAGATCTCATCGAGAA
>JAJFUA010000109.1 GCA_021372635.1 Desulfobacteraceae bacterium | reverse complement strand
GCTTGTCTTTCTCGGACTGAACGGTGTTCTTCAGGGAATCGAACTCCGACAGCAGGCTTTCGACGCTTCCCTGCTTCGATTGGAGAAGCTGGAGTGCGCCCTTCAGTTCATCCACTTCCGTCCTCGAAACGGGATTTACGTTCTGGTTCCCCTGGCTGCACGCAGCCAGGACTGCAAAAAGCGCCAAAAACAAGCACGTGCCATATTTCCTGACATTCATGTCCGTCCCTCGCGTTGTGCACTCTTTCGACAGGTGGCAAACCGACACACGATGCCGCCGAGTGTAGCATATCCGTCAAAAACGTGTCCACGCAAAACCCCGATTCCTCCCACCGGCAGACAGCCCCGCGCGGAATCGGAATGCCGGTGAATTGCCCAGCATTATCGGCCGCTTCGGGAACGGGCACGGGCGTTCATTTCCTTCTTTCGGCCAGCAGGTCCCGGACCGTCTCGGCCAGTTCCCTCGCAATCACGGGCTTGATGAGATAGGCCCTGATTCCAAGGCTCTTCGCCATCTCTTTGTCCATGATCTCGGAAAAACCCGTACACAGGACTACGGGCAGGTCGGGCTCAAGTTTGAGAAGCTCCCGGGCAAGGTCGGCCCCCGTCAGGCGGGGCATGGTCATGTCGGTAATCACCAGTTCGAAGGGGGTTTCCGCCTGGCTGCTCCGGAAGACTTCCAGCGCTTCCGAGCCGTCCAGCCGGTGCTCGACCTCATAGCCGAGGCGCTCCAGCATCCGCTTGGTGGCGAGGGCCAGCATCGGCTCGTCGTCGACAAGAAGGATCCGCCCGAAACCGCAGGGGATATCCTCGGCTTCCGCCGCATGGGACTCTTCCGCGCCTTTCATGGCCGGGACATAGACATGGAAAGCGGTCCCCTCACCCGGGACACTTTCCACTTCGATGACTCCCCCGTGGCTTTTCACGATGCCGTGCACGACCGCCAGTCCCAGGCCCGTCCCCACCCCGGGCTCCTTCGTGGTGAAGAAGGGGTCGAAGATACGGTCCAGGATGGGCGGGGCGATGCCGTGGCCCGTATCCCGCACGGTGAGTTTCACGTGAGGCCCGGCCTGCCAGCCGGGGTGGGAGGAAGCGGTTTCGGAATCGATCCAGAGGTCGGCCAGTTCGACCGTGAGCACGCCGCCATGGTCGCGCATGGCCTGGCCGGCATTGGTGCACAGGTTCATCAGCACCTGGTGGATCTGCGTCTGGTCGGCAAGTACCGCAAGCCGGGACGACACGCTGGTTTGAATGTCGATCGTAGAGGGAAGAGAAGCCCTGAGCATCTTCAGGGCCTCCCTGAGGATCGCATCCACCCGCACCGGCTTCTTCCCCTGTTCGTTCCGGCGACTGAAGGCCAGGATCTGCAGCACGAGGTCCCTGGCTCGATGGGCCGCTTTCAGAACCTCCCGCAGGTTCTTCTGCAGCGGGCTGTCCTTGCCCGCTTCCCACTCGATCATCTCCGTATAGCCTATGATAATCCCCAGGATATTGTTGAAGTCATGGGCAATTCCCCCGGCGAGCGTGCCCAGGGCCTCCATCTTCTGCGCCTGCCTCAATTGCGCCTCGGTGCGGGCCCGCTGCTCTTCCGCCTCCTTCCTCGCGGTGACGTCCCGGTCTATGCCCCGGTATCCCAAGAATTCCCCGCCGGTCCCGAACACGGGGACACCGTTGCTCTCCAGCACGATTCTCCGGCCGTCGCGATGCCGATTGACGTTCTCCAGCAGGGACAATGGCTGCCTGTGGGACACGGCCTCCAGAAATATGCACTTCACCCGCTCCGCCTCCTCCTCGGACATGAAATCGAAAGGGGTGTGGCCGAGAATCTCTTCCGGAGCATAGCCCAGGATGTCGAACACCTGTGGACTGGCGTAGGTGTATCTGCCGGAGGAATCCACCTCCCATATCCAGTCAAAGGTAGTCTCCAGGAGAGTGCGGTAGCGCTCCTCGCTCCGGCGCAGGGCTTCCTCCGCGCGTTTCCGCTCGGAAATATCGCGGAACAATCCCATCACGACCCGCCGGCCACCGCCCACATGCACGATGCTGCCGCTGATCTCCACCGGCACCGTGGCGCCGTCCGCCCGCTGCACTTCGCCCAGCACGCGCGCCTTGCAGTCTTCGAGGATGAAGCGTTCGAACAGCCCCCTGTACATCCCATCCTCCGCCGGGGGATGCAACTCGCTCTGGTACCGGCCGATGATCGCGCTCCTGGGCTTGCCCAGCAGCCGCTCGGCCTCCGCGTTGGCGCTGAGAATGATCCCGGATTCGGGATCGGCGATGAAGATGGCATCCCGGGCGCCTTCGAATAAAGCGTTCAGGTATTCGTTGGATTCCTGTATGGCCTTTTCGACGCTCATTCGCTGCGTGTCCTCCCCCATCCGGTGCCGGTTGATGGCGTTCTCGATGGACGACTTGAGTTCCCGGGTATCCAGGAACCCGACGATTCCTCCGAATGGCTCGTCGGACCTCGCCCGCCCGGGCATGCCGTCTTCGGAGTCAGCCGAGAAGAAAACCATCGGCAGATGAAAACGGCTGGCGATCCTGTCGACGTCCGCGGCTTCTT
>JAJFUA010000072.1 GCA_021372635.1 Desulfobacteraceae bacterium | reverse complement strand
TTGAAAACATCGTTTGGCCCGAGCGGGTGTGATCGAGGGGAGGGGACCCGATGCACGAAATGAGAGCAGTTCGATCTTCACGGCAGAAGGGGCCGAATGCGCAGATCTCCGGGAGGGAACTCCTCAAGCTGGCTCCTCTTGCACTTCGGGCGGCTACCGAAGGCCTGCCCAAGATCGACTTCTTCCTCAAGATCCTAAAATTGCTCATCATCTGCACCGATTGCGACCTGATCTTCGCCCGGGTGGAGGGGGGGAGAAGCATTCCCTGCGCAATGGCCGTCAGCCGGCAGAGCGATTCCCTGTGCCTCGTGCTGAAAGACGCCGGACCCGCGCTCCAGGGCGGGTCCGTTCCGGAGCCCGGCAGAGAGCCCGACCTGTTCGGCGTGCTGCGCAGAACGGTGTGCGGGGGAAAGAACCTCGTACATGGGTACATGACGGCTGAGGGTACTTTCTGGACGAACGACGCCGGTCAGTTGTACATGAACTGCCCGGAGACGATCCGGAAGGAGGTTTTCGAGGAAGCCTGGATGATGCCGGGTCATAAGTCGCTGGCGCTCGTGCCTCTCGATGCCGGAGACGCGGGGGCCGGTTACCTGCAGTTTGTGTTCGAAAGCCGGGATGATTTCAGCCGGAACGAAATCGAAGTGCTGGAGGACACGACGCGGCTCGTTGCGGCGGCGCTCGTTCAATGGCATGCGACGTGGTCGCTCAGGGAGAGGGTCAAGGAGCTTTCCTGCATGTACGGGATAGCCAACGTGCTCGATTCCCCGTCCAAGCCCCTGGAGGATATTCTCGGCGAGATCATCGAAATCGTTCCTTCCGCCTGGCTGCATGAAGACGTTGCCGCCGCCAGGATCACCTTCGACGGGTATGCCTGTGCGACGTCGCATTTTCTGGAGGGAGCCCAGAGCCAGTCGGCGCCCATCGTGGTGAAAGGGGAATGCCGGGGTCTCATAGAAGTCGTCTATACCGAGTTCCAGCCGAAGCTGGACGAGGGACCTTTTCTCCAGGAGGAGAGAAAGCTGCTGGATACCATCGCGCGCGCAATCTCCGTGCGCATCGAGCGCAGGTTGTACGAGCACGAGCAGCAGAAGATCAAGGAACAGATGAAGCAGTCCAACAGGCTCGCCATGGTCGGCCAGTTCGCGGCCGCGGTCGCCCACGACATCAACGAACCCCTGACCAATATCCTGGGGTTTGCCGAACTCGCGGCCAAATGTCCCGGTCTCCCGAAGCAGGCGGCGGAAGACCTCGAGAAGATCGTGGGCACGTCCCTGCACGCCAGGGAAATCGTCAGGAAGCTCCTGACGTACGGCCGGAAAATGCCTCAGAAGGAGTCTTCGGTCAACGTGAACAAGATCGTCCGCGAGGTGCTCGGCTTTTTCGACTACCGTTTCGGGAAGGAGGGCATCCGGATTGAACTGGCCCTTTCGGAGGCGGCTGGCGAATTGCGGGCCGATCCCGGGCAACTGAGGCAGGTCGTTTCCAACCTCCTTTTGAACGCCATCCAGGCCATGCCGAACGGCGGGGGCCTGACCGTGAGGTCCTCGCGGTCAGACGAAGAGATCGTTCTCATTGTGGAAGATACCGGCTGCGGGATGACCCCGGAGGTCAAGGACAAGATATTCATTCCTTTCTTCACGACGAAGAGCGCGCACCAGGGGACCGGGCTCGGGCTGACGGTCGTGCTGGAAATCGTCACGGCCATGCGGGGTACGATCCATGTGGAGAGCGCACCGGGAGCGGGTACCGGAGTCGAGGTACGGCTGCCCTCGGTTCCCGCGCCTGCCGTTCCGAACAGGGGGAGGGGCCGTAAATGAGCGAAGCCGAGTCCATCCTGGTGGTCGATGACAGCCCGGACACCCGGGAAGTGCTCCGACGGAACCTCACCTCGAAAGGGCACACCGTCATAACCTCGAGCGGGGTTACGGAAGCGATCGCGGTGCTGGCCGCCAACTGCATAGACCTGGTGATTACAGACATCCGCATGCCGGGGATCGACGGCTTCGACCTGCTGCGACACGTTCACGAGAACTACAAAGAGAGCGAGATGCTGGTCATCACGGGCTTCCCTTCGGTGGAAGGGGCGGTCCGGGCGATGAAGGCGGGCGCCGACGAATACCTTGCCAAGCCTTTCACGGTCGAGGAACTGTTTTTGGCCGTCGACAAGGCGCTGGAAAAACGGAGATTGAAAAGAAAGGCCATCGGGCCTTCCATACTGCCTGCAAGATACGGCCTCATCGGGGAATCCAAAGCGATGGCGGAGGTCTACCGGGCCATCGCCAAAGCCTCGGCGAGTTCCGCGACGGTGCTCGTCCAGGGCGAAAGCGGCACGGGCAAGGAACTGATCGCCCGCGCCATCCACTACGGCAGCAGGCGGGCTTCCTTTCCCTTCGTCCCTGTCAACTGCGGCAGCATTCCGGAACAACTGCTCGAAAGCGAACTCTTCGGACACATCAAGGGGGCTTTTACCGGGGCGAGCACGGCGCGGGCGGGCTTTTTCCAGACGGCCGACAGGGGCACAATCCTGCTCGATGAGATCAGTGAGGCGAGCCTGTCCATGCAGGTGAAGCTCCTGCGCGTTCTCCAGGAGAAGGAAATCTGCATGCTCGGCTCCAGCACTCCCCGAAAGGTCGACGTGCGCATCTGCGCGGCGACGAACAAGGACCTTTCCGCGCTCATTAAAAAGGGGCTGTTCCGGGAGGACCTGTTCTACCGTCTCAATGTTTTTACGATCGTGATTCCCCCGCTGCGCGAACGGGGGGATGACATCATCCCGCTCATCCAGCATTTCATTGCCAGGAAATCGGAGGAATTCGGCCGGAAGCCTCCGCTTCTCAGCGAAGAGGCCCTGGCGATTCTGAGGGGATACCACTGGCCCGGCAACGTGCGGGAACTGGAGAACGTGGTCCAGAGGCTCGTCGCCATGGCCGACGGCGACCTCATCGAAGTCCCGGACCTTCCTTCCCTCATGCGATTTTCCGCGCTTCGGACGGGGGACCTCACGCGGACCCTCGCCGAAGTGGAGGCCGAGTACATCCAGAGCGTCCTGGACAGTGTGAACGGCAACAAGTCCCTGGCTGCCAGGATCCTCGACGTGGACCGCAAGACCCTGCGCGAAAAGCTGCGCAAAACCGACGCATGATCCCTCCTTTTTTCGGTCGAACCACTGAGGAATTTCTCCCCAGTGGTTCGAAACTCGCCAGGTGATATTTCAGTGAATCCAACTTAACCAGCTTGTAAGATATTGTAATTAATGTTTTTAAGCTTTTTGACGCTCTTGGCACTATTCTTGCCTCTATTCTACTGCCGAAGGCTTTTGCGGATCGATGGCTCCCAGCCAATATTTTAGCCAAGGAAAGGAACCACAGCCATGGATAAAGCGACATCCCTCAGGCCCGATTATCTCTTTCCGGGGTTGTACAGGGAACCGGGCAGAGAAAAGAGCAGGGAAGCTTACCGTCCGTTTGTCGTGAAGCATGCCGGGCTTTGTGCGAGCTGCAAGGACGCTCGGTTCTGCACGTTTGGCCGGGATCCCAAGGTTCCGGTGATGTCCTGCGAGGAATACAACGGTTCCGCTGAAAGTGCCGCTTACGGTTGCGCAGACAAAGCCGAAGGGATGGTCGAGGCTGAACCGGAGCGGGAAGAGATGCCTCTTGGTTTGTGCGCCAACTGTGCGCATTTCGGGAGTTGCACGTTTCCGAAGTTTGAAGGCGGGATTTGGCAGTGTGAGGAGTATGAGTAGCAACGGCCGTGTCGGGTCCTGCGGCGCATGATCCACAAAGGACGCCGCCGGGATCTTGCGGGGCGTCCGGACGCCTCCAGGCACGGTCCTTCGGTATGAATCTATCGGCAGCAATGATGAAAGGAAGCAATCGTGTACGACATGAACGAGCGACAACTGGAAGGGGAGTTTCAGACCTGGGTACATTCGA
>JAJFUA010000048.1 GCA_021372635.1 Desulfobacteraceae bacterium | reverse complement strand
TGGATGACGGTGTCAATGATTTTGTGAGTTGGGGAATAGCCGGTTCGCCTGCGTGCCGGGTTCAAAGCGGGAAATGAAGCCGGTGCGTTACATCCCGGGAAAGAAAAAGGCACGAATCCGGATGCGCGGAAAGGGGCAGGCTCCGCGGCGGAACGGCGAAAGGGGGCGTACGGGTCTGTACCGCAGGGAAGCGGAACGTGGAGAGAATCCGGAAGAAAAACGGGGAAAAGACCGGCTTCCTCGGGAGTCGCTGGCAAGATCCGGCATGTTCGTTTCTCGCCGGGCGACTCCTCAAGAGGAAATACAGGCGTACATCCTACTTGCCGCCGGAACCTTCGGGAGTCCGACCGGGACTTTCCAGATCGAGGGAAGGCTTGTCGGAAGCCCCTGCCGGGGGCTCCCCGCCCTTCTGTTCCACGCTGCCGAAGACGAACTTTCCGAGAAGATTCTCGATATCCAGGGGCGGGCGTGTTTCGTGGATCGTTCCGCCCGGCTTGATGTATTCGTCGGAGGCGCCCGGAGCGATCGCCACATACTTGTCCCCGATGATGCCCATCGCCTTGATGCTGGCCACCACGTCCTCCTCCAGTTTTACATCCCTGTGAATGCCAAAGGTGACCAGTGCCTGGCCGTCTTTCAGGCTGATGTTCTTTACCTGCCCGATGTTGACCCCGGCCATCGTCACGGCCGTCTTCTGCTTGAGACCCGCCACATTGGAAAACTTGGCGACGACCGTATAATCCTCGCTTCCCAGGGGATGGACATCCCCGAGCTTGAGGGACAGATACGCCAGGCATACGAGCCCGACCAGCAGAAACGAGCCGACGCCCAACTCCAGACCTCTTCTTTCCATGACTACAGACCTCATCTACAACAGAATGGAAGTGACCACATAATCACATACAAGTATCGCAATGGACGAAAGCACAACGGCGTTTGTCGTGGCGCGGCTTACTTCTTCGGGCCCGAAGTACCCCTTGTCGACCCCTGCATAGTAACCTTTATACGTGCTGATCCAGATCATCAGAAAAGCGAAGCAGAACGATTTGACAATGCCCATGTAGATATCGTTCCAGACGACGCTGCTCTCGACCCCGTCCATGTACGCCCCGCCGCTGACGCCCAGCAGCTTGACCCCGATCACGTACCCTCCCATTATGCCCACCACGTCGCAGAAGGAAACCAGCAGAGGCATGCAGATGAGGCAGGCCAGCAGCTTCGGCGTGACCAGGTATGCATAGGGATCGATCGCCATGCACTCCAAGGCGTCGATCTGTTCGTCAATTCTCATGATCCCTATTTCCGCACAAATGGCAGACCCCGCCCTTCCCGTGACCATCAGCGCGGAAAGCACCGGTCCGAGTTCGCGGATCAGGCTCAGGGCCACCGCGGAACCGAGCAGTCCCTCGGAGCCGAATTTGGACAGAGTGTAATACCCCTGCAAACCGAGGACCATCCCGGTAAAGGCCGCCGTAAAACCGATCACGAAAAAAGATTTTGTCCCGATGAACTGGATCTGCCGGACGACCGGCCAGAATTTTCCGGGAGGCCGAAACATGCCGCGCAGCATGTAGAAAAAGAACATTCCCATCCGGCCCAGCCCCGCAAGACGATCCAGGGTCAGAGCCCCGAGAGACTGGATCAAACCAAGCACAACATTTTCTTTAGGAGTCACGGCTCATCAGTTCCTTGTCCGCAATGCAGCCCGGGACTTCCCCCCGGGCGCCATCCGCCGCTACTTGCGATCCGCACGCAGCAGGCAGGAAAAATACGATTCGGTGTTCACACGCCGTTCATCGGCTTCCCTTTTCAGGAACTGCACCACTCTCTCGTTGCGGCTGCTTCGTATTTCCTCCGCCGTACCGACGGCGAGAAGGCGCCCCTGGTCCATCACCACCATGCGGTCGGCGATTCTGAAGGCGCTTTCCAGTTCGTGCGTCACAACGATAATGGTCATCCCCAGCGTATCGCGAAGCTCCGTAATCAGGCGGTCCAGGCCGGCAGCCGTAATCGGATCGAGGCCCGACGACGGTTCATCCACAAAAAGGATTTCCGGGTCCATCGCCAGGGCGCGCGCCAGGCCGGCCCTCTTACGCATTCCCCCGCTGAGCTGTGAGGGCATATAGTCGCAGAATTCCGACAGCCCCACCAGTTGCAGCTTGATAAGCGTCATGATCCTGATGGTTTCCGAGGGCAAATTGGTGTGGACTTTCAGCGGAACGGCGATATTGTCGGAAACGGTCATCGAGTTGAACAGCGCACCGCTTTGAAAGAGTACCCCTATGCGCCTGCGGTAGTTCTGCATCTCCTCTTCGTTGAACGTCCCGATATCGCTGCCTTCCACGAACACCTGCCCCGGAGATGTCCACTTGAGGCCGATCAGGTGGCGAAGAAGCGTGGTTTTCCCGCAACCGCTGACCCCCATGATCACTGTCACTTTTTTCCTGGGAATCCCGAAACGAAGATCGAACAGGACCTGTCGGCCTCGATAATAGCTGTTCAGATTCCGGATATCAATCAAGCTCGAAGGCGAATCACTCATTTTTCATCCTCGGGCTTCCCCACCACGAAAAAAGGATCGAGGCCGGCAAGCTGGATTATTTCTTTCACGGGTTGATTGAGATTCCTGAGCCTCAGTTCTCTGCCACTTCCGGAAAGATCTTTCAGGATTTCGACAAGCAGTGCGACCCCGGCGGTATCCAGGCTGGACACCTGTGCCAGATCGATCTCGAAGCACCGGGACATGCTTCCGAGCGCCATTTTCCTGATACGTTTCCTGGCCTCCGGGACCGTCTCCCAGTCCAGGGTGCCCACCAGTTCGACGACCGTGTTGTCCGTCCGAATCCTGGAACCCTCTGACTCCACTCGTTTTCCTCCAAAACAACCATGCATCGGGCGCCGGCCGAATGCCAGCCTTCGCCCGCGAAAATCTGCCGGGCCTGCCGGCAAAGCGCTCAGGCCCGGTACCGGGCCGTCCCCCCGGAAAATAAACCATTCCATGGCCTCCGCGCAAAGATTATCAATATTAAGGATAAAATCCCAATACTCAAGTTGAATTTTTCCTGAAAGCCAAAGAAGTTTCTGCTATATACAGAGACGCGTCACAGCTCGGCTTGACCTGACAGGCTCCATGCCTCTATACTGC
>JAJFUA010000047.1 GCA_021372635.1 Desulfobacteraceae bacterium | reverse complement strand
TCACCTGGGAAAACTCCTTGCGAAGCTGCCTTCGAATTTTCACGAAACGATTTTTCAGGGATTTTGAGCATTGGCAGACAGACACAGCCCGATCGAACGGGACGAGCGAGGGGCGATCGAAATCCTGGAAAGCGCGGTGCTTCTGCTGCGAACGGCCCCGCCCCGATGTCTTCTCTATTACTGCGCGGGCACTATGCCGTTCGTGCTGGGCCTGATTTTCTTTCTCACGGACATGTCCTGCGGGGCGGCCGCCAGGTCCCGTCTCATCGGCGAATCCCTCGCGACGGCACTGCTTTTCCTCTGGATGAAATGCTGGCAGGCGGTCTTCGCGGGCAGCCTCTACGACCGCCTTTCCGGCGCGCAGCCTCCCTCCTGGAACTTCAGACGCATCGCAAGGCTCCTCTGCGTGCAGTCGGCCGTCATGCCGTGGCAGTTCGCAGTTCTCCCCATCGCTCTCCTGATCACCCTGCCCTTCGGCTGGTGCTATGCCTTCTTTCAGAATCTTTCCGTCACGGGTGACGGCCGGGAATCCCTTGCGGAAAGCATCCGGTCGGCATGGAGGCATGCGAAGCTCTGGCCCTGGCAGAACCATAAAATGCTCCTCGTGCTGTGCCCCTTCGGCCTTTTCGTGCTGTTGAACATCTCCGCGGCCCTCTACATGCTCCCGGGTCTGCTCAAAATCCTCTTCGGAATGGAAACCGTTTTCTCCAGAAGCGGCTACTCCTTCGTGAATTCCACGTCCCTGCTCTCCGTTGTCGGCCTCGGCTACCTGTGCCTGAACCCGCTGATCAAGGCCGCTTATGCGCAGCGATGTTTTCTCGGCGCCTCGATATTCACGGGACAGGACCTTCTTCTCGAACTGAAACGCATACGCGGGGTCAAAACCCTGCGGCGAATGCTGCCTGTCGCGGTCCTCCTTCCCGGACTCATGGCCCAGAACGTTTTCGCAACGGCGCAGAACACCTCCCCCTCCGGAGTGGAACGACCATCCAGCCGGCGGACGGTTTCCCCCGAAGAACTGGAACGCGCCATCGGAAAGGTGATCGGCGGCCTGGAATATTCCTGGCGAATGCCCGATCCGAAGCGGCAGGATCATGAGGAAAGCGGCTTCTGGAAGCAGGTGTCCGACGCGGTCTCCGGAGTGTTTCGCAAGATCGGGGATGCCCTGAAGTCCTTTTTCAAGTGGTTGGAGGAATTTCTCGACAACCTCCTGGGGCACAAGGACGACCCGAAACCCGAAAGGAAAGGCATCGGGAAGATCCCTCTGTGGCTGAACCTCCTGCTGCTGACCGTCGTCGTCCTTTGCGGCGTATTCCTGGTCCTGGCGCTGAAACGCAAAAGGACCGCCTGCCGTCAAGACACCGGGGGCACCGACCCTACGGTGCCGCCGGACCTGGCGGACGAGAACCTCATGGCGGGCGATCTGCCCGTGGCCCGCTGGCTTGCGCTGGCCCGGCAACTGACGGCGAACGGCGAACTGCGGCTCGCTCTGCGGGCCTTCTATTTTGCGGGGCTGGCACACCTGTCGGAACGGCAGTTTCTCACGATCGCCCCGTTCAAATCGAACCGGGAATACGAAACGGAACTTCGACGGCGGGCGCATGCATTCCCGTCGCTCATCGAATCCTTTTCGGAGAACGTGGCGATCCTCGAAAGAGTCTGGTACGGAAGGCATGAAGTCCTTCAGGACACATTCCACCGTTTTTCGACTAACCACAAACGGATCCTGTCCGATGCGGAAAACCGGCAGAATTGACCTCCTGATTCTTGCGGCGCTGGCGTGTTGCCTTGCGGCCGGCTTCTACGTCCTGTTCGTCTCCCGGTTCGAGACGGGCGACGTCTACTCCCCGTACTCCTCCCTTCGTTCCGACCCGCTGGGGACCAGGGCGCTCTTCCAGGCGATCGAGTCCACACCGGGGGTATCCGCACAGCGGCATTACCGCTCGCTGAAGAAGCTCGAAAAGGCGGAGAACGCGACGGTCCTGTACCTGGGGCTGAGACCCGACTTCCTCGCACATCCCCCCCCGGATACGGCCGTCGAACTGGAAAAGCTCGCCGAAAGAGGTGCCAGGATCGTGCTCGCTTTCCTGCCGATGCGAACC
This sequence comes from Desulfobacteraceae bacterium, assembly GCA_021372635.1. Classification (GTDB taxonomy): domain Bacteria; phylum Desulfobacterota; class Syntrophobacteria; order Syntrophobacterales; family Syntrophobacteraceae; genus JAJFUA01. Next base: position 15,257 of record JAJFUA010000047.1, on the reverse strand, counting down.
GGTGCGCCGTGCGGCACCTTCCCCGGCAAGAAGGGGGTATCCCGCAAAGAACCCGGCGGGGAAGAAATCCCGGGAACCGGTCCAGGGAATGACGCGGACACCCGGGAGAAGAAAAGGGAGATCGAGCCGCTCGCAAAAAGATGGAAGATTTCGCCCGCTTTCCTGTCCCGGGAGGAAGGCACCGAAGGGAAGAATTTCCGGGCATCGCTGAAGTCTGCGGAGAGCGGACTCCCGGGAGGCATCCTGCATCGCTCGACGTTTTGCTTCGACGTTGAGGGAACGTCCTGGCGCGTCCTGTACGCGGTCGGGGAAAAACCGGTAATCGCCGAACGCGCTTCCGGGAAAGGAAGCATCGTCCTGGTCGCCGATTCGTACCTTTTCAGCAACGAGGCGATGCGGGACGAACCTCATCCTTCTCTGCTCGCATGGCTTATCGGGCCCGGTTCCACGGTGGTTTTCGATGAATTCCACCTGGGTGCGAGGGAAAATCCCACCCTGATGGCCTATGCCAGAAAATACCGGCTGCACGGATTCATGGGAGCCCTCTGCCTGATCGGGCTGCTGCTGGTCTGGCAGCGAAACGCGCCTTTCGCTCCCGCTCCCCGGGAAGACGCCGGGATTGACGGGGGCGTCGCCGGGAAGGACCATCCGAGCGGCCTCGTCCATCTGCTTCGGCGGAATATTCCCCGGACGGATACTCTAAAGATCTGCTGCGACGAATGGCGCCGTGCGGCCGGCCGGGAGACGGCGGGTGTGCGGGAGAAAATGGTCAGGGTGGAAGCGGTTCTGGAAGCCGAAAGGAACAATCCGGACAAAGACCGCGGCCTCGTACAGGCATACGGAAAAATAGCGGATATTCTCTCAAGAAGAGGGCAGGCGGATGAATGATGGATTGATGCGGCTCAGAAGCACGCTCGAAAGAGCCAGGAACGAAATGGCCAGGGTGATCATCGGCCAGGACCAGGTAGTGGACTTCGCACTGCTGACGGTGCTGACCGGCAGCCACGCACTGGTCGAAGGGGTGCCGGGCGTCGGCAAGACGCTGCTCGTCCGAACCCTGGCGCGCATCCTCGGTGGACGATTCACCCGGATTCAGTTCACTCCGGACCTGATGCCCGCGGACATCACGGGAACACATATCTTCAACGTCAAGGAAAGTGATTTCGTCCTGGCCCAGGGACCGGTTTTCACCAGTTTCCTGCTTGCGGACGAAATAAACCGGGCACCGGCGAAAACGCAGTCTGCACTCCTGCAGGCCATGCAGGAAAGATCGGTGACGATCGATCGCAAGACCTATCTCCTGCCTGCAAATTTCACGGTCTTCGCCACGCAGAACCCGGTGGAATTCGAGGGCACCTATCCTCTTCCGGAAGCTCAAAAGGACCGTTTCATGCTGAAGATCCCCATGAGCGAACCAGAAAGGGACGGCGAACTGACCCTGGCCATGCGCATGCTGGGCACGGACGCGCCGGAGGAAGTGCTGGGCAGGGGGGAAGTGCAGCCGGTGATCGAACCGGTCGAACTGGCCGAACTGCGAGGCAGCCTGCGTCAGGTCACCTTTCGCGACGAACTCGTCGGATACATTCTCGATCTCGTGAGGGCCACCCGCCAGCATCACGCGATCCTGCTCGGCGCCGGCCCACGGGCAACCCAGGCGCTCGTGCTTGCCGCCCGCGCCTATGCAGCCCTGTCCGGCCGCGACTTCGCGACTCCGGACGACGTCAAGGCGTTGGCCCTTCCCGTGTTGGAGCACCGGCTGATCCTTCGCCCGGATTACGAAATACAGGGGCTGACGGCCGCCGAAGTCGTCCAGTCCCTGCTGCACGAAATAGCGGTACCCAGATGATCGCCCCCCGCAACAGGCTTCTCCGGCTGGCTGCAGCCACCCTGCTGCCAGCGGCCCTGGCGGCGGCCGCCTTCCCGGCGGTGGAACCGCTGGCGTGGACGCTCCTTGCGGCCCTGCTCCTTCTGGCTTCCCTGGATGCCCGGAACGCCGGGCTCCGGTTTCGGGGTCTGCGGGTCGATCTGCCGGAAAGGATCGACCTCGTTCGCAACCGCGAGGACTCATTTCCCATCCATGTGCGGGAAACATCGGGACGCATCGAACCCGTGCGGCTGTGGCTGGATCTGCCCCCCGGCGTGGAATCGCCGTGGAACGAATATTCCGGACTGACGCCGGGGGGAGTGGACCGGCTTCGGGTGCCGTGGCCCCTTGTCGGCACGGCGCGGGGCGAACACGTTCTGTCCCGCTTCCGGACCGGCGTCGTCTCCCCGCTGGGACTCTGGGATTACTACGGATACCATCCGGCCCGGACGCGGATTCGGGTCTATCCCGACCTGTTCACCGAATCCGGGAAAGGGGCCGCCATGCTGCTCCGAAAAGGCCCAGGCGCGCACGTCCTGCCCCGGACCGGCCAGGGACGGGAATTCGAAAAACTCAGAGACTACCTGCCCGGGGACAGCATGAGCGACATTCACTGGAAGGTGACGGCCAAACGGGGGCGACTGGCGACCAGGGAATTCCAGGTCGAACGCACCCGGGAGGTTTACGTCGCGGTGGACACATCCCGACTGAGCACTCGCACCTTCGATGCGGAACGCGAGGCGGGCGGAGTGCGCAAAGGACCCCTGATCGAACGGTACATCAGCGCGGCACTCAGCCTGGGCGCCACCGTTCAGGGCCACGGCGACAAGTTCGGCCTGCTCGCCTTCCACCGCCGGGTCCTGCGCTTCGTCAGAGCCGATTCAGGCATGGCGCACTTCCGCTTCTGCCTGGACGCGCTGTTCGATCTGCAAGCCGAAAACGTCACGCCGGACTTCGAGGAACTGGCGGGCTTCATCCTGCAGAACCTGAGGCGCCGGGTACTGATCCTGTTCCTGACGAACCTGGACGATCCCGCACTGGCCGAAAGTTTCGTCCAGTGCATGCGAACCGTCGGCCGTCGTCATCTCCTGCTGGTGCACACCGCAAAGCCCTCCTTCATCCGCCCTGTTTTCTCGAACCCGCGGGTCGCCTCTCCCGACGACGTCTACCTGGAACTCGGAGGCCACCTGCTCCACCAGGAACTGCGGGATCTTCAGATCAGGCTCGGGCGCCATGCCATCGGGTTCTTCCCATCCGAACGCGAGAACCTGTACGCCGAAATGGTCGCACAATATCTTTCCGTAAAGCGGAGACAGATCCTATGATCCTCGACCTCGAAAAATTCATCGCCGGCCAGCGCGAAACGTGGCGCGAACTGGAAAGGGTCCTGGACGATAGGGAAAGAGATCCTTCCAGAAGGATGGATCTTGACGAAATCAAGCGTTTCCACCTGCTGTACCAGCGGACATCCGCAGACCTGGCTAGGCTGGAAAGCTTTGCCTGCGAACCGGATCTGAGCCGCTATCTCGAATCCCTCGTCGCCCGGGGCTTCGCGGAAATGCACGAACCCGAACGCATCCCGGTCCGGATGTCCCCGCTGCTGTGGTTCTTTCATGACTTTCCGCGTGTTTTCCGACGGAGAATCAAGGAATTTCACCTTGCAGCAGCGGCGCTGCTGGTGGGCGCTCTCCTGGGAGGAGCCCTGCTGCTGGCCGATTCCGAGGCGAAGGAAACCCTGCTGCCCTTTGAACATCTCCTCGGCAGCCCCTCGGAACGCGTCGCCAGGGAAGAAAGCGAAGTGAACAAGGGCCTTGCAGATGGAAAGCTCACCTTTTCGAGCCAGCTCATGACGAACAATATAAGAGTTTCCATCTTCTGCATGGCGCTCGGAACGACATGGGGAATCGGAACGCTGATTCTGCTCTTTTACAACGGAGCGGTACTCGGGGCCATCGTACTGGATTACTGCCGCGAGGGCCAGACCGCCTTCCTCCTCGGCTGGCTGCTGCCCCACGGGTCCGTCGAAATTCCCGCCATCCTTCTCGGAGGCCAGGCGGGTCTCGTACTGGCCGGGGCGCTCATCGGACGCAGGGACGGAACATCTCTCAACCGCCGCCTGAAAAGCGTCTCCTCCGACCTGTCGACGCTGATCGGCGGAGCGGCGGTGATGCTCGTCTGGGCCGGCTTCATCGAGGCGTTCTTCTCTCAATACCATCAGCCGGTGCTCTCCTACTCCGCCAAGATCGGGTTCGGCATCGCGGAACTTGCCGCGCTCTCGCTTCTGCTGGGACTGGGGGGCAGAAATCGGCCCTCCGCCGGGAATGCCTGCCATGGTTGACGAACGGCCTAGATCACTGACCATCAGGACGCCCGAAGGGATCGAGTTTTCCCTGCGTCTCGCGGGGCCGGTGAGCCGCTTCCTCGCATGGCTCCTCGACATGTTCTGCATGTCCGCCGCCGCTTCCATCGTCTGGCAGCTTCTGCGGATGGTCGAAGCTGTCGACAGGCAGATCGGCCTCACTCTCTGGATACTCTCCGGGTTCATCCTCACAACGGGTTATTTCATTTTCCTGGAATGGTCGTGGCGCGGCCAGACGGTCGGAAAGCGCGTGCTGCGCCTGAGGGTGGTCGATGCGCAGGGCCTGCGGCTCACGTTCAGCCAAGTGGCGGTCCGAAACCTGCTGCGCGCCGTGGACGGCCTGCCCCTGTTCCTCCACATGGCCGGAGGAGCCGCCTGCGTCCTGAGCCGCCGTTCGCAGCGCCTCGGCGACATTGCGGCGGGCACCGTCGTGACGAGAATCCCGGACATCCGCAAACCCAACCTGGAAAGGCTCCCCGCCGACAAGTACAACTCTTTGCGCGCCTGGCCGCATCTCGTCATGCGACTTCGCCAGGAGGTCTCACCGGAGGAGGCGTTTCTCGCATTGCGCGCACTTCTGCGCCGGGACGATCTCAACGAAGACGCACGGCTGGCCCTGTTCCGCCAACTCGCCGATCATTTCAGGGAACTTGTCGCGTTTCCACAGGAATCGACCGAAGGGATGACCGACGAACGGTACCTGCTCAACGCCGTCGACATCATCTTCCGCACCCATGCAAAAGAAGGCCGGGACTGCCTGCGGTGACAGTGCATTCCCCCCTCCGCCCCGGGCGGCCTGCAAGGACATCCATCACGGCCGCGGCCTCGCTTTGCGCTCATCGTCATCTCATGAGGACAAATCGCCGGGACAGTCCCGGCACGGTTCCGAAGGTTCGCTCTGCGGAACCGGCATCCGCCCTTCCGTTCCGGCATGCGGCGCGCCGAGCCCAAGGAAGGGATAGCGCAGCATATCCTCCCGCGTCCAGACGGAAAGCCCCGCCCACTGGCCGAGGGTCTCGATCACGATCACGGCATCGGGATCCGTGTAGTCCACTTTTCCAGGGTCCCCGATCTGCCCCAGATGCTCCAGCAGAATCGCGCTCAGGAACCGCTCTTCCTCCATGCTGGAAATCTGCCCCTTGAATCCCCTGCGATGCATACGGATGTAAAACCTCTTTCCGGCCATCTGCTGCGCGACGGCAAGAACCGATTCCCGGGCCTTGACGCCAAAATCCTCGGGCGTGTTGAAAGTGAACGTCCTCGAGACCGGGATTATCCTGGCGATGCCTGCGAGGAATTCCGGGTTTTCCAGCAATTTCTCCCGGAGAGATTCCATCAGGCGGCGGGTATCGTGAGCCCTGAGGGTCAGCACGTTGAAATAGCCGGTTTCACTGATGGGCCCGAACTCCCTGAATACGGTAAAGGCCCTTTTGAAACCTCTGTCGCGAACGGTTATGATCGCATTCCAATCCTGCATGTTTCGCTCCTCGGTCAGCGATTGCTGTCTGCGGCAAACGCGGGCGAGTGCCGGTTTCCCTTGCTCGATCGGCCTGCGCAACACGGAAGGCGCTGCCAGAGACCGCGCCCGGTGGTTCAGAATGTCAGCCCTTTTGCGCCCTTCCGCCTTCGGAATGTCCGGATGCCGTTCCCGCAATCCCGGCATTTCCGGTTCCATTCTGTCCGCTCATCTATACTGAAGGTAAACACGAATCCGGCGTCGTGCAGTCGGGATGGAACGCGGCCCAAGGTGGGTTCGGCCGGGCATCTGCATGCCCCGGCCGGTATGAAGGAAAGCCATGGCAGTTCTCGGTGGGCAAACCGCAGATTGCCCGTGGCCCGGAGAAAAAACCGCCGGACCACGCGGACAATCTGCGCGACTAAAGATCGGGACGAGCACCCGAATCGGTTCGCCGCTCAAACCCGGCCCTCACAGCAGAGCCGTGTCCTGCCTGCGGCGTGCGGCAATGTTGATGGCGCCCGCAGTCGGCGCGGCGCCGTCGTGTTTGGCGAGATATTCGAGCAGGGCCACCGTCCATGGTCCGCAGTTGATTCCGTCCCCCTGCACCTGGTAGCGCGTGTGGCTCACGTTCAACGTCCCCCGCGGAAAGATCTGCGTCAGCGCGCTTACGACATCGGCGGTCGGATCGTTGCCCTGCGGATCGACGTGGAGAATCCGCGGAGCCAGAAAATTGTCGCCGACGAACCGGATGTGAACGCCCACCCAGTGGTTTTCATGGATGTTGATCGGAACGACCATCTGGTTCTGGCCTCTCAGGAAGGCGTCTTCCAGGCAGGCCTGCAGGTTTTCGCGGAGCGTTCCGCCGCCGTGCAGGTGCGCGCTTATCCCGGCAACGACGGACGTATCCTGCCGGCCCGCCAGGTAATGATTCATCAGCCAGTTGATATGGTCGTCGCTGTACCATTCCTCCGCGCCGGGTTTTCCGGGCTTCCCCCCCTTCGCGGTCTCCGGTTTTTTACCCTTGGATTCCTTGGGCGTGAAGGGCTTCGGAGGTTCCTTCTTCACGGAAAGAAGCGACCCCTTGCCCGACAAGCCGGAATTGCCGCCCTCCACCGGAACCTTCTGCAACTTCGGCTTCGGGCCGGTTCCCGTCTGGGACACCGTCTTCACGTTCGGAAGCGCTTTGGGCTTTTTCAATGCCCCGGAATCGATTTTCGGCTTGGGCCGGCTGACCAGGGCGGCCAGATCGACACCCGAATTCAGCCACGCGACGCATTTCCTGCACACCCGGATCTTGCTCTTGCTGACGACCGCGGGCACCGCGCGGGAAGGACAGCAGGCGTCGCAGAAGATCCCCCCGCAAATGCGGCAATGGTGCTTGTTGGTACTGAAAACACCCGGCTGAATCGTCTTCCTGCAGCTCGTGCAACTGGAAACGTCCTTGTCGTCCACCCAGTAGGCGGTCGGAATGATCGGAGCCAGCAGCGCCTCCCTGGCGTCGTCGTAATCCTTGACATCCTTCAAACACTTGACGCAGGACTTCATGTCCTTCCCGGTTTCCTGCTGCAACTGCGACGCCCAGCCGATATCGAAGAACATCACGTCGTCGCGGGCCTGAAAGATTTCCCCGACTTCCTCCGTGACGGTCTTGGGGGGCGGATTGACCCGCTTGAAGCGCGCTTTCTTCTCGGATTCCTCATGCTGCTTGATGTGCCGGTATTCCGCCTCGAGCATGCTGTTGAAGGCAGGCAGGATGGCGTTGAAAGCCGGGCCTATTTCTTCGAAACCGGACTGGTTCTTGGCCACCGTGAGATGTTTGATCAGGATCGTATTCACCTGCCCGACGGCGCCGAAGAAGCCGGGGATGTAGGAGATCAAACCTTCGCCCGGAAGCTTGTACCGGCCGCTCGCCGCCCTGTCCTCGCACAGGGAGATCAACTGCCGCGCTTCCGTCTTGGCGCTGAATTCCGCCAGTTCCTTGCGCACCGTCTGCTGGTTCGTTCCGATCGACAGGAACAGGTGCCAGATATCGTGCTTGTGCGCATCGACGTATTTTTTCCAGAGTTCCTCGCCGGACATCGAATCGGGGCGCAGGGTATAGACCTGCTTCCCCATCGGCTGACGCTGCCTGGGAATTCCCATAAAACCGTGGTGGACGTACTGGTGGTAACTGATGGACTTGTAGCCCAGCCCCTCGCCGAACGTCCGGGCATACTTGAATTCCGCTCCAAGATCGACGTAAATGAACTCATACACCGGTACGCTGGTCTCGAACGATTTTCCGAACTCGACGCGCGTTCGCACGTATTGCAGGACGGGAGTACCCTGGCTGATGTAGAAGTTGAATTCCATGATCTTGGTTTTTTCGAGGATATAATCGGCCGCAAACTTCTTGATGACGGTCTGAAGAGCGAGCTTGAAGGTTTCCGTAAAAAGCTTGCTCACCCTGGCCTTGATATCCCCGGTCCCGGTCAGCACTCCCATGAATATGTCGAAAAGGGCCACCCAGGTTTCCACCGGAGGGACCGGGCTGAACTGCACGTTGATGACGATCCCGTTCTGCTGGGAAATCGGACATTCGTCGGTCTTCTGGTAGCTGATGGCGACGGTATAGCCCGCCAGGGAGATGGAACCGCCGGCCGACCAGGTGCTGTAGGCGGCTTCGTATTCCACGGCCTTGCCACGTTCGTATTCCACGATCATCATGTCCGGTTCCGCGGGCCGGAAGTCCCCCTCCGTCTCCACCTCCAATCCCAGCAGCTTCATGTTCAGCTTTCCGGATTCGAAAAAGCCGCTCTGTTTGCTCCGAATCACCGGGTAATCGAGGTACTGGCGAATCTCCGCATAGACGGTCTGAATCATCTCGTTGTCGTTCAGAATCTGTTCCGTGAGACGGTCCAGTTCGGCCAGGGCCTTCTGGTCGGGACGATGGTCGGGACCGATGTTCGACTTGCTCAGGTAGACGTCGCAGGCCCGCGCCCTGGCGCAGAAATGGCCCCACCGGGCAGCCAGCCATGCCGCCCAGTGATAGTGATCCTGGAAGGTGAAGCCTCCCTTCCACTTGGCGATTTCCAGTTCCAGTCCAACCTCGAAGAATTCCGGGATCTCGAATTTCGCCGCCGCCTTCAAGGCAAACTCGGATACGGTCTTAAACACCCGGTCGTCCTCCACCATCATCCCGGCATTGTACTCCACAGCCAGACCGGCTTTGGCGACAAACCCTCCGTCGACTCCGACGGACAGGCCCAGCTTGAGGGACAGATTCATGCTGCCCGTATCGTAGGCTTTGCATTTTTCGATATCCGTCAGGCCCCCTCCCACCATGGGAAGTTTCAAGAGCAGATCCATGCCCTTGCCGAGCAGTGACGGCGACTGGACGATATCGCCGTCCCCCCGGATGAAACTGCCCACGTAAAGGAACAGGGGGAAAGACCCCTTGTAGGAGGAGCAATAGATGTTGAGCGCCTGTTCGATGCGCGGGATCTGCTTCAACAGGTTCAACTGGTGCTTCGCCGTCTCCTCGAACTCCCTCTCGTCGGCAAGCTGCTCTTCGTAGGTGGTCTTGAGAGTGTTCAACCTGCCCTGAAGGTGCCCGATCCGGAGGAAGATCTCGTCCTTGCGGTTATACATCGCTTCGAGCCTGCTCTCCTTGTCCTTGACCAGCCTTTCGAGCAGCGGCTTCGATATCCGGGTGTACTGATCTTCTCCAAACCCGTTCACGCGGGAAAGCAGGCTTTTGTGGACCAGGATCTCGTTGTTGAGTTCGGCAATGTCGTTCAGCAGGGGATTGAGTTCCGCGTAGAGGCGTTCCATCTCGTCCTGGACCCCGGAGCGGGTCGAGGTCAGATAGCTGTCGAGTCCCTTCTTGCTCTTGGAGACTTCGGCGATATGTTCATCGACCCCTTTCTTGGCCGCCTGAAGAAGGCTCTTCCCCTGCGCCTGCACCTGCGAGGCGCTTTCGCGGGCATTCAGCACGTGCAGCGTCTGCGTCAGCAGTTCGTCCTTCCATGTCAACAGCCTGTGAATCTGTCCCGCAACGGATTCGCACTGGGCATGCGCCAGTTTGGCATAGTCCTCCAGGGTGCCTTTGAAACCTTTCGGAACGACGGTCGCCTTCTCTTCCTTTTCCCGTTTGGCCAGATCGGCTTCGAAACTCTTTATGCGACGGTCGAGTTCTTTCTCGAGTTTTTCAGGGCTCGTATCCTTCGGCTTCCAGCCGAGTCCGAGGTCCTTGAGGATCTTCGCCTTCACCTCATCCAGGCTTTCCCCCTGCTTCCGGATTTCGCCCTTCTTCTCCTGCCCGCCGGCGATCACCCGCTCCAGTTCGGCCAGGTTGGCCCGCATGTGCTCCCGGCCCTCGGCTCCGAGCCCTTTCTGCACCCGCTCCTCTTCCAGCACATCGGTGATCAACTCAAACTGATCGTCAATCCAGATCCGGTATAACCGGAAGATGTTTTTCTTCTCTTCTTCGGGGAACCCCATAAAGGCGTATTCTACGATATCGTTGTGGGTAATTCTGTTGTCCGCAAGGAAATCCATGAAGCCTTTGTTCAGATCCAGGATCACGCAGAAGTCCAGGATAACGTTCTTGTCGTCCGTTCCAGCGACCGTTTCCATCAGCCGTGCCTGCTTGCCCAGCCACACGGGATACCACGGCAAGGAATCCAGCGGCTTCTTCGGATCGTAAGGCCATTTCGCCGTAAAGGCTTCGTTTTTGGAAATACTCTCGATCAACTGGTCTGTCCTCGAAGGCATTTGCCCGTCTCCTTGCTGAGTTGTCCCGTTTCGCCGGCCCGCGCATCGAAAACCGGCGGTCTACGCAACCGCATATTCCATCAATGGTGGCGATAAACAAAGAAAGAAATATATCAATGTGCCCGGAAGACATGAGATAGTTGCAAAAAGCGTTCCGATCCCGACTGATGTATGATTCACGAGTACCTGCGACATCCGGTGGAGAGATAGGGAATAAGGGCTTAGAAATCCAGCAAGGCTGGAGAGTTGTGCAACTTCTAATGACCTTTGCTGAATACTTCAGCATTTTCTGCCCTGGGCCTTCCAAGCAGGCGGTTTTTTTGTGCTTCAAACACCTTTGAGCACCTACTCTTCCTTGTATTCATTCTCGGAAAAATGTATGTTGTGCGCGTTTCCATGATTTCGAACCAAAATGAAGAAAACAATATCCCGGCATGCCAATGGGGAAGGGCGAAGCAGATGCGTGGAGCTGTGGCAGCGGGGGGGCGGTCGTCCTCGTTCGGCCTTCAGGGGTTGATGGGGTGGTATGGTATTTGCTCAGCACCATTGCTGTTGCGCTGAGGGTTCCCATCCCTCCGGGGAACGGATATTGTCGTGCGAGAGGGAAATCGTGCGCAACTCAACGCTGTTTGCCTGACACAATACTGGAGGCGCGTGTCCTGTATTTCGACCTTAGCAATGTATTCGAGGGGTTCTGACGATGGGATTTCTCGTAACAGGGGGGGCATTGCTCCAATGCTGCTTCGGGATGGCTCCATCCACGCTGATGGTACTCCCGACGAACAAGGTGATGGTGACGCAGTTCGCTGCAACCATCATGGACAACAAGCCGTTCCTCAACGTGATGCCTTTCGGCATGTGCACGACTCCTTCCAATCCCGCCGTGGCGGCCGCCACCGCCGCCGCTCTCGGAGTACTGACGCCGATGCCGTGCGTGCCCGTTACCGTGGCGCCGTGGGTGCCCGGAAAGCCCACGGTTCTGCTTGGATCGTTCCCTGCGCTGACGGATTCGAGCATCCTGATGTGCATGTGGGGCGGAGTGATCAAAATCAACCTGGCCGGGCAATTCACGGTGCAACTCTAGTGAGGGCGATTCCTTCCCGTTTGAGCGGCAAAGACAAGCTACAGAAGCACCTTCAACCGTGCGGGTTGCACCGGCCGTTCTTTCGCCTCAGCCGCATTGCACGGGGCGGGCGGATTTTGCGGATTCAGCCGTTGAACACGATCGTGTGGGCCATTCCATCACCTGTCTGACGAAGGAGAGCGAGAAGTGATCATCGAAAAGTTCAGCTCGAACGCGCAAGATGCTATCGAGAGGGCCTGCCGGATTGCGGTCAAGAAGGAGCATCGCTGGGTCACTCCATGGCATCTGGTCTATGGTTTACTGGAGCAGCCGGGCAGCCCTGCCCGGGTCTACGTGGAGCAGGCGGGTGGAAACATGGAAACACTCAGCGCCAGGGTGGAAGGCCAGCTTCTGACACAGCCCAAGGCCCATCTGGACAGCCAGCAGACGCCCATCAACCGTGATCTCGAAAAGGTGTTCATCTGCGCCCAGGACGCATCGACGAGCCTGGGAGAAAAATATATCGGAATCAACCATGTCCTCCTGGGAATGCTGGAACTCGAGGAAATTCAGGCCGTCTTCACCGAGGCCGGGGTGCAGAAAGACAAATTCGTCTCCCTTCTCAGGGAACCCCCCAAAGGAAAGTTCAAGTCGGCGGAGAGCGCACCGGGCGAGTTCGAGTATCTTGCCAAGTATACCAGGGACTTGACGGAAAGAGCGCGCAACGGGGAACTGGACCCCGTCATCGGCAGAGACGACGAAATCCGCCAGGCCATACAGATCCTGTGCAGAAGGCTCAAGAACAACCCCATCGTCATCGGAGAGCCGGGCGTGGGAAAAACGGCCATCGTGGAAGGGCTTGCCCAGCGAATCGTCCAGGGGCAGGTGCCGGAAGACCTCAAGCATTGTTCCGTGCTCGCCCTGGACCTGGGGCAGTTGATCGCGGGCGCCAAATACAGGGGGGAATTCGAGGAGCGGTTCAAACGCGTGCTCGAAGAAATTGCCGGCGCGGGCAACGTCATCACCTTCATCGACGAAATCCACACGCTCGTGGGCGCCGGATCGTCCGAAGGCGCGATGGATGCCTCGAACCTCATCAAACCGGCCCTGTCCCGCGGAGAGATTCGCTGCATCGGGGCCACCACGATAGAAGAATATCGAAAGCACATCGAAAAAGACGCAGCGCTGATGCGCCGTTTTCAGACGGTGCTCGTGGATGAGCCCTCCCTGGACGACACGCTCTCCATCCTGCGAGGCATCAAGGAAAAATACGAGGTCCATCACGGCGTCAGGATCGCCGACTCGGCTCTTCTCGCGGCAGCGAAGCTCTCCTCCCGGTACATCACCGACCGATTCCTGCCGGACAAGGCGATCGATCTCATCGACCAGACGGCCGCCACCACCCGGATCGCCCTGAGTTCGAAGCCGGAGGAAATCGACAGGATCGACAGGCAGATCGTGCAGAGGGAAATCGAACTGCGCGCCCTCAAAGACGAGACGGACAAGCAGGCGGAAGAGCGTGTCGCTGTTCTGTCGAGCGAACTGGAGGAACTGAAGGAAAAGAGCGGAAGCCTCACCGAAAAGTGGGAACGGGAAAAGAAAGCCCACACGGAAGTGCAGGAGGCCAAGAAGAAGCTGGAAGAAGCGAAGCGTGAAATGGAGCAGAAGGTGCGGGAGGAAGATTTTTCCCGCGTCGCGGAGCTTCAGTACAAGGTCATTCCCGCCGCGGAAAAGATACTCGCCGATTTTGCCGACGTGGACATCTCCCGGGACGGCACCGGCCAGCAGTGTGTGGACGAAAAGGGAGTCGCGGAAACGGTTTCCCGGTGGACGGGTATTCCCGTTTCCAAGATGATGAGTTCCGAAAAGGAAAAGCTGCTCGGCCTGGAAGACCTCCTGCGCAAGCGGGTGGTGGGGCAGGACGAAACGCTGGCCATCATCGCGAAATCCGTCCGGCGTGCGCGCGCCGGGGTCCAGGACCCCAACCGCCCCATCGCCTCCTTCCTCATGCTCGGCCCGACCGGTGTGGGCAAGACCGAACTGGCAAAGACCCTCGCGCAGTTCATGTTCGACGACGAACGCTGCCTGGTGCGCATCGACATGAGCGAGTTCATGGAAAAGCACTCCGTGGCGCGTCTCACGGGAGCGCCTCCGGGCTACGTCGGCTACGAAGAGGGGGGAGTGTTGACGAACAAGGTCAAGCGCAAACCTTACAGCGTCATTCTGCTCGACGAAGTGGAAAAGGCTCACCCGGACGTGTTCAATCTTTTTCTCCAGGTCCTGGACGACGGGCGCCTGACGGACGGCCAGGGGAATACGGTCAATTTCGCCAACACCATCATCCTCATGACCTCGAACCTGGGATCGGAAAAGATAGAACCCGTCGAGACGGAGGAAGAAAAACAGCTCATGAACCATGCGATCATGGAAGCCGTGCGCGGGCACTTCCGCCCGGAATTTCTCAACCGCCTGGACGATATCCTGATTTTCAACCAGCTTACCGCGGAGGCGATGATCCCCATCGTGGAGATCCAGCTCAAGCGGCTGCAGAGCCTGGTTGCCGACCGGGACATCCGGATCGAGGTGTCCGATGAAGCCAGGACGTTCCTGGCCGAAGCCGGTTTCAACCCGGTCTACGGCGCAAGACCTCTGAAGAGAGTGATCCAGGCGAAGGTGCAGGACCCCCTGGCGGAGGACATGATCGCCGGCAAGGTCACCGACGGGCATACGGTTTCGATCACCGTCCAGGACGGCGCGCTGCTCATTCGGCAGGACGGCGGGCCGGACCGGGAGACGGAACCGGTCCCGGCTGAGGAATCCGCCGCGGGCCAGGACCAGGCTCCGGAGCCGGACGACCCCATCGGCAGCCCTCTTCCGGCCTGAGAAACAGTGCGGGGACGGCAGAAGCGGGGAAAGTTCCGACCTCCCCCTGTGCGTCTCCGCCCCGAAGTGCCCCGGTGAATTTGCGCCGGGGCGGCCGATCCTCGAAGAAGACCGATGGTTTTCGAATAGAACCAGATGGAGGGGGCGGAAGCAAATATGGACGCTGCCAAAGATGTTCTGGCCATACCTGCCAAAGATATCCTGGCCAAGCCTTATGTATCGCATTATCTGAAGTGGGAGTACTGGCCGTACTATCTCGCCGCCCTTTTCGTGGCGGCCCTCCTGCTTCTGCTCGTATTCCTCGTGTTGCGCCGTCGAACCGGTTTCGCCCCCGGCAGGCTCAACATCCGGAAGCACGTGCCGGGCGGCTTGCTGGATAAGCAGGAGCACATGCCGCGCTCCAGCCTGAAAAAGGCGTGGAAACGATTTCTCGCGCAGATCCCCCGAAATTTCCGGCGGGCGATACAGACCTACCGGGCCTTTATCGTCATGGGGGAAGCGGGAAGCGGCAAAAGCGTTCTCATAGACAACTTTACGGACTGGCGGGGCCAGGCCAACCGTTTCTATCCAAGCTACACCGTCGATCCGCTCCTCCAGATCTACCTCGGCACGAGAGCCCTGGTCATGGAGATCCCCGCGCCGTTGCTCAACAACACCTTCCGGCAGGCCAGAATCGCCCTTCTGAAGCTCTGGAAGCCCTTGTTCGAAAAGCGCGAAGCAACGGTCGTCGTGGCATTGAACGGCCCCGCCCTGCTCCATGAACTCCCGGAAAACGCCCGCAAGTGCGCCCAGGTGGTGCGGGGAAAAATCAACATCCTTTCGAACGTGCAGGCGGGCCCCGTCAAGGTGCACATCGCGCTCACCCATATGGACC
>JAJFUA010000043.1 GCA_021372635.1 Desulfobacteraceae bacterium | reverse complement strand
TTCTGGAGAAAGCTGGTGGCCAGGAGCATCACGTCGCCTTCTCTTTCCCGAAGCGCCGGCAGTTGAATGGAGACTACGGCGAGGCGGTAGTAGAGATCCTCACGGAACCGGTTCTCATGCATCGCCTGGAGCAGATTGCGGTTCGTCGCCGCCAGGACCCGGGTATCGACCGGGATGTCCCTGCGGCCGCCGATCCTCTCGATGGAGTGTTCCTGAAGGAATCGCAGGAGCTTTGACTGGAGGGGAAGGGGAAGGTCCCCGATTTCATCCAGGAAGAGGGTGCCGTCCTGGGCCATTTCCACCCGGCCCTTTCGCATGGCGTGCGCGCCGGTGAACGCTCCCTTCTCGTGTCCGAAGAGTTCGCTTTCCAGGAGATTTTCCGGGATGGCGGCGCAGTTGATGGCGATGAACGGCCCGTCTTTGCGGGCGCTCCTGCGGTGGATGGCCCGGGCGACCAGTTCCTTGCCCGTTCCGCTCTCGCCGAGGATCAGAACGGGGACTTCCGTTCCGGCCACCTTTTCGATGGACCCGAATACCTCCTGCATCTGGGGGCTGGTCCCGATAATTTCGTCGAAAACCTTGCCGGCGATCTTGGACTGCAGCTCCCGGTGCTCGTTTTCCAGTTGGTGTACCCGAAGCGCGCGGCGCAGGATGACCTTGATCTCCTCCACCTGCACCGGCTTGCAGAAAAAGTCGAAAGCGCCGTTGCCGACGGCCTTGATGGCGTTTTCCTTTTCGTCCTGACCCGTGACGATGATCACCTTCGCGAGAGGGTCTTCATGGAGCAGATCGGAGAGAGTCAGAAAACCCTCTTCCGTGCTTCTCGCATGGGGTGGGAGGCCAAGATCCAGCGTGATCATGGCCGGGTGCTCGCTCTTGAACACGTTCAGGGCGCTCTGCCGGTCCGTCGCGAAGTGCAGGGCGTACTCCGAGCCGAGCGCCCATTTCATGGATAGCTGTATGTCCTCGTCATCTTCAACGATCAGGAGTTTAGGCTTTTCCATCGTGAACCCCGGCTCCCGAAACGGGCAGCAGTACGCGGAAAGTCGTTCCGACGCCTTCCATGCTTTCCACTTCGATTCTTCCCTTGTGCGCCTCGACAATCATCTTGCAGTGGTAGAGACCGATGCCCAGCCCGCGCTCCTTGGTGGTCTTGAATGGGTGGAAAAGATGCTTTTCCATGAATTCTCCGGACATGCCACAGCCCCCATCGCTTACCGACAGGGCCGCGTAGCCGCGTTCCTCTTCAGTGGCAATCCGGACGGCGGTGCCGTTCGACGAGGCTTCGAAAGCGTTCAGAATCAGGTTAACCAATACCTTGTGTATCTGCTCCCGGTCAATAGAAATTTCGGGCACACTGCCGAGAATGGTTTCAACGGGGTGATCCTCCAGCCCTCCCAGCCCGGCCAGGGCCGTCTCCACGAGTTCGTTCAGATCGCACGGCGCAAGGCTCAGTTCGAACTTGTGGTTGAGCTGGGACATGCGGCTGCACATCGTGCGGATTTTTTCCAGGTTTTTCGACATGATCCGCAGAGCGTCGCTGCGGAATTCCGGGTTGTCGTAGTGGAGGGGCAGATTGTCCAGGGTGAGGGAAAGCGTCGAGGCGATGTTCTTCAGGTCGTGCACGAAGAAGGTCGAAAGAGTCTGGAAAGCCTCCATCTCCCTCGCACGCCCCAGGCTTTCATAGAGCCTGTGGTTGAGAAGCATGCCGGCCGCCTGGTCGGCGATGGTCTTGAGCAGGTCGAAGTCTTCCGGAGTGAACGGTTCCCGCGTCATCCGGTCGTTCAGGGTCATCAGCCCCAGGAATTCGCCTCCGACGCTGAGCGGCACGCAGTAGCGAATGGTCGCGTCCGGGGGGGATGGAACGCCGGCCGGCTCCCCGTCTTCCGGCGGAGTTCCCCAGTCGGGGCGGTGCAGGTCCAGGGGCATCGGTTTGCCGCGCATGGTGATCATCAGCACGCCGATTTCGCGCTCCAGATCCTTCAGTTCTCCGTGCCGGGAGACCGAAAGGGCCGTCGAGCCGCCGAGAGACGGCCGCTCCTGGTTCGCGTCGAGCAGCCAGAGGGAAACGGAGGAAACGCCGAACGTTTCGGACACCGTTTTCGCCGTCGCGGCGCACAGATCGCGGATTTCGAAGAGGGAACCGGTTCTCTCGGTGAAGATCTGCCATATCTGGCGATAGTCGTACAGCGGGCGGCGAAAATGCCGATGGACGAAGCGCCGGACTTCCTGCCGCACATGATCGGAAAGCAGGATGACGGCAATGCCCAGGAAGAGCAGGAACGCGAAGAATGCGTTGTGCAGAAGGGCTTCCCCGAGGCCGAAATAGGTGGAAACCTTTGCGGCCACGCCCAGCGCCAGCAGGTAGACGCCCGCGACCACCAGCGTGAGGGAATTGTAGAGCACTTCCTGGGAGACGTAGATGTCCACCTTCCGCAGACTGGCGCGCAGAGACGATACGATGACCATGA
>JAJFUA010000022.1 GCA_021372635.1 Desulfobacteraceae bacterium | reverse complement strand
CATTACCTCAGGAACTCCTGCCTTGCCATTTCCTCGACCGATATCCGCCGGCTGGTGGCCCGGGGGCGGTCCATAAGATATCTGGTTCTCCCGGAAATCATGCGTTATATTCACGAAAATGAACTGTACAGGACGGAATATCCCCAATCCTGACGAAAATGAGGTGGACGAACATATGCCCAAGACAAAAGACGGAAAACCAACCGGGCAAAGCCGGGAAACGGAACGACCCGAAGAGCCTTTGGACGGACGAAGCAAGGCGTTTTTCTGCGCCCAGGAAGCCATACGCTTCAAGGCGGTCGACCTCGTGCTGCTGGACGTGGCGGCATTTTCCTCTTTTGCGGACTATTTCATCATCTGCAGCGGCAAATCGAGCCGCCAGGTCCAGGGGCTTGCGGATAACCTGGAGACGAGCCTGAGGGATTACGGCATCAAGCCGCTCGGGGTCGAAGGGGTGCGTGAAGGGCAGTGGATCCTCATGGATTACGGTGACGTGATCGTCCATATCTTTTATGAACCCGTCCGCCAGTTTTACGACCTGGAAAGCCTCTGGTCCGAAGCGAGCAAGCTTCGCGTTGAGGAAAAGGCCGAAACTACGGATGGCTGAGGCCCGCAGGGAAGGGACTGATGATGTTCCCATCGCGATTTCATCGTTGGCAAAGATTGGTGGTGCTGTTCACGGCGGCTTTTTTCATCTCTTCGCTGCCCCTGTTTTCCCCGCGCAGGAGCTGGGCGTTCAGCCTCAGTGACGAAAAAAAGCTCGGCGCCGCCATACTGGAACAGATACACCAGCGCATGCCGCTCATCGAGGACGGCGAAGCGATTACCTACGTCAATTCCGTGGGTAACCGGATCGCGCGGCAGTTGGGCACGACCACCTACCAGTTTCAATTTTTCATCGTCAACCAGCCGGTCCCGAACGCCTTCGCCATCCCCGGCGGCTATATCTTCATCTACCGCGGCCTGATGGAGATGATGACGTCCGAGGGGGAACTGGCGAGCATTCTCGCCCACGAACTGTCGCATATCAACGCCCGTCACATATACCGGCAGATGGACAACCAGAAAATCCTGAGCGTGGCCTCCCTGGCCGGAATTCTGGCCGGGATCTTTCTGGGAGGGGCCGGAGCGGGTGCGCTGGCCATGGGAAGCGCTGCGGGCGCGCAGACGGCGGCCCTGAAGTACAGCCGGGAGAACGAGGAAGAGGCCGACCAGATGGGGTTTCGCCTGCTGTGCGAGGCCGGTTATCCGCCCGAGGACATGGTCAGCATGATGGGCAAGCTGAGCCAGAAGCAGCAGTACCTGACCAATTCGAGAATTCCGTCATACCTGATGACCCACCCCGGAGTGGGAGACCGCATTCAGTACCTGCAGCAGATGGTCCAGAAGGAACGGCGGACCGGGAAGAAGGCGCGCGCTGAAAGCCTCGGAGATTTTCCGGTCATGCAGGCTTCCATGATCGCCCAGTACGCCGATCCCAAGGCGGCCGCCGAGCGTTTCGGGCCGGCGGCGAAAAAAGGCGATGCGATCGCCAGCTACGGTATGGGGCGTCTCGCCCTCCGGGAGGGCAGATTCGAAGAGGCGGTTACATACCTGCGCGACGCGGCGCGAAAAAAGTCGGACAGCCCGTTTGTCCTGAGCACCCTGGGTGCCGCGTACATGCAGCAGGGCAAGTTCGATGACGCCAGGAGCGTTTTGCGGTCGGCACTCGCCCTCGACCAGTCGGGTACCATCCCGCACTACCGGCTGGCGCTCGTCTTGCAGGAGCAGGGACAGCGCGAGGAGGCGCTGGATCACCTGTCGAGGATCGAGGCGATGGCGCCCTCATTTCCGGAGATCGACTACCAGATGGGAATTGTTCTGGGGCAGGTGAACCGTATCGGGGAAGCGCACCTGCACCTGGGGCGGTATTATGCGCGCAAATGCGACTGGAAGGCCGCCCATTTTCACTATACGAAGGCGAAGCCGCTCCTGAAGAGTTCCCCGCAGCAGATCGAAGAGATCGACCAGGTTTTGAAGGAAGTGGAGAAGAAGAGGAAAAGCATGGCGGGTGGTAAAGGCCGCTAGGAAACGGATGCTTCAGAGACTGCGAATTCCGGAGACTACTGCCGGATACGGGCCGCTTTCGTCGGCTTCCCGCCGCCGAAGTGCGGATGTCACTGGAGGGGTATGCAGCAAAGAACGCGATTCATTTTTCTGCTGGTTTTGAGCTTCGCGGGTTTTGGGATAGCCGCCCTGACCGGGCTGGTGGACCGGTTTCCCTGGCTCCAGTCCTTTTGCTTCAGCACCTCCAGCGCCTGCAGCGACAGTGCCCGGTTCACCCTCTTTCACCTGCCCGTGTGGCTTTGGGGAGGTTGCTTCTACATACTTCTCATCTTTGTCCTGTTTCGCCTGGACCGCCTGTTTTTCTGGGTCGCGGCCGCCGGCCTGGGCGTGGAGGCATCTCTCGTCTGGATCATGCTCTCCCGGCAGATGTTCTGCGCTTTTTGTGCTGCCAATCTGATCGTGGTGCTTGCGATCGCCGCCTTCGCCTTCCAAAAGAGCCGGTTCTGGCAGATGTCCACCACGGCACTCCTGATGCTTGTCCTCTCCGTGTCCTGGATTCCTTACGAAAACGGCCCGAGCGCCGCCGGGGCGTCAAACGTGGCCGAGGGCGCCGCGGCCGTCGGGGAGGAAGCCATTTCGTTCGACGAGGTGGAGGTGCCTCTGGCCGGCCCCTTGTTGGATTACGACAAGGCGATCTACCGGATGAAGATGGATCGGCTGGAACAGATCATCATGGAGAAGGTGATCAACAAGGAGGCGGCGCAACGGGGAGTCTCCCCCGAGAACCTGGTCAACAGGGTAATCCTGGCCGACGGAGTGAAGGTCGACGATGAGGAAATCGACAGGAACATCGAGCAGAACCTCGACAGGTACCGGGGCTGGACGGGACCGCGGGAAGATCTCAGGAACAGGGTCAGGGCGCAGATCGAGCAGCAGAAGAAATACGAAGAGGTCGTGAAGTACAGCAGGGGCCTGTGGCCGAAATACGGCGTTGCGATCCATATCCGGGAGCCGCAGATGAGGCTTGCCAGGGTGAACGTTGAAGGCAGCCAGTCGCTCGGGCCTTCCGATGCGCCCGTGGTCATCGTGCAGTATTCGGACTACCAGTGTCCGGTCTGCCGCGACAGCCATGAAACGATCCGGAAGGTCAGGGAGGCCTATGCGGGGAAGGTGAGATGGGTGTTCAAGGATTACCCGCTGAGGAAACACCTGTACGCTCACGAAGCGGCACAGGCGGCGCGATGCGCCGGCGAGCAGAACAAGTTCTGGGAATACCAGGACGCTCTCTACACAGCCAAAGAGGAGTTGAAGCGCGGACAGCTCATCAAGTCCGCCGAAGAACTCGGGCTGGATGTCGAGCGGTTCAAACAGTGCCTGGAAAGCGGCAGGTACAAGACTGCCGTGGACAGAGACGTCGAAGGAGCCAACAAGACGGGAATCACCAGTATTCCCGCGTATATTATCAATGGCAAGATCGTCGTCGGGGGATATCCCTTCGAACGCTTCAAGGAGATTATCGACGCGGAGCTGAAGAAGGCGGAGAAGAAGCTGTGAGTTTCTGTGCATTTCACTCTTTCAACAGCGTTGTTCATGCAACGGAATGGAGTTTTTCTGGAGGGGGTAGATGAAGGTTTTGGTCAGTGACAACCTGGCTAAGTCAGGTATTGAAAAGTTGAAGAACGTACCGGAACTGGAAGTGGTGGTGAACACGAGCCTGACACCTGATGAACTTCGCCAGGTTATCAAGGATTTCGATGGACTGGTGATCCGCAGCGCCACAAAGGTCACCGCGGACGTGATCGATGCGGCGGAGAACCTGAAAGTCGTCGCCCGGGCCGGCATCGGCCTGGACAATGTGGATATAGCTCATGCGAGCAAACGCGGGATCGTGGTCATGAACACGCCCGAGGGAAACGTAATCACCACGGCGGAACATGCCATC
>JAJFUA010000012.1 GCA_021372635.1 Desulfobacteraceae bacterium | reverse complement strand
GTGGGGGGAGCGGAAGGGTCTGCGGACCATGAGCGGGGCATTTTGCAGGAGGCCCGCCACGCTGAAGATCTTGGAAGTCTCCAGGGCTTCTTCGAAGCTCAGCGCCGGGAGAATTCCGGGCAGGCGCTGCGCGAGCATGGTCTTTCCGGAACCGGGGGGCCCGACCATCAGGGCATTGTGCCCGCCCGCCGCGGCCACTTCCAATCCCCGCTTGGTGTGTTCCTGGCCTTTTACTTCGTCGAAATCCAACTCATCCGGATTGTGGCGGTTCCAGGCCGCTTCCCGGTTGAAGCCGACCGGCTCGATCGACTCCCTTCCGTTGAGATAATTCACCACTTCGGCCAGGTGGTTCACGGGAAGCACGCACAGGCCGTCGGCCACCGCCGCTTCGGGACCGTTCCCGGTGGGGAAGAGCATCTTTTCGTATCCGCGGGCCCTCGCCTGGATGGCCATGGGAAGGCTTCCGGTGATGGGCTTGATCCGGCCGTCCAGGGAGAGTTCCCCGACCGAGACCATCCGCTCGGCTTCCTTCGGGTTCAGGATGCCCATGGCCGCCAGAATCCCCAGCGCAATGGGGAGATCGAACCCGGCTCCTTCCTTTTTGAGGTGCGCCGGAGCGAGGTTCACCGTGATCCGCTCCATGGGAAAATCGTAGCCGCTGTTCTGCAGGGCCGACTTCACCCGGTCCTTGCTTTCCCGGACGATGTTGTCGGGAAGGCCGACGGTGGAGAAATTGGGAAGTCCGGAGGATATGTCCACCTCGACTTCGACGAGGATGGCGTCGATTCCGAGCAGGCTGCAGGTGTAGGTCTTGGCGATCATGGGCGGGCGCCACTCTCCTGGAGTGAGAAAATGACATTTCCGAGGGGGCACAGTGCCGACAGGCTCTGCATAATGAAGCGGCCCGAATGGAATGCCCCGGCTCTTCGAACACTTTGGTACGGGTACATGGTGAATATCACAGGAGTTTCAAATATTACTATTGGCATGAATTCAAGGCAATGGCAACAGTGTTGCGAAAGGAGGACGAATTCCACAGGGGGCATCATCCGGAAAACGCTCGCGGCGGATTTACATTGTCCATACAGTGATACAAGGCGGGCATGGAACCCGATTCCAGCCACGAAAACAGAATCCCAAACGAGAATAGAGGCGTGCTTTTTGGATTATTCGCTTAAGAATCGGGCTATTGGTTTGGTCCGACCCCGTGCGGCGCAACCGCGCACCGCATGGGCGTCCCCGTCTCTCTCCACGAGGAAATCGGTCTCAAGATGCTCGCAAGGATTGCCAGATGTACCGGACTCAAGCCGGAAGACCTGTAAGTCCGGCCCCTCTGTGATCTGGTTGGGATGCACCCCGTACTCGTCGGCGATCTCCGCCAATGTCCGTTGTCCCTTGATGGCCTCTACGGCGAGTTTGCTCTTGGATTCTCCCGTGAAGCGTTTCTGTCGATCCGGCATCGCAGCCCTCCTGTTCGCCCATTTTGTTAACATGGGCCAGGGCTGTCTTTCCACCTTATTGGGCTGTCCAGTTTTCCGGGTACATTTTATAATGGCCTACTCATGGGATGTAGCCATCCTGGACAGTAGCAAAAGCAAAACGGAGACTTGACCCCAAGGCCCCGCCTCCGTATCCAGTTTCTCTAAGAAGTTCCGTGATGTTAAGTCAAAAAACCAACGTGGGAATCCAGGCTAGGGCATTCCACGTCTCCATTTCTGAGTATCCTTGAATAAGGGGATTTCGGTCTTCATTACTCTGAAGAGCAAGGTTGGTACGGTGGCGTGTGCAGCCACCTTCTCCGCTGTGCTGCCAAGAACCCAGGCCACCTCTCCTCTGCCGTGAGTTGCCATGGCAATAAGGTCGACCTTGTTCGCGGCAGCATAAGCAATGATCTCGCGAGCCGGCACTCCGTCAACGCATTCGTGGTTGACATTTATACCTTGCAGTTGCAGTTCTTTAGCTGCCTTCCCCAAGAAAATGGCACACTCTTTTGCCTCTTTCTTCTCTGCCTGTTCTTTTATTCCAGGGGGTAGCGACTCCATGTCGGCAACGTTCGGGAAATAGCAAACGTGGAGCAGGGTTACCTGTGAGCCCATACATTTTGCCACCGCTACCACGTCAGGAAGGATTTTTTCCGCCAACTCAGACCCATCTAAAGGCACTAGAATCTTCTTAAACATGACCCTCTCCTTTCCTACAAAAACATACATTCATCGGCAGACTCGCAGGGGCACCCCACATTTTCCGAAGGTCCTGCAGAACGCTCGTGGATTCCAATGGAAGATCGCAACGTTCGTAGGCCATCAGAAGCAATATTCATAACGGAGCTTCGCTCGAAGATTCGAGCTCCAGGAATTACCGTGCAGCGGGACCTAAAAGAGGATCAGTAATCTTAAGAAGCCGAGAAGAGAACAAAGATAAATCTTTCACACCAAGATAAGAGTTCTCATGCGATCCGCAAGAGCAAACTTACCGCCAGGCACTCTTTCTCGCCGGGGAAAGGGGACGCCTATGAAAATGGGCGTTCGTACGCAGTAACAACTGCCTGATCTGGCGGGTTGAAGTCCCGCCCGGGGGAATTGTCCGTTCGCCCCGGTAGCGCATGGGAGCGGCAAAATAGTGGCAAAATAGGGGACGCCCTTCACATTTTACATTTACCCCTGTCCCCGGATATGCTACAAGAGCCTTCATGCCAAGGCAGGCCAGAATAGATGCACCGGGGGCGCTTCACCATATCATTGCGCGGGGCTTGGAGCGCCGGGAGATTTTTCGTGATGCTGGAGACTGTGACGATTTCCTGCATCGGTTGGGAAAGATCGTCCGGGAGAGCCAAACGCGATGCTACGCCTGGAGTTTGATTCCC
>JAJFUA010000007.1 GCA_021372635.1 Desulfobacteraceae bacterium | reverse complement strand
CTGTTCGGAATCCACGATCTCGATGTCCATTTCATCGAAGATCATCATCATGTCGTCCAGCTTTTCCGGCGACACGAGATCATCCGGCAAGGCCTCGTTCACTTCGTCGTACGTGAGATAGCCTTTTTCCTTGCCGACCGTAATCAGACGCTTGAGATCATCCATGTCAGGTTTGGAGAGGGTGGCATCGCGTCTTTGCTTATTGTCCTTGTCCGTCATCGGTTCTTCACTCCCTGAACGTTATCTTCTCGATCCCTCACCCTTTGTCCGGCCTTTCTGAGGGTCTGTATCCGTGCCAAAATATCCTGTACCTGCGCCTGGTCGCCCGTTTGAGACGCCCTGCGCAGGGCTTCGTTCAAATCCTGGGTCTCCGTCTTCGCACTGCGGGCGATCAGCGCCCGAAGCCAGTCCTGCACCTGGATCCTCGCCCCGCTCAGATCTCCGGATTCCAGCATCAGGCGCGTGAATATTTCCTTTTCGCCGGAATCTTCGAGCAGGTCATAGGCGGCGGAAGCCTGAAATTCTCCGTAAGGAGGGTACGCGACCCGCAGCAGGACATCCGCAATGGCCTTGAGAGCCGGTTCCTGGAAACAGGAAACCGCACCGGAGGTCTTCACTTCTTCGATGAGTTCGGGATAGTGGACCATTGCGCGCAAGATCCGCTCCTCCAGGGACTGCGTCTCCTGCAGCCGGGGCAGTACCGGGGCTTGACGGGATTGCCCGTAGCTCCTTCCCTCCGGCTTTTGACCGTGGCTGAGTTGATTCTGGATAACTTTTTCGGACAGAGAAAGCCTATCGGAGACCAGACGCATGTATTCGGAGACCAGCACCGGCTGGCGCACGGCAGTCAGAACGGGCTGCAAGTCCGCAAGGACCTTGCCCTTTCCCACCGCGCTTCCGTCCCAGGCGTCCAGGTTTTTGCGAACGGCATACATTCCAAGGTCCTGCCGCTCCCGAACGAGTGACTCCAGTTCGGCCAAACCCCGCTTTTTGAGAAAATCATCGGGATCCATCCCGTCGGGAAAGCGAAGGCAACTCACCGGCAGTTCCTCTTGAAGAAAAATCGGCAGAGCCCGGAGCATCGCCCGCTCTCCGGCATCATCGCCGTCATAAGCCAAAATCACCTCGTCGGCCATCCGCGCCATCAGGCGCACCTGGTTGGCCGCAAGCGCGGTGCCCAGGGTCGCCACGACCCGATAGAATTCATGGGCATGGAATGCCAGCAAATCCATATACCCTTCGACCAGGAGAACCTGCCTGTTCTGCCTGCACGCTTCCCTCGCGCGCCCCATCTGGTAGAGCATGCGGCCTTTCCGGAACACTGCGGTCTCGGGGCTGTTCAAATACTTCGGCTCATCCTGGCTTTCGCTCGAAAGGCTCCTTCCTCCGAAGGCCACGACCCGCCCGCGTTCGTCGCGGATGGGAAAAATCAGGCGGTTCCTGAAACGATCGTAAAACCTCCCGGAGTCCCTGGTACTCACGGCCAGCAGTCCGGCCTTCACGCCGATTTCCGGATCGATCCCCGATCTTTCGAAATGACGGCACAAGCCGTCCCAGGCCGGAGAAGCATACCCAAGCCTTTCGGTTTCGACAACCCGTTCCGGCAACCCTCGCAGCGAAATATACTCCCTCGCGGGCCTGCCGGTTCCCTGGTGCAACTGCCGGTAAAAATAATCGGAAGCCGCCTCCAGTACCGTGTGGAGACGCTCCCGTTCCTTGCGGGCCTCTTCGGCCACCCGGCTCGATGTCCCCCCCCCGTGTTCCCGTTCCGGAAGAGAGATATTGTACCGGTCTGCCAAATACCTCAGAGCATCACCGAAGGGCAGGTTCTGATATTTCATTACGAAACTCAGAACATCCCCGCCACTTCCGCATCCGAAGCAATAATAGAGCTGGTTTTCCGCATCCACCTGAAAGGAAGCGGTCTTCTCCCTGTGAAACGGGCAAAGCCCGACATGACGGTTCCCGGCGCGACGCAGGGGAACCACCTGACCGATGACATCCACGATGTCAACAGCCTGCTTCACCAGGGTTGCCACATCGGAAGCATTCACCTGTTACAGCACGCTCCTTGAAACGCAGCAATTCATCTTTCAAGCACGGATTTCCGAGCTTATGATTTGTATCCGCTCA
>JAJFUA010000005.1 GCA_021372635.1 Desulfobacteraceae bacterium | reverse complement strand
CATGTCCAGGCTGATCAGCGGCCCCGTCTGGCCTCCGATGTCGTCGCCCATCATGAAGATATCGATTTCTCCGTCAGCGGCCTTGAAGACCCGGTGATTGTAATCCACGAAGTAGCCGACGATCCGGTCCCGCATTTCCTCGACGATTTTCGGGTTGATCGCCAGGTCGACAAAAATCTGCTGAATGCCTCTGAGATACATCATGGGTTTCAGCTGAGCCGTCCGATCCAGGCGGTCTCCCACGTTGATGACGCAGTATTCCGGGTGACAGGCCGCGCAGGCGGCTTTCACGGAGGAATAATCCCACCAGTCGGCGCTTGCCCAGTGGTCGTATTTCAGGATTTCTTCAATTTTGAGTTTTTCGAGGGGCGATTCGGCGACCTCGGTGTAGCTTCCCTCGTGCGTTGTGCCTTTGCCGTAGACGACCGTTTTCCGCTTGACCCCCCACAGGTCCTCCACCGTTCCGTCCTGGTATTTTTTAAAGGACTGGCCGACGTAGCTCGGGCCATAGTTGTTCCGAAAATCGACGCCGAGAAACAGGAGCAGTTCGTCGTAGGAATCGCAGCCGAAATACTGCATCGTTCTTTTCTGGATTTCGGGAACCATCCAGTTGTCGATCGGAACCCGGTCGGGTTCCTGATGGCGGACGGCCGCGAGCGCACGGTCCCGGCAATGCATGCGCTCGTTGGCGGCTCGGAGTTCGTCTATCCGTGCTCTTCGCTCTTTGAATATTCTGTCGTCTTTCATAATGCCCTCCCTGCGCTTTGTTTGGATAAAGCTCACCTGCCCAGCCAGTTCATGACCTTTTTCACGCCGGAAGGTGGATCGGGGGCATATCCGTCGGCGCCGACCATGTCCGCGAAATTCTGATCGATGGGGGCACCTCCGATGATAATCTTTAAGCCGTTACGCAGCCCTTTTGCTTCCAGCAGTCCGATCACGTCCTTCATGGCGAGGCGGGTCGGGGTGTAGAGGCAGGAGAGAGCCAGGATTTCCGGCCTTTCCTTTTCCACCGTATCGACGAATTTTGCAGCGGGGACGTCGATGCCCAGATCGATGACCTGGAAACCCGAACCCGTGAACATCATGGAGACGATGTTCTTGCCGATATCGTGCACGTCTCCTTCAACGGTGCCGATCACCATCTTCCCTACCGGGGGAACGTCGCTCCTCTCCATGGCCGGCCTGAGGATCACGAGCGCGTTCGACATGGCGATGCCGGCCATAAGCAGTTCGGGTACGAAGATCTCCTGGCGTTCGAAAAGATTGCCTATGACTTCCAGGCCCTTGATAAGGCCCTTGTTCAAGATTTCTTCGGGTGGGATGTTTGCGTCAAGGCCCTTCTGGGTCAGGACCTTGACTCCTTCCATATCCCTGTTCGTTATGGCTGCTTCGATATCCCTGAGAATGTCCATGTTGCCTCCTCCATGCCTCCGGTCAATGGAGCGATGATCGACGAATTCCCGACGCCGAGTTCAGACGACTCCGTTTCCCTTCCGGTCCCGCCCGGTCTCCGGACCCCTGCGGATGCAGGGAAGTCTTCTTCCAAACGCCCGGCAATTGCCCTTTTTCGATAGCAGAATAAAGAGCGAAAGGCGAAAAGTCCGGAGCGTCCTTTCACAAGAACGCCCGATGTTTCCACCAGTCGTGTGAGGCGCGGTGCAACGTGAAATTCAGGCTTGAGGGGCATGGAGCGTGGAACGGGAAGGGAACGGGAAAAGCAAGACATCCAGCGTGGAGAGCCCGGATATCTTCATCTGCTTTCACCTCCTTTCGATGGACTGATTAAGATACCATTAAGCTGAACGCGGTGAAAATTGTCTATGGCGATCTTGCTACGATCGGGGAGAAATTGCGAAAAACGAGACAAGGCCGCGGAAGGATGGGAATATGGCGGATGGTTGGAACCGTTGCGCCTGCAGGGGCAAAGGACTGCGAAACGGTGCAGGATTGCTTTTTGGGACGGAACTCCTGACGCCTGGAAACGGGAAGCGGCGCAAGATGTGCAGGCTTCCCGGGCGAGGGCGCGCGTGGATCTCGATTGCGTGAACTGCCCGCCCGGGAAGGGAATGCGGCCGGGGTCCCGCCTAATAGCCCCTGGGGCGGGGCCAACGGTGAGCGCCGGCCCCAATGAAGGTTTCCGTGTTCACGAATTTCGACCGGTGAAAGGTGAACCACAGCGAGGCGAGCAGGTAGAAGGTAAACCCGGACAGCAGGTTGATCCAGTATCCGAAATACATCCCCGAAAGGGTTGCCGTGGTGAGGGCGAGGAGCAGATAAGCCACCACCGGGTGCCACGGTGCCGTGTACCCCCTGTCGATGGTTCCGGGAGGATACATTTTTCGGAATTTCAGCATCATGTATGCGGTGAAGAGATAGACCAGGAGGGCGGACAGAATGGAAAAGGTGATGACTTGATCCAGCAGCCCCGTAAACCCGAAGGCGAGCGACATGGGCAACAGGAACAATATCGCCCGGTAGGGCGTTTTGAACCTGGGATGCGTCACGGCGAACGCGCCGGGGATGAGGGTGTCGCGGGCCATGGCGAACCATGCCCGGCTCGAGTCGTTGATGCACCCGTTGGCGCTGGCCAGGCAGGCAAGAATGGTCCCGGCGAAAAGTGCCGCAACGACGAAGGGGATTCCGGTTGCCCGTGCGGCGTCGTAAAGAGGATAAACGGATTCGCCGAGCTTGTCTGCGGGAACGAGGCCGGAGCACACGTACCAGGTGAGGGTGGCCCCCACCAGGAGGGTTGCGAGTCCCACCAGTGCCCCCACGGGCAGCGCCCTGCCCGTGCTGCGGCACTCTTCCGCCGCAAGGGCCGTCCCCTCGATCCCCAGGTAGAACCAGATCCCGAATTGCAGTGCGGCCAGGATGCCGATCCAGCCGTAAGGCAGTCCGTCGGAGAATCGTTTCAACTGCAGTATGCTTTCCGATTCTGAGTAGAACCGGGTTCCGAACAGAAGAATCAGGATGGTAAGGAAAGCGAGAGCCGTTATGAAAAAATTCAGAGTAAGGGTGGCGTATACCCCTCGATAGTTCAAATAGGTCAATACCAATAACGTAAGTATGATATAGGGGGTCGCCTGTATGTCGGGATGCAGCGACTGGAGGATCTGGCCCACCACCAGTGCGTCTGCCGCTTCCAGCATGACATACTCGAAAACCAGCATGAGACCGATGTTGAACGACGCAAGGGGGCCCAGCAGATATTTGGCCATGGCATACTGGCCTCCCGCTTCGGGAATTACGGACCCGATCTCCGTGTTGATCATGACAAGGCAGACATAGAGTATTCCTATCGTCCAGCACGCGATGATGGAGCCCAGCGAGCCACCTTTTGCGATGGTGAAATTCCACCCCATGAATTCGCCGACCAGAACGATCCCGACCCCCAGAGCCCAAATATGCATGGGCCCCAATACTCTCGGGAGATTGGAGGTCTTGCCGCTCTCCTGCACTTTTCCCATTGTATCTTTTGTTTCCAAAGGAATTTCCTTTCCAATGCCCGGTCCGGAGCCGGAATCCGTCCCGGTCCGGTTTCGTCCTGAAACTAGACGGCACCCTTGCCGGTTTTGTCCTGATTGCGGTTTTGCTGCTCCCGTTCGACCCTGAAGAAGTCCAAAGCCAGCAGTAGAGCGAAAATGAAGCACAATGCCCATGCCACATAATTCATCATCGACCAAACAGACATTATATTTCTTCCTTTGGTGAGTTTGAAAAATAGAGTGTACGTTTTATTGGAAAGAGGGTAATAGCAAATGGACTGACGGAATTCTATATTGCGAATTGGTGGATACTGATATTATAAATTTATGTGATTTCTATCATTCTTTTTTCCATATATATTTAAAACCATTAATCTAAGTTCCTTATTACTGTGGCGAATAATGAACATGAAATAAGCTATCATCCAGCCGATCACGATGGCAAATTGGCTTATATGAAAATCGTAGCGTATTCCCCCGCCGGATCCCCCGACGATGACTCCTCCCTGCACCAGCATAGTGGCCAAAAGCGTTGCAAAGCATAGGATCATGATAAAGAATACATCGATTACACCAATAAACTTTCTGTTGTTTCCCCGCTTCATTTATGTATTCCTTTTTTTGCCTGTCAGTCGTTTTTTGCCGATTTGGAATGGAGGATATCTTCGGAGTAAATATCCTGCTTTTTCCTGTTGAGGTGGCGCAGGAGGGCGAGCAGGGAGACAGTGGCAGCCAAACCGGCCGTCGTCCCGGCGCACAGGGCCGCGGTCAAGACGTTTCCTTCGGCTCCGAGCCTGCCCACTGCGGACATTATACCCAGTAATACCAGCCACAAGAAAATGACGGACACTACGATGAGGGCGCAATCTCCAAGGTACATTCTTCTGATCTGTTGCTCCATGCGGGAACCTCTCTGAACGAAAAGGCACTTACCTGGCTCGTGCCGTCTGCCGGTTCGTACGGATGCCATTGCAGATGAAACCCCTCCCGCGGAATTCGGTGGCATGCGTATCCATGCCCTTTGCGGGTCGGCCGTGCCGTCGGGTTGCGTTTGCTTTGCGAAAGCGGCCCGGGTTGCACGGGAAACCCGGGATGACCCGCGTCCGAAGGCAGTGGACCCCGTGTACCCGGGTCCCGGTTCGAGTCATCCCGAGCCTTGGTCCAGCCGATGCAACTGCTTTTCCAGCCGTCCGTTTCGGCTATTTCCCCTCTCCGGAACCGGGAGGCGGTTGCGGAGAGGGTGGCCGGGTGCCGAACGGACGGCGGAGAGCGTTATTCGGCGGGAACTACTTCCTCGTGCATCAGGATCTGTCTCTTGGCCAGTTCAGAGAACACATCCACGGGGTTGAACGCATACTCGGGAATCGTGGCGCCGACCGTTCCGGCTTTTCCCGACGCGATCAGCATGGCGCCGACGCTCATGGGAATACCGACGCAGCGGGTGTAGGCGCGAAGATTTTCCCAGTCTTTCACGGAACCGTCCGACGTGGGGTGGGTGTGCCACATGGTATGCTTGACCTTCTTGCCCTTCTGCGTTCCCACCACCTCGACGTGCAGCGCGTAACCGTAAAGCTCGGTGACCTTGCCTTCGGGCGCCTGCATCAGGTAGGCCCCGACGGCGTCCATGATGTTGAGTTCCGCCCCGTTGATCTTCACCTTCGGGTTGGTCATGAAGCCCCATTCATAGAGGGCTTTGATCAGCGACATGTTCTTGGGAGGCCAGGTGCCGCGGACTTCGATCAGCTTGACGTTCTTGTTCGCCAGGTACTTGGCGAGAGTCACCGTCTCCGAATGGGGGATGATGTACTGCGGATTGGGCCCATAGGGTTCGGGCAGCTTGATTTCCCTGGGCCTCGCGAACGGCGGGACCTGGATGAACTTGCCGTTTTCGAAGACAATCCGGCCCGGGAACAGAGGATCGTATTCGCTGGTCGTGGTCTCGGTAATGGATGCCGAAAACGCGATCGGCCGATACGCGCCGTGGCTGACGCGCACGCTGTCCACACTTTCCATCTGGTCGGCAATGTACTTGGCCATCATGTTCGTCGTCCCGGGCGTCATGCCGAAGCCGGGCACAAACGTTCGGTTGTGCTTCTTGAACAGTTCGTCGTATTTGTATTCTGCTCCGAAGCCGTTCAGATTGAGGCCGTGGCAGCCGGCTTCGGCGATGCATGCAGTGGACTGGTCGTTGAGGGAAATGGTGGTGCCATCGATTACCAGATCGTATTCCTTAAGAATTTTGACAGTGGCTTCCTTGTCGCGGATATTGATCTTCTTGAAATCCACGCGCGGATCGTTGAGCCATGCTGCGACTTCCCTGCCTGCCTCCTCGTTGAAATCGCCAACGGTGATTTTTTCGAAGTCGGAATACTGAACGAGATCCAGTGTAGACTCACGACAAATCTTGCCAGCGCCTCCGAGACACAGTACTTTCATTTTTTTGTCCTCATTCGTTTCATGATTTGATAAACAGCGTTTGCTTCATCACCTCTCATCCGAAAGGGCCTCCGCGGATATTCCGCAGCCGCATTCGAATGAAAGAACAGTACTCGTCGTTCATGTGTTTGGTTATGCAATGAAACGGCTTCTTTTCGATTCCCCGTTTAGGGGAGGTTTTGTTTCTTCCGATCGATCTCCTTGCTGCTGAGGGATCATGCATCCGATATTCGAGTACGTAGTGTCTGCATACTGTCCGTTTTCCCAACAACCTAAAGCGTCAACTCGGAGGCGTCGGTGATCTTCTGCCTGAGTTCGAGGAACTTCATCTCCGTATGTTCGCGGGGCCTCGGAAGGTTCACTTCGTAGGTCTCGTGCATGCATCCGGGCAGCTTCCCCTTCAGGGAGATGATCCTGTCTCCGAGGTAGATCGCCTCTTCGATGTTGTTGGTGACGAAGATGACCGTTCTCTTCTCCGTCTCCCAGATCCTTGCGGTTTCCTTTTCCATGAAGTAGCGGGT
>JAJFUA010000397.1 GCA_021372635.1 Desulfobacteraceae bacterium | reverse complement strand
GCCAGGTGGCCCACGGTCCTCGTTCATTCATTCAAGCTGATGGATCAGCCGGGTTAGACCATGAGGGCACACCCCTCCCCGTCAACGCTCCACCACCAGCGCCAAGAACAGCTTGCAGAATATGTATTTTTGAAAACTTCGATCATGAATCGGTCCTTTTGTCCCAGTTAGCATTTTCCCCTATACCGGATCGTGCGTCCGGAGTCAAGAGGAAATTGAAGGGCCGTCCGCCGCGGGTGTCGAGAGAGTTCAACCTGCGCCGGGACCGGGGGGAGCCGCCGAATCGACCTCGTTCTTCCGCCTGCCGAGGCGGTGGCGCACCAGGACGTTCAGGCCGGCAAACAGCACGACGAGGCCGGCGACGACCGACAGGTTCAGGAGGCCCGGGTGCCGGATCGAATTGCCCAGCCGGTCGCCCAGGATCGTGATGGCGAATATCCCCGGAGTGAGCCCGATGACGCTGCCGAGGACGAAGTCCCGCAAGCCTATGTGGGAGGCTCCCGCGATGAAGTTGACCACCGTGTATGGGGCGACGGGCAACACCCGGATGGTGATCACGGCGAGCAGGCCCCGCCTGGCGAGCTGGCGGCTCAGGCGGTTCAGCCCGGGACCGGCGAAGCGGCGAACCATCCTGCGGCCGGTCATGCGGCCGAGGCCGTAGAGTGTCACGGCGCTGGCCAGGCACCCAAGGAGTGAGTAGACGAAGGCGATGAATGGACTGAAGGTTATGGCGGTGGCGATCATCAGAAGCGTAACGGGAAAAACGATGAGGCCGCCGAGGGCGTAGGCCCCGATGACGAGGATCGGAGCGGCCGGGTGTGAGCGGACGGCCGAGGCCCAATGGAGGATCGTGTCGAGATTGAGCCAGTGGCGCAGACCGGTCCAGTGCCATGCGGCGGCCAGGGCCAGGAGGGCGAACAGAATCGCCGCGCTTCCCAGGGAAAGGAGGCGTCCCGAGTGGCCGGATTCTTCCGGAAGATATCGTCCGACAAGCTCCGCCGGTTCGGCAGGCCGTTCGGGGTCGACGAAGGGTGCGTCGCAAAGCCATTCTTCCGTGACGTCCGGCGCGCTTCCATCGAGCGGGCGCAGCGAGCTTCCGGGGCCGTTCAGGGCGTCGATCGCGCCCGCAACGGACTTTCTGGAGTCGATCATATCCGCGATTCTTTCAGGGGAAACCCCGAGGTGTTCCGCCAGCAGCCGGTTGCGGAATCCGACGATCGCGTTTCGCGCGTCCGGGTTGTCTTCCGCCTCGATGGACAGGTCGCATTCGGTGTCGAACCCCATGGAGCGGTTGCTCAGGTTCGCCGAGCCGATTCTGAGAAACCTGTTGTCGATCACCGTCACTTTGGAATGCACGTTGACCCACGAACTGCCGGAACCGTTCGCGGTCGGATAGCAGACCCGCAGGCGCCCGAAACGGTCCGCTTCGCGCAAACGCCGAAGGGTGCGCGCCCTCAGTGCGTCCATGGTGTTCTCTTCCAGCCAGCCGGAGCTTTTCAGCGGAAGAACGATCACGACTTCGGGCCCGTCACGGTCCTGAAGCCGCGCCGCCAGGAGTTCGCAGATGGCGGAGGAAGTCAGGTACTGGTTCTCGATGTATATGGTGCGGCGGGCCGCACGGATGGCGTCGAAATGGAGCGCCTCGACCTCCCGTATTTCCGGGTAGCCCCGGTGGGCCGGTTCGGTGCGGCTGATGCCAATCAAAGCATTTTCGAGCACGGGAGTCAAGCCGGCAGGCCAGGGGGAGTCGCCCGCCGGCTTTGCCCGCGCCGGAGTGCGGCCCGTTGCGCGCCTCCATCGCTCCCGTGCCAGTTCCCCAAGAGCGGCGGCGGCATCCCCGTCGACGGCCATCTGGACGTCGTGAAAAGGGGAGTAATAGGAACATCCCGGGTCGTAGCGCCGATTGTCCCTCTCGAGGTGCTCCGGCGTATCCCACCTGCACTTGGTCAAATCGATGCCTCCCGCGAAAGCGAGCTTGTCGTCGATCACGACGATCTTCTGATGGTGGGACGCCCCGACGGGGTGGTTGCCATCCAGTTGAAAATGCAGGCGGGGATGTGTGCGCCAGCCCAGTTTGAAAACCGGGAGAAACTCGCGTTCCAGCGCGTAGATCATCGCGAAGTTCCAGATCAGTACGTAGGCGTTCAAGCCGCGCTTTCGCGCAACGGCATCGCTCAGAAAATCGCCCAGCTTCAGCGGTTCGGTGCCGTTGGTGCCGCGGGTGAGAGCGATTCTGCTGTCGATGTCCCAACCGATGATGAAGATGGAATGCCGCGCCTGCCTCACGGCGTCCGCGAAAGCGGCGAAATACGACGCCGCGTCGACCAGAAAACCGACTCGATCCGCACGGGCAGTTTTCCAGCAGTTTCTCCCTTCCGCCAGTATTCGGCCAATTCCGGCATCTTCCATGAAGACGATCCTCCGTTCTCGTGCTCGATTCGCGGTCCTGCCTCTCTAAATAAAAAGAAAAGCACGTCGGGGTTTTCGTTCAATCGAGGAGGGGGGGGCGCAGGCGAGCGGCCCTGTTGCGGGGCGGGGCCGCGACCTTACAGGACGAGCAGCTCTTCGGAGGCGGTGTTCAGGGATTCCAGGCCGGCCTCGGTCACGACGTACGTATTCTCGAGCCCCGCAATGCCCACGTCCGGAATGATGACCTTCGGCTCGAAGGCGAAGGTCATGCCTTCCCGCAGTGCGAGAGTATGGCCGCGGGCGATGAACGGGAATTCGTCCACTTCGAGTCCCAGGCCGTGTCCGACGAAGGTCACCCGGGAGTCGTTCCATCCCATGAAGAAGGCTGCCCAGCCCGCTTCGTCGGCCCACCGAAGGACGGTTTCGTAGAGTTTTCCGGTGATCGAGCCGGGTTTTGCCAGTACGCGAAACCTTTCGTGGACCGACTGGACGAACCGGTAGGCTTCCAGGATTTCCGACGGGGGGCGGCCAAGGCAGAAGTTTCGCGTCTGATCGTTCAAGTAGCCGTGGCAGCTGACCATGGTGTCCACGTTGACGATTTCGTCCGCCCGGATGCGTCTCGCGCCCGGCCCCTGGCCGAAGGCGGGGCTCGTTCCGGGGCCTCCGGTCGGCGTGTCCGTGTAGGACAGAACGGCCGCGTCCGGGCCGGAGAGGATATGCCCGAATCCCATTTCCATGTTGAATGTACGGGTGCGGATGATCTCGAGGCTCCCGGCTTTTCGGGACACCCTTTCCAACTCGCCGGCGAGCTCGAATTCCGTCATCCCCTCTTGCAGGATGTCTGGAACCGCATCGGCGACCGCGCGGGAAATGTCTCCCGCCCGCCGCATGACGTCGACTTCCCAGGGGGATTTGACGGAGCGCACCTGCCGGATCAGGCCTCCGATATCCACGATCCGCTGCTTTGGGAACAGCTGCTCGTCGTAGAAGAAAAACGCGTTCGTCGGCAGGACGTCGAGTTCGAACCCGAGGCGCCGGGGCGTACGGGCCCCGCAGGCGTCGAAAACGGCCGGCGGCAGTTCCTTCATGCTGGCCAGGGGGACGATGGGCCGGAGCGGGGACTGACTTTCGGCCCGCTCCACGGACCGCCGCACCATGTAGACGGGCCTTCCGGCTGCGGGAACGATGAGATGCGCGTCCTGAACGGTTCCCGTAAAATAATAGAGATCGGCGTTTTGCCGGATGACGGCGGCATCCACGTCGTTTTCGAGCAGCAGGGACTGCAGTGCGACGATCCTGTCGGCGATCTCCCGCGCCGGTACTTTCAGCATGTTTCGTCTCTCCGTCTGTGCGTCGGCGGCTCCGCCGGGCGAAATCGGTCCGCTGTGGAACGGGAAGAACCGGGGCAGTGAAGCGGCGGGCCTTCCTGAGCGATAGTAAGGATCGAGGCGGCTCCGGGCAACCGGAAAGTGCGGAGCACGGGCATTTTCACCCGGCGGGCCGTCCTCCGCCGCTCAGTGGGCACCTCCGGGAGGAGCGCCGCCGCCCGTGCTGCGTTTTCTGAAAAGAAAGGTCAGGGGAATCAGGAGAAACGTCGCCCAGGCGAGAAGCCAGAAGGCATCGTTGAACGCCAGCATGCCGGCCTGCCTGACGACCTCCCGGTACATCGCGCCGAGCACCCCGGCGCTGTTGGCCGATTCGGGGTGATGGGCCTGGAACCATTGAAAGAGCTGCTGGTACCTGGCCTGGAACTCCGGGTTGTACGGGGTGATCTGTTCCACGAGGAAGGTCTGGTGCACCTGGCTGCGCTGGGCGAGCATCGTGGAACTGAACGCCACTCCGAAGCTGCCTCCGAGGTTCCGGAGCAGGTTGAACACCCCGGACGCGTTCCCCATCTCCTGCCGGGGAACATAGGCGTAGCTCGCGGCGGACAGGGGCACGAAGAAGAGTCCCATGCCGAACCCCTGGACGAAACGGGGCATGGCGACGGAATAAAAATCGGCGTCGAGGGTGAAGCCCGCCATGAGCAGGAGAGACGATGCGGCGGCGGACAGGCCCACGATCAGCAGATTCCTCGGATTGACCCCTTTTTTCAGAAGCATCCCGGCCGCCGGCATGACGAGAAAGCTGGCGAAACCGCCGGGACCGAGGACCAGTCCGGCCAGGTAAGCCGTGTAACCCATGAGGTTCTGCAGGTACAGGGGCATGAGAACGATGCTTCCGAAAAGGCAGAAGAAGCCGGCGAAGATGATCGTGGTGCCCGCGGCGAAGTTCCTGTCCCGGAATATCCGCAGGTTCACCACGGGGTGTTCGGACCTGAGTTCGACGAACACGAAGACGACGAGCGCGAGGATCGCGATGATGCTGAGGACG
The DNA here is from genome assembly GCA_021372635.1 of Desulfobacteraceae bacterium. Taxonomy (GTDB): domain Bacteria; phylum Desulfobacterota; class Syntrophobacteria; order Syntrophobacterales; family Syntrophobacteraceae; genus JAJFUA01. Next base: position 19,383 of record JAJFUA010000397.1, on the reverse strand, counting down.
ATGATGAAATCGGAGTTGAACCAGTCCTCCCGTTCCCCCTTGTCCAGCACGATCTGCAGGCTGCCGAGTCCCAGGGTGAGCAGGAACAGCCCCCAGGTGTCCACCTTGACGACGTCGCGCCTGATATAGGGGGGATCGTGAATGAAGGCGCCCGCCATGGCGAGAGCCAGGAGGCCGGCGGGCAGGTTGATGTAGAACACCCACCGCCACGACCAGTTGTCGGTGATCCACCCGCCCACGACGGGACCGAGGATCGGGGCCATGACGACCCCCATCCCGAACACTGCCATGGCGATGCCGTGTTCGGCCCTGGGAAAGGACTCCAGAAGAATCGCCTGGGAGAGGGGCTGAAGCCCGCCGCCGCCGAGTCCCTGCAGGATCCGGAAGACGATGAGCACTTCCAGTGAGGGGGCCGCGCCGCAGACCAGCGAACTGACCGTGAAAAGGACCAGTGAAAAGAGAAGGTAGCGTTTTCTTCCGAACACGCTGGAAAGCCATCCCGTGATGGGAATGACCACCGCGTTGGACACGAGATAGGAGGTCAGCACCCACGTGACCTCGTCCAGACCTGCGTTGAGGCTGCCCTGGATGTGGGGCAGGGAAACGTTGATGACGCTGGTGTCCATCACCTCGATGAACGTGGGGAGCATGACCGTCAGGGCCACGATCCATTTGCTCGTCCCCGGCGGGGGAGGTGAGGGGGTCATTGTTTCGGCGCCGGCTGTGCGGTCGCCTGCGCCTTGGGTTCAGGCACCAGTCGGCTGCCGCTCGTGTCCGACGTGTCGATGGAGACGTCCAGGGACAGTCCCACGCGAAGCGGGTATTCGGGAGGCGGAGGGCCGTCGAGGCGAATCCTGACGGGGATGCGCTGCACCACCTTGATCCAGTTGCCCGTTGCGTTTTCGGCGGGAAGGAGCGAAAAGGCGGCTCCCGTGCCCGCTCGTATGCCCACCACCCGTCCGTGATAGGTGCGGCCGGGGTATATGTCCGCCCGGATCCTGGCGGGCTGGCCCAGGCGGACGTTCGTCAGCTGCGTCTCCTTGAAATTGGCTTCGATATAGGCTTCCTGAAGGGGAACGACGGCCATGAGCGCCTGTCCCGGCTGGACCCTGTCCCCTACCTGGATGCTCTTCTGGGCGACGACGCCGGAAAGGGGGGCGACGACGGTGCAGTAGGAGAGGTTCAGCCCGGCCGCGTCCAGTTCCGCCTTCGACCGGTCCCGTTTGGCTTTCAGGGATTCGAGTTTCCGGTTCTGGATTTCGACACTGTAGCGATCCCCGTGGGCCGACTGCAATTGTGCCCTGGCACGGTCGACCTGTTCCCGGATAGCGGCGAGGGACGCTTCCACGGCCGCGACCTGGGAATCCACGGCGGCCATCTGTGCCCTGGATTTCTTCAGGGCGGTGCCCGCCTGCTCGTTCTGGCGCTCGGTCCCCGCCCCCTCCCGGTAGAGCCTGGCGAATCGTTCCGCGTCCCTCTGCACCTGTGACAGATCGGCGGAAACGGCCTCGCGCGAATTCTTCAATTCGGCGAGCTTGTGAACCGCTTCGATTTCATTCTCCCGGGCGGCTTTGAGGGCGGCCTGCGCGGCGCGGATTTCCGCTTCCGTCTTGGTATCCGTCTGCGGTACCGCGATTTCGGCGGCCTTCACTTCGGCTTCGCCCTGTTCGAGAGCCGCCTGGGCCCTGTTCAGGGCCACCCTGTAATCGGCCGGGTCCAGTTGGAGGAGAACCTGTCCCTCCCTCACGGGGGAATCGTTCTCGACGAGCACGCTCAGGACCGTGCCGGGCACGCGGACGCTGATCTGCGCGCTGTCCGCCTTGACGTAGGCATTGTCCGTGCTGACGGTGTTGCGGTTCAGAAACCACCAGTAGCCCGCTCCCAAAACCAGCAGGGCGATCGTGACGATTGCCGTCCTGTTCAGGCGGGATTTCCCGCGCACCTGTTCGCCGCCCGTCTGAGGGGGCATTCCGGGAGTTTCCATGGGAAGGACTCTCTCTGTGGCCGGTCCCGCCGGCCGGGAATTCCGTGAAAAAAACTATTGCCCGGCCGGGCCGCCGGTGGCGCGTTGCAGGTCCGAGTAGGCGATCTGGTAGCCGTACAGTGCCTGGTAGTAATCTGCCTGGGACTGGGAGACGAAGACCTGGGCGTTCAGCACTTCCAGGAAGATGACCAGTTGCTCCCTGTACTGCAGCGTGGTCATCCGCTCGTTTTCCTTTGCCTGGTCCAGGGCGGCCCGGGCCGTGTCGATATTGGCCATGGCCACGTGAAGCTGCTCGTAGGCGTCTTCCACCTGCAGCCGGATCTGTTCTTTCAGATCGCGCTGCCTTTCCTCCAGGGCCTGCCGTTTGTAGAGCCATTCCCTGGCGGCGGCGTTCGTTTTTCCACCTTCGAACAGGTTCCAGTCCATTCGTACGCCCACCGCAGTATTGTCGCTGTTCGTGTAAATATTGCGATCCGCCGTGAAGTCCTCGCCTTCCCGGTAATACTGCGCGAAGGCCGACAGGTGCGGATAGTAGCGGCTCCGCGCGGCCTTGATGGCCTGGTCGGCCTGCTGGATGGAAGTCCCCACGGAAAGATATTCCGGGCGCTGTTTCTCGGCTGTGTCGTACAGCTGCTCCAACGGCGGGAGCGAACCGGGCGCGATGTCACCGCCGGCCAGGGTCAGAGTCGTCTGGAGATCGATGCCCAACGCCTGGTTGAGCCGGGACCGCAACATGACCACCTGCTTGAGAGTGCTCCTCTCCCGCTGGACTGCCTGGGACAGCGCCACTTCGGCCTTCAGAACGTCGTTTTGTGCCGTGAGGCCCTGCTGATAGTTGGCTTCGGCGTTGCGCCTCTGCACCTGCAGGCTGTTCACGTTTTCCCTGGTGACCTGGAGCAGTTTTTCCCCCAGAATCGTCTGCCAGAAAGCGTGGCGGATGTCCCGAACGAGGTCCAGGCGGGCCTCCTCCATGCGGAATTTGGCGATCGTTTCGTCCATCCGGCTGATCTTGAGCTGGGAGCTGCGGGCGAAACCCGTAAAGAGCGGCTGAGTCAACTGCACTTCCCAACGGTTCGTGTTCGTATAGCCGCTGGGAAAGAACCTGCCGTCTCCCAGGCCGAAAACCGGCTGGTCGTTGAAGTGAGTGAAACGGTAGCTCGCATCGACCTTGGGATAGTAGTCGGCCTGCGACTGTTTCACCTTCTGCCCGGCGGCCGCAACGTCCTTCTTCGCGGCCATGAGCGCACGGTTGTGCTCGAGGCCGAAAGCGACGGCATTCTGCTCCGTCAGCGGCTGGGCCGGGAGGGAAGCGTCGGCGCCGGCGGCGGGCCGCGCGAGCAGGGCCGCCATCCCCAGGACAATGAGGGTGCTCAGAAGGCGATCGGTTCTCATGGGCAACCCGGATTTTCTTGTGTTGGCGTATCAGCCGTCGCTTGCGTCCGCCGCCGCGACGATCTTCGACAATTGAGTGAAATCGAGCCGTGAGAGGTTGTCGAGTACGTGATCCGCTTCCGAAAGATATTCGCGGGGAAAGGAATTCGTAACGGCGACGACGGTGAGGCCGGCGCCCCTGGCGGATTGAATCCCGGCAGGGGTGTCTTCTATGGCAACGCACTGACTCGGGTCCAGGCCGTTCAGCCCGAAAGAGCGCCGGATGCGTTCGAGAGCGGCCATGTACGACTCCGGGTCCGGCTTGCTCCGTTTCACTTCATCGGCCGTGACGACAACGGAGAACACTCCCGCGAGTCCCAGTGCCTCGATGAAGGCCAGAACTTCATGCTTCAACGCTCCGGAAGCGACCGCGAGGGGCACTCCCCGGGCGGCGAGTCCCCGGACGCATTCGACGACCCCCGGAAAGGTCGTTATCCCCCCGGCAAGGATCCGCAGCAGGGCCTTGCCCTTGGCTTCCACCAGGGCCGTCAGTTCTTCCGGGGTGATGGGTCGCCCGGCTTCGTCAAAAGCTTCCAGGAAAGCATCCCGGTCGTCGAAACCGATGTAGCGCTCCAGGTATTGATCGTAGTCGAATCCGAGTCCCAGGGGGACCAGTACTTCCTGGAAGGCCTTGTAGTGCAGGGGTTCGGTATCCACCAGAACGCCGTCGCAGTCGAATATTACCGCCTGAAGAGTCAAGGTCTGCCTGTGCTCCTTATGGTCGGCGTTTCCCTTCGTCCGGTTGTCGATCATCGCGCTGGAGCGGGAAAACCCACCTTCAAATGGTTGTTCGTTTCAGTCGTATCGGACAGCAAAATGGAATCCGTCGAGGCACCTCTTCCGAAAGATCTCATCATTTACCATGTTTTCGATCGATTCGGAAATGTTTTCATTGACTTTGAAGTGTCATCCGAAGATTCTTAACCGGCGCTCCAGGCCGAAATATAAGCGCTGTGCCGGCGGACGGACAGAGCTTTTCATGGGGAAACCGGGGTCGCGGGGGAAGATCGGAACTTCAGTCCGCCGCCGGACGTTTGAACGACTGGACCCGGGGGTTATAATTAAAAATTGGGGAAAATCAGATAAGACCCTGTGGGGATGATTCAAGTGAGAGGAGAATCCGGGTAGTGATAGCCGTTCAGGATGTAAGCAAGTTTCTCGGCAAGAAGGAACTTTTTAAAGGTGTTTCGTTCCAGGTGAACCCCGGCGAACGGATCGGGCTGATCGGACCCAACGGGACGGGCAAGACAACCCTTTTCCAGATTCTGCTGGGCAATACCGAACCCGACGGCGGCATGGTCACCAGGGCCAGGGGAGTGAGCCTGGGCTACCTGCCGCAGCAGTGGACGCCGGTGGAAGGGAAAACCATTCTGGCCCATGCTCTGGACATTCACGAGCAGGTGCACGCGATCCACGATGAGTTGAAAACGTTGCAGGAATCGCTGGATACCGTCACGGACCGCTCTCTTGCCGCGGAGATGGCGAAGCGCCAGACCTTCCTGCTCGACCAACTGGAGCACATGGAAGGCTACGACCTGGAAGCCAGGGCCATGAAGATCCTTGCGGGGCTGAGCTTCCGCACCGACCGCCTGAACGAACCGGTCACCTCTCTCAGCGGCGGCTGGGTCATGCGCCTGGAACTGGCGCGACTCCTTTTGGCCCAGCCCGATCTGCTCCTCCTGGACGAACCCACGAACCACCTGGACCTGGATTCGCTCCTCTGGCTCGAACAGTACCTGCTCGCGTCTTCTTCGGCCATGATCATCGTTTCCCATGACCGGATTTTCCTGAATCGCGTGGTCCGAAGGATCTTCGAAATCGAACAGGGGGTGCTGCAGGAATATGCCGGGAACTACGACGCCTACCTCGATGAAAAGGCCCTGAGGCGCGAAATACAGATGGCCTCCTACAACAATCAGCAGGACCGGATCAAGAACATCGAACGGTTCATCGAACGGAACCGGTACCGCAAGTCGACCGCCAGGCAGGCGCAAAGCCGGCTGAAGCAGATGGAGAAAATCGAAAGGATCGAAGCGCCCGTCCACGATGCCGAAATTCATTTCGTTTTTCCCGAACCCCCTCCCTCGGGCAAGCGCGTCATGGAACTGAAGAACGTGAAAAAAGCCTACGGGGAGCACGTGGTCTATGACGGCGTCGATTTCACCGTCGAGAAAGGCGACCGGATCGCGTTCATCGGCGAAAACGGGGCCGGCAAAAGCACTCTGCTGAAAATTCTCGCCGGGGTCGAAAGCATCGGCGGGGGCGAGCGCGCCGTCGGACCCAGGACCGCGATCGGCTATTATGCCCAGTACCAGTGGGAACAGCTCCACACCGACTGGACCATTCTGGAAGAAGCGTCCTCGGTTGCCGGTGACATGCCCCAGAGCCGCCTGCGTGGGCTGCTCGGCGCATTTCTCTTCCAGGGCGACGACGTCCTGAAAAAAGTGGTGGTACTGAGCGGCGGGGAAAAGGCGCGCCTCATACTCTGCAAGCTGCTTCTCCAGCGTCCCAATTTCCTTCTCATGGACGAACCCACGAACCATCTCGATATCCCTTCGCGCGAGGTCCTTGAAAAAGCGCTTGCGGATTTTCCGGGGACCATCTGCTTCATCAGCCACGACCGCCATTTCATCAACGCGATCGCCAACAGGATCCTGACTGTCCATATGGGGTACGTGCATGTCTTTCCCGGCAATTACGACGACTTCCGAGAAATATGGGAGAAACGGCTCATGGAGGGGGAATCCGGCGGTGCTGCGGAAGCTCCATCCGGGAATGCGGCCGGAGAGGCCAAAACGCGAACCGACCAGGACCGGAAGCGGATGCGGGCCGAGTGGCGCAATGAGCTGTATCGGCTGAAAAAGCCGCTCCAGGAACGTGTCGAACTGGCCGAGGCCGCCCTGGAGACCGCCCATGCGGAACTTGACGAGTTGAACGGCCGCCTGGAAGACCCGGACACCTATCGCGGGGGAGACGGGAACCGGATCCAGACGCTGCGGGTGCAGCATCACGAATGCCAGGAAAGAATACGAAGACTTACCGAGGAGTGGGAGGAGAGCGCCCTGGCTTTGGAGGAACTCGAGGAACGCTTTTGGAAAGACAGGGAAACCGCGTAAGGGGTTGAAACAGAGGGGGGCCTTATGGATATTCATCGTCTGGACGTGTTCTGCAAGGTGCTCGAGCTGCAGAGTTTCACCAAGGCGGCCGATGCCGTGTGCCTGACTCAGCCGACTGTAAGCGAGCACATCCGCGTGCTCGAAGAGGAACTCGGGGAAAAGCTCATCGACCGGCTTGGACGCGAAGTGCTGCCCACTCCCGCCGGCAAAATCCTTTTTCGCTATGCCCGGGATATCATCAAGCTCCGGGACGAAGCGGTCCAGGCTTTGCGAAAGTTCAGGGGAGAGCTTTCGGGCAGTCTGCTCATCGGGGCCAGCACGATCCCCGGAACCTATTTCCTGCCGCAGATCATCGGCTCCTTCAAGAACAGGTATCCATCCATCCAGGTGACGTTGAAGATATCCGACAGTGCCGACGTCGTCGACCGGCTGCTCGACGGAAGCGTCGAGATCGGCCTGATCGGGGTCAGGCCGGATGACCGCCGGCTCCTGCTCGAGGAGGTCTTCTCGGACGAACTGCTCCTCGTGGTTTACCCGGAACACGCGTGGGCCGGCCGGAAGGCGGTCGATTTTTCCGAACTCGAAGGGCAGCCGTTCATCCTGCGGGAGAGAGGCTCCGGGACGCGGATGTTCATGGCGCGTTCCATCGAAGCCGCGGGATTCGATCCGGCCAGGTTGAACCCGGTCGCTGAAATGGGCAGCACCGAGGCCGTGCGGCAGGGAATAAAGGCCAGGATCGGCATTTCGATCCTTTCTTCGCAGGCCGTCAGCGAAGATATCGAACGGGGGACGCTGGTGGCCGTTCCCCTCCGCGACCGGCATCTGTTTCGCTCCTTTTACCTCGTGCAGCGCAAAAAACGCCAGATGTCTCCCTTGTGCCTCGCCTTCATCGATCACCTGCGCTCGCGGAGCGGTCCGGAAGAAGGCAAAGCATAATCTGCTCCTTTTCACTGCCTATGCTTCATGCCGATTCGATCGGTATTATCAATTTGAACCTCTCGTCCGCAGTGGGTAAAAAGATGATGGGAGCGGCCGGCGGACGCCGGCGTTGCCGATAAACGGGCCAACCTACGGACAGGGGGAATTTCAATGCCTGCGATACAGCTGGACTGCAGAGGTCTTGCGTGCCCGAACCCGGTGCTCAGGACGAGGGAAGCGATCGAAGGAAACGGCGCCGAAATCGTCACCGTCCTGGTGGACAACCCGGCCGCAAGGGAGAATGTGAGCCGTTTTCTCGGCAGGTTCGGCTTTTGCGTGGACGTGGCCGAGCGGGGAGGGGACTTTGCCGTCACGGGAAGGAAGCCCGAATCCGGCGCATCGACCTGCGAAATCATGACCGAAGAGGACCTCGGCAAGGCGGAGACGAAGATCCTGGTCCTGATCGGAACCGATCGCCTGGGCCGCGGAGACGACGAACTCGGGCGCAAGCTGGTTTTCAATTTCGTCGGTACCTTGAAGGAAATGGGGCGCGACCTGTGGCGCGTGGTTCTTCTCAATGGAGGGGTCAAGCTGGCCGTCGAAGGCTCCGATGTGCTCTCCGGACTCCAGGCGCTGGAGAGCGAGGGAGCCCGCCTGCTCGTCTGCGGGACGTGCCTGAATCATTTCGGACTACTGGAGAAGAAGCGCGCAGGCGAGACGACGAACATGCTCGACATCGTAACGGCGATGCAGTTGGCCGACAAAGTCATCAGCCTGACCTGACAGGGGGCGGACCCCTCGCCAGGGGCCCACTCTCTGAAAGACGGTCCCGCCCGGCTTCGTCCGCGTCGGGGCCGGCTCTGACCTTCCGCCCGCGGCAACTCTCCGCACAAGCGGGTTTCCAAACCTTGCATTCCAGTATATCATCCCGTGACACATAGCCTGGCAAGTGGTCCGCAGACCGAAGCGCATGAACCCGGGGGGCTTCCGATTCCCCCCTCATCCGTTATATTCCCGCGGTTTGCCCGGGCGGTCATCTGTCCCGGATGCAAAACGCAAGAGGTCGATTCTTGATGGAAGGAAAAATGGTTCGTTCCCGTCCCGAGCCGCTCAGGATCGGGAACGTGTTGGTGGGGCCGCCCCTGGTCCTCGCGCCCATGGCGGGCGTGACGGACAGTGCGTACCGGCGCGTGATGGCGGAATTCGGCGTGGGACTTGTGGTTTCGGAAATGGTGAGTGTCCAGGGGTTGTTGCGCGGGCAGCCGGGGAGCCGGGAACTGTGCGTACAGGACCCGCCGCTTCCCGTTCCGATGGCGGTCCAGTTGTTCGGACGGGACCCGGAGTTGATGGCCGAAGCGGCGAGGCGGGTCGAGGCCGGAGGCGCGGCGCTGATCGACGTCAATGCCGGCTGCCCGGTGAAGAAGGTGATACGCCAGGGCGCGGGGGCGAGTCTGCTGGGAGATCCCGACCTGCTCGCCGCCATCGTGGAGGCGATGAAGAAGGCGGTGGCCGTTCCCGTCACGGTGAAGCTCCGCCTGGGCTGGGATTCGGAGTCTATCGGGGTTGTCGACCTTGCGGTCAGGCTGGCTTCCGCGGGAGCAGATGCCATTTCCCTGCACGCTCGCACGGCGGTGCAGCACTACAGCGGCGAAGCCGACTGGTCCTGGATCGGAAAGGTCAAGAAGGCCGTGAACGTTCCCGTTATCGGGAATGGGGACGTCACCAGCCCGGCGCTGGCCAGGAAGATGCTCCGCGAGACGGGGTGCGACGCGGTCATGATCGGCCGGGCCACCCAGGGCAATCCCTGGCTCCTGGCCGCCATTGCGGAGGATTTGGGATACCCGGTCCACTGCAATTCGTTGCCGGGCTGGGAGGATTTTTCCGAAACGGTGCTCGGGCACATCGGTGCCTTCTGCAAGAGCCGGCCCAGGTGTTCCGGTCATTTCAGAAAGCTGCTGCTCTGGTATTCGAAGGGATGTCCCGATGCCGTGCGGCTTCGGACCGCGGTCTCCGGGACGGACCGGCCGGAGGAGATGCTCGACATTTTTCGCGACTGGGTGCGTGGACTCAATGACAGAGGGGTGAGTTTCCTCTCGTCGAAAGTGCCCGCGGAGAGACCGCCCGGTGAAACGGGTTCCCCGGTCGCCGGCCTTTCGGGAGATTCGGATCCGAGAGTTTCTTTATCGGGGGGAGCATAAAGCAATGAAAGTTGTGGTGGCGAAAACGGGCGGCTTTTGCAAGGGGGTGAAGAGCGCCCTGGAAATAACGCTCGAATCCATCCAAAATCGCAAGGATGGCGAGGAAATCTGCACCTTCGGCCCGCTGATACACAACCGGCAGGTGCTCGAAATGCTCGAGGAGAAGGGGATCAGGGCGGAGGAGAGCATCGACGCCTGTGCCGGGAAAAAGGTGGTTATCCGCGCCCACGGCATCCCTCCGGCGGAGAGGCAGAAGCTGCATCTGACCGGTGCATCCCTCCTGGATGCGACGTGCAAGCGGGTGGCCAAGGTCCACGCGGCGATCAAGCAGCATGCGCGGCAGGGATTCCACACGGTGATCGTGGGGGACGCGGACCACGCCGAGGTGATCGGTCTCATGGGCTATACGGACGGCAGGGGCGTGGTGATCAGTGCCCCTGACGAAGTGGATGCACTGCCCGCCGAGTGGGAAAACGTGCTGCTGGTTGCTCAGACCACCCAGAATGAAGACGTTTTCAACGAGGTCCACAAGAGATTTCTGGAGCGTTATCCAGCGGGAGTGGTCAAGAACACCATCTGCGATTCCACCCACGAAAGGCAGAGGGAAGTGCGGCACATGTGTTCCCACGTGGAGGCCATGGTCATCGTGGGGGGCAAGCACAGCGGCAACACCGTCCGCCTTGCGGAAGTGGCCCGCGAATGCGGTATTCCCACCTATCACGTGGAAACGGAAAAGGAACTCGATCCCCGGTTGATGGCGCGCTACAAGTGCGTCGGGGTGTCAGCGGGGGCATCCACTCCCAACTGGATCATCCGCAACGTCGTGCAGCACCTGGAATCCATCAGGACGACGCACCTTTACATGCACGTGGGCATGAAAATGTTCCTGGAACTCTGCGCGCGTGCCAACGTCTACGTTGCCCTGGGAGCGGCCCTGCTGCCGTTTGTCTTCCATGCGCTGACGGGCGTCCCCTGGACGCCGGCCGATAGTGGGATGGCCGCCTTCTATGCCTTCGCCATGCATTCCCTGAACATATACCTGGACCGGAACGCGCTGCAATTGAACGACCCCGGCAGGGCCGCCTTCTATCACCGGTGGCGGTACTTCTTCACGCTGCTCAGCGTCGCCGGCGTGGCTCTTTCCCTGAACCTTGCCCTCGGCAAGGGGTTCATGACCTTCTTCCTCATGGCCGTCCTGGTTCTCCTGGGCATTCTTTACGCCGTTCCGCTGTTCTTCCCCCCGAGCGGGAGGTGGAAGAACATTACCGCACTGGCGATCAAGGACATTCCGACCTCGAAGACGTTCCTAGTTCCCATAGCCTGGGCGAGCGTCGTGGTCTTCGTGCCCCATCTTTTCGGCGCCGTGAACGATTACGGAGATTTCCTGTATGCGTTCTGGGTGATCTTTCTCATGGTGCTCATCCGCACCTGCCTGCTCGACCTGCTGGCCGTACAGGGCGACCGCCTGGTCGGCAAGGAAACCCTGGTGGTTCTGATCGGCGAGAAAAGGACGACCCAGTTTACCCTCCTGCTGCTGGCCATCCTTGCCGCAACGCTCGTGCTCGGCCCCCTGGCCAAGCTGAGCAGCGGTTTTGCCTGCCTGATGCTGCCGATCGTCGGCGTCGACTGGTGGCTGCTCAAGGTTTGTTCCGCGAAGCAGTTGAAGGGGGACCCGGGTTACGAGGCGCTCATCGAAGGGGTGATCATCTGCGTGGGCTTCCTTGCCATGCTGACTTCGTACCCTCTTTCCCTCTGGGGACCGTGAAGCCCGTGATCAGCGTGATCATTCCGACCTGGAACCGCCGCGAACAGCTTCTGGAGGCGGTTGCCTCGGTTCTGGCGCAACGCTGCGCCGAAATGGAGATCATCGTCGTGGACGACGGGTCCACGGACGGCACGGCCGAGGCGCTGGAGTCCTTCGGGTCCCGGGTGGCCTGCCTGTATCAGCCCCGGGCGGGAGTCAGCGCGGCACGCAACCGGGGGATAGAAGCCTCGCGGGGTGAATGGCTGGCTTTCCTGGACTCCGACGATCTGTGGTTGCCTGAAAAGCTTTCCGCTCAGATGGATTTCTTCTCGAGACATCCCGAAGCGGGAATCTGCCAGACGGAAGAGGTATGGATCCGGAACGGGCGCAGGCTGAACCCCAAAAATTACCATCGCAAGCCGGAGGGGCGCTGCTTTCCGCTGCTTTTGGAACGCTGCCTCGTCAGTCCATCGGCCGTGATGATCCACCGGAATGTTTTTGAAGAGGTGGGGCTTTTCGACGAAAGTCTCCCGGCCTGCGAAGACTACGACCTGTGGCTGCGGATCGGGTGCAGGATGCCCATAGGGCTCGTGAAACGGCCGCTGGTCGTCAAGCGGGGAGGTCACGCCGACCAGCTTTCCGCAACCGTCCCCGCGCTGGACCGGTACAGAATCCGGGCACTGGAGAAGATACTCCGGAGCGGTGCGCTGGACGCGGAACAGCGGCAGGCTGCGATGGACATGCTGGAGCACAAGTGCCGCATTTACGGCGAAGGGTGCCGCAGGCGGGGCCGGGAGGATGAGGCCGGCCGTGTGCAGGCCCTGCCGTTGGAACTTGCCCGTGAATTCGGCCGCTCCCCTGGGGAAGACGCCGGATGAAAAGCCGGCCTACTCCTTGCGCTCCTCCCTCTGCCGTCCCCTGAAAAGGAGCCGGATCGGCGTCTTGTCCAGTCCGAAAGCCTCCCGGAGTTGGTTGATCAGGAAGCGCTCGTACGAGAAATGGACCATTTCCGGGTAATTGCAGAAAAGAACGAAGGTCGGGGGACGGACCGACGCCTGAGTGGCGTAGAAAAACTTGAGCCGTCTCCCTCCCGCCTGGGGCGGTTCGTGGTGCTGGAGCGCCTTTTCGAGCGCGCGGTTGACCACGCCCGTCGTCACCCTCTCGTTGTACTGCTGAAAGACTTCGCGAATCGTCGGAATCAGCTTGGGCACTCCCTTGCCCGTGGCGGCCGAAAGCTTCAGGATCGGGGCGAAGGGGAAGAAGCGGAAGCGATCCTTCACATCGTCGAGGAAGCGTTTCACCTGTCTGGGTTCGGTGTCCACGGCGTCCCACTTATTGATCGCGACCACGCAGGCGCGCGAGCGATCCTGGATATAGCCGGCGATATGGAGGTCCTGGTCGGTGATGCCCTCGAGGGCGTCGATGAGGATCACCGCCACGTGGCTCCTGTCCACGCTCTGTAAGGCTCGCATCACGCTGATTTTCTCGATTTTTTCCTTTGTTCGGCCCTTGCGGCGGATACCCGCCGTGTCGATGAGCACGTACTTCTGGCCGTGGTGCTCGAAAGGGGAATCCACCGAATCGCGCGTGGTGCCCGGAACCGGGCTGACGATCACCCGCGGTTCGCCCAGGATGCGATTGACGAGAGTGGACTTTCCCACGTTGGGCCTTCCGACGATTGCGACGCGGATTTCGTTTGCCTCCTCCTCGTCGCTCTTCTCCTCCGGGCCGGCCGGAAGCGATTCCGCCAGGTCCGTCATTAGCTCTCCGATGCCGAAGCCGTGTGCCGAACTGATGGGATAGAGCCGCTCCGGGCCGAGTTCATAGAATTCGGCCATGTGGCGGGTCTGTTCCGGGCCGTCGATCTTGTTTACGGCGAAAAAAACCGGCTTCGAGGTGCGGCGCAGAAGATCGAAAAGCATGGAATCTTCCGGGTGCAGCCCCGTTTTTGCATCCGCGACGAAGAGGAGAATATCGGCTTCGTCGAGGGCCAGGAGCACCTGTTCCCTGGTCTGCTGCTCGATGAGCGAACTATCTTCGTGTACGAAGCCTCCCGTATCGACGAAATCGAAAGTCTTGTCGTCCCAGGTGATCCGGGCATAGTTGCGATCCCTGGTCACGCCGGGAAAATCGTCCACCAGGGCCTGGTTTTTCCTGTTGATGCGGTTGAAAAGCGTGGACTTTCCGACGTTGGGCCTTCCTACGATTGCTACGAGTGCCATGAATCCTGGTTCCTCCGGGTAATCAAATCTCGGGTTCCGGGTAGCGGCTTGGATACAATTGGCGTTCCATCCGGGCGGCCATCGGGAGAAAAAGCAGCGCCGCCGCCGATCTGCAAGGCGGCCGGCGGACGAATTGCCCGACGCATGGCGGCCCGGAATCCAACCCGGTTGGTCTTTCCTCTGAAAGACTTCTCCTTCCAATAGCTTTTAATCACAGGGAGGTCAAACGGAAACGCTCGCGGGAAGTCGTGAAATATGCAGAAATATTTGAGGATAGGATTTCCGCGCTCGAAATCACCTTTTTTCGAAAGAGGAACGAACGCCCTGCCGGGGATGGCCCGGCAATCCATGCCTCCCGTCTTGAGGGTCCTGGGGCAAAGGATGGAGACCTCCCGTTCGGGAATGCCGGAAGACGTGCGCCCGGGTGGTCAGGGCCTGTCTCCGAGTATGCGGAGGAGGTAAGCGCCGTACCCGTTCTTGATCATGGGCTCGGCGAGCCTGCGGACCTGGTCGGCGTCGATGTAGCCCATTCGATAGGCGACTTCCTCCAGACAGGCGATTTTCAGCCCCTGCCGTTTTTCTATGGTCTGGATGAAGCAGCTTGCCTCGATGAGAGATTCGTGGGTTCCGGTATCCAGCCATGCGAACCCCCGTCCGAGCACCTCGACCTGGAGGTTGCCCCGCCTGAGGTATTCCAGGTTCACATCGGTTATTTCGAGTTCTCCCCGGGGGGATGGCTTGAGCTTTGAAGCGATCTCGATGACGTCGTTGTCATAAAAGTACAGGCCGGGTACGGCAAACGGGGATTTCGGACACTTCGGCTTTTCCTCGATGCCGATCGCTTTCCCTGTCGCATCGAATTCCACGACGCCGTAGCGTTCGGGGTCCCTCACCCAGTAGCCGAAGATGAGACCTCCCCGTTTCATCTGAACGACCCTGCGCAGGATTTCCTGAAAACCATGCCCGTAAAAGATGTTGTCGCCGAGGATGAGGCACACCCTCCGGTCGCCGATGAATTCCTTCCCGATGACGAACGCCTGCGCGAGGCCTTCCGGCCGAGCCTGCTCCGCGTAGGAAAGCCTGATTCCCCACTGGCTTCCGTCGCCCAGGAGGCTCTGAAACCGAGGAAGGTCTTCCGGGGTGGAGACGACCAGTATATCGCAGATGCCGGCGAGGAGGAGGACGGAGAGGGGGTAGTAGATCATCGGCTTGTCGTACACGGGCAGGAGTTGCTTGCTGACCGCCCGGGTGATGGGGTAAAGCCGCGTCCCGCTGCCGCCGGCGAGAATGATGCCCTTCCACTCGCATGCGGGCGGAGAGGGAAGGTAATCGGGGTGTAGCAGCGAATCCGTCCCGTTCTTCATCTCGATCATCGTTCTCCCTTTGCCTGGCGCGGTCGCCTTCGGCCGGTCCGTATCTCTATTGTGCGGCGTACTGCCGCTTGATCCACACGTGATAGTCGCCGGACCTGGCTGCCGCGACCCACGCGGGGTTTTCGATATACCAGCGGATGGTTCTTTCCAGGCCCGTCTCGAACGTTTCCTTCGGTGTCCAGCCCACTTCCCTCTCGATCTTGGACGAATCTATCGCGTAGCGCAGGTCGTGCCCGGGACGATCCTCCACGAACGTGATGAGTGATTCGTGCGGGACACGGGGTGCTTTCGGGCGGATTGCGTCGAGCATGCGGCAGATGGTGGTCACGACCTCGAGGTTCGTCTTCTCGCAATGCCCGCCGATGTTGTAGGTCTCCCCGGGCCGACCGTGGGTCAGTACCCGGTGCAGAGCGTCGCAATGGTCTTCGACGAACAGCCAGTCCCTCACGTTCCTGCCGTCGCCGTAGACGGGCAGGGCCTTGCCCTCGAGGGCGTTCAGGATCATCAGAGGGATCATCTTCTCCGGGAACTGCCTGGGGCCGTAGTTGTTCGAGCAGTTCGTCGTGAGGGTTGGCAGGCCATAGGTGTGTCCGTATGCGCGCACGAAATGGTCTGCCGCCGCCTTGGATGCCGAATAAGGGCTGTTCGGGGCGAAGGGGTTTTCCTCGGTGAATGGTGGGGAGTCAAGTTTGAGCGACCCGTACACTTCGTCGGTCGAAATATGGAGGAAACGGAAGGCCTTCCGACCGGAGGCCGGCAGGGACTCCCAGTAGCAGCGCGCTTCTTCGAGGAGGCAGCACGTTCCCATGACGTTGGTGCGAACGAAAGGTTCCGGGCCCAGAATGGAGCGGTCCACGTGCGTTTCCGCCGCGAAGTTGACCACGGCCTCCGGCCGGTATCGTTCGAAAAGGTTCCTGAGCCAGCAGCCGTCACCGATGTTGCCGTGGATGAAAAGATAGCGGGAATCACCCCTTAGCCCGGCAAGGTTCATGGGGTTGCCCGCGTAGGTCAGGCAGTCCAGGTTGACGATGCGCACATCGTCCCGGCGCCTGAGTTCCGACAAGATGAAGTTGCTGCCGATAAAACCTGCGCCGCCGGTCACGAGTATGACGGACATGGTTCCCTATTCCTCGAGAAGATCTGCGGGTGGCAGACCTGCCGGCCGCATACCGGAACCTCCGGAGAACGAAAGCCGCATGATCTCCGGAGAGCAGGCCGCGAAACGGCTCCGCCGCAGACGGGTTTACCGCGCCTTTCCGCGCCGCAGACTGCGGTTGTCTGCGACGGAAACCCCATTTTCAAGGATGCGCCGGGCTCAGTATAGTCCAAGAGCGGATTATCGCAAGTTTTCTGAACGGACAGGGCGGGTGAAAAGTGTATTTTCCCGGGGCGAAGACACTTGAGATGCTCCGTTTTTTTGTATTGCCTCATGGAGATAAGGCATGTTAAAAAGTTATGATTTATTCATTCCGCACTCCCCTTGAGCCTTTTGGTGTCCGTTGCCGTGTGCGGCGGGCGACGAGGGGGGGAGGCACAAACCAGAAGGAGAATGGCATGGCAGTGGTTACAATGAAGCAGTTGCTGGAAGCGGGAGTCCATTTCGGCCATCAGACCCGCCGGTGGAATCCTAAAATGAAACCCTATATCTTCGGTGCCCGCAACGGTATCTATATCATCGACTTGCAGCGTACCGTAAGGCTTTTTCACACCGCCTACCAGTTCGTGCTGGACACGGCCGCGGCGGGTGAAAGCGTGCTCTTCGTGGGAACGAAGCAGCAGGCGCGCGATACCGTTATGGAAGAAGCCCGCCGCTCCGGCATGTTCTTCGTCAACCATCGCTGGCTTGGCGGGATGCTCACCAATTTCAAGACCATCAAGGTGCGGGTCGACCGTTTGAAGGAACTCGACCAGATGGTTGCGGACGGCGGCATCAACCGCTACCCGAAGAAGGAAATCCTCCTTCTCCAGGGCGAACGGGAGAAGCTGGAAAAGAACCTGGGCGGCATCAAGGATATGACGCGTCTGCCCGGCGTGCTCTTCGTCGTCGATACGCACAGGGAAAATATCGCGGTCCTGGAGGCAAACCGGCTGGGAATTCCCGTCGTGGCGGTTGTGGATACGAACTGCGATCCGGACCTGATCGATTATCCGATCCCCGGGAACGATGACGCCATCCGGGCGATCCGCCTCGTCACCTCCAAGATTGCCGATGCGTGCGTCGAAGGGCGGCAGAAGTTTTCCGAAGTTCAGCAGTCCGACCGCGACAAGGGCGGGGAGGCGTACGAGGAAGTTCCCGCCGGGCAGTTGCTGAAGGATGAGAAGAGCGGGCCCGAGGTGGAGATCGTCAACCCGGTGGCCGAGCCGGAGGAATAGGCCTTTTCGCCGTGGTTTCGCCCACGGCTTTGTGTTGGAAAAGACAACGGCCGCATCGGCCGGACCTGCAATAGAAGGCCGTTGAAAGCAACCGTTTCGGCAGCCCCGGCATGCACGCGGGGAAGGCGCAGGAAAGCTCCTGATTTTTCGAAGCCTTCCCCGTTGTGGCACGGCGGGCGATTTTTTCCCGCTTTCAGCGTCCTGCGACGGAAAAA
Source organism: Desulfobacteraceae bacterium (assembly GCA_021372635.1). Taxonomy (GTDB): domain Bacteria; phylum Desulfobacterota; class Syntrophobacteria; order Syntrophobacterales; family Syntrophobacteraceae; genus JAJFUA01. Next base: position 1,809 of record JAJFUA010000397.1, on the reverse strand, counting down.
CAGTTTTCGGATTTGAACGAAATTCAGGAGGATTCCCTTGGAAATCACAGCTGCAATGGTAAAGGAATTGCGTGAAAAGACGAACGTCGGCATGATGGATTGCAAGAAAGCTCTCCAGGATGCCGGCGGCGATATGGAGAAGGCCGTCGACCTGCTGCGGCAGAAGGGCCTGGCCAAGGCCATGAAGCGCGCGGGCAGGGAGGCCACGGAAGGTGTCATCCAGTCTTACATCCATTCCGGTTCGCGGATCGGCGTTCTTCTGGAAGTGAACTGCGAAACGGATTTCGCCGCCAAGAGCGCCGACTTCCTCGAATTCGCCAAGAACGTGGCCATGCATATCGCCGCGGCCAATCCCCTGGGCATTCAGGAGGAAGACATTCCCCAGGACGTCATCGAGCGCGAACGCGCCATCTATATGGCACAGGCGGCCGAGTCCGGAAAGCCCGCGAACATTCTCGAAAAGATGGTCGAAGGAAAGATGCGGAAATTCTTCGAGGATACCCTCCTGCTGCAGCAAAAGTACGTGAAGGATCCCGAGAAGACCGTCCATGATTACCTGAACGAACTGACGGCCGCAATCGGCGAGAAGATCCAGATCCGCCGCTTCGTACGGTATCAGCTCGGCGAATAAGCGCAGGCCCGGCGTAAGTTTGTGCCGGTCAGGCCGTCGTCCCCGAAACGGGTTTTGTCCATGGATCCACATGGTCCCGTAAAACCGGATGGGCTTGTTCATGAAGGGGGACTCTCGGGTTCCCCCCTTTGTCATTCACAGTTTGATTCCAATATCCTTAAGACGGCGGGGGCCGTACCTGCCTTGTCCGATCCGCACTGGCACCCGCATTTACGGAAGCGCACGGTCGCCTGCAAAACGGGCCGCGTGTTCCCGGCAGCTTTCCGGGCATCTTCCGGGGCGGGAGGTTTGCCGTGTTTCGTTTCAGGGCCGGCAGGGGCGAAAATTCCCGGCCGCACGGATTGCAGCCGATGAGTACAGTGGAAAAACCGCTTTACCGACGAATACTCTTGAAATTGAGCGGCGAGGCACTGATGGGGAAGGAATCCTACGGGATCGATTCCCATGTCCTGGGGGAAATCGCCGAACAGATTGACGAGGTCCATAAACTGGGCGTGCAGATCGCCCTCGTGATCGGGGGAGGGAACATCTTCCGGGGCGTATCGGGAGCCTCCAGAGGCATGGACCGTTCTACCGCCGACTACATGGGCATGCTGGCGACGGTCATGAATGCGCTCGCCCTGCAGCAGGCGCTGGAAAAGCATGGAATCGCCACCAGGGTGCAATCGGCCATCGATATGAAGGAAGTGGCCGAGCCTTATATCCGCCGCCGGGCGATCCGGCATCTCGAAAAGGGCCGGGTGGTCATTTTCGCTGCAGGTACGGGGCTTCCCTTTTTCACGACCGATACGACCGCCGCTTTGCGCGCCGTGGAAATCGGGGCGGAAATCCTGATGAAGGCGACCAAGGTGGACGGAGTGTACGCTACGGACCCTGAAAAGGATCCCGATGCGGAGCGCTTCGAGCATATCAGTTTTACAGAGGTGCTTCAGAAAAACCTGAAGGTGATGGATGCGACCGCAATATCCCTGGCGAGGGATCAGGACATGCGAATCGTTGTGTTCAATCTCCGGGAAAAGGGCAATATCAAGAAAGTCGTTCTTGGCAAAACCATAGGAACAGTGGTGGAGGGATGCGACCATGCTGAATGATGTCTACGAGGATGCTCGGGATCGTATGAACAAAGCGATCGACAGCCTGGACCAGGAGTTCAAGCGGGTTCGTACCGGGAGAGCCTC
>JAJFUA010000422.1 GCA_021372635.1 Desulfobacteraceae bacterium | reverse complement strand
CAAGCTCATTTCCATGAGCACTTTCCACCTCAAGGGTTCGGGTTGGTATACGACTGATTACGCAGGAAAGAATCAGAGCACCAGTTCAACCTGCAAAAGCTCCGATTCCTCGTCGGCGAACAAAGCGGAGAAGAAAACCGGATCCACGGATTCCGGTTCGACTTCCGGCGACTAGGGACACTTCGCTTTGTGGACGCATGCAGTGGAGCGATTGAGTTGAAACGGGGGCTGTAAGGCCTTTCGGCGCAATCTCTTGTACCTGTGGCAAATTCTATCGGTTTCGAGGCGGGCACGCATTGTACCCGCCTTTTTTTTCACCTGTGCCGCACCGGTTTACGGGACGTGCCCGCTTTCGCCCGTCCCTTCACCGGCAGGGTCCCGGCGGCCCGGGTGCAGAGGAGTCGCCCTGCTCGTGTCCAAAGGACTGCTCATCGTATTCACCGGAGAAGGCAAGGGAAAGACCACCGCGGCACTGGGCATGGCCCTGCGGGCCGCGGGACACGGCATGCGCACCCTGATCCTGCAGTTCATCAAGGGTTCATGGGCCTCCGGCGAACGGGAAGCGCTGGAACGCCTGGAACATATCTCCATCGAAACCCTTGGATCGGGCTTTACGTGGAAGAAGGAAAACCTCGACGAGGACCGCGTTCTTGCCCGGCAGGGGTGGAACCGGGCCGCGGAGGAGATCCGCAGCGGGAGATACGACACGATCGTCCTCGACGAGATCAACTGCGTCCTGGCGTATGGACTCCTGCCGCTGGACGAGGTGCTCGAAACCGTCGAAAAGAGGCCCGCACACCTGCACCTGGTGCTCACCGGCCGTGGAGCCCCCGAAGAACTGGTACGCCGGGCGGACCTCGTGACCGAAATGAGGCAGATCAAACATCCCTATCACGACCGGGGGGAGAAAGCGCAGAAGGGAATCGAATTCTGAATGGAAACCGGAGAGAAGGCCCGCAGGCTTCAGCATCTGTACGAGGCGATCCGCAACGACTCGACCTACCGAAGCGCCGACATGGGAACCGTGTTCGTCCCCGGCCGGGGTTCGTTCGAGGGAAGGCCCGTCGTCTTCATCGGCGAGGCTCCCGGGAGGGATGAGGAAAGACAGGAGGCCCCTTTCGTGGGTGCCGCCGGCAGGAACCTCAACGAACTGCTCCGGGACATCGGCGTTCCGAGAGAGGCCGTCTTCGTGACAAACCTCGTCAAGTACCGTCCGTTCACCTCGACGGGCGACAACAGGAATCCCACCCCGGAGGAAAGCCGGCGCGCCCTGCCTTACCTGAACGAGGAACTGGTCATCTTGACCCCGCGCCTGGTCGTCTGCCTCGGACTCAGCTCCGCAAAGGCACTCCTGAACGACAGGAGCCTGAAAATGGGGCAGGCCAACGGCACGATTTTTACCGGCCACGGCTTGCAGATCCTGGTCACCTATCATCCTTCGCCGTATAATTACAGGATTCCCGGCAAGAGGGAAGCAATGGCGGAGGCCTTCTCGAAACTCGGCAAAATTCTGTCGGAACCTCAGTGAACCGACGGCTTGAAGGACGGGTGGCAGCATGAACGAAGCCGAACTCAGGGAAAGAGTCAACGCTCATTCGAGATTTCCCCAGCGCGGAAAGCTCACGATCGTCACCGACACCACCGAGTTTATGAACATCAAGGCCGGGGACGTCCTCGAAATCCAGGGGGAATACTATCTCCTTCGCGGCGAAGAACTCGAAGGGCGTTTCGGCCTCGACCAGGAGCCCAAGTTCTGGGTCAAGAAAGCCGTCGATCTTTCCGACGGAAGTCCCAAGATCATCAAGCTCGTATTTTTAGAGTCCTTCTTCATGCAGCTCGGGGTTCAGCGCATCCGCTGCTACCGAAGTCCGCAGAAGGAAGCACGGATCCTGGACAAGACGAGGGGTGATCCCTTCTTCATGCAGGGGCGCAATCTCCACGACAGCACCGGCAACGTCGTGCGGATCATCGACAGGATTTTCGGCATCAGGCTTTACGAGTATATCATCTCTCTGGGCATGGACCACGAGAGTTACTTCCACCAGCAGTTCCCGTCCCTGCTGAACTCGCTGATAGAATGCATCTCGGCGATCCGCAGGCTCCACCTGCTGGGGGAGGTGCATGGCGACATACGAAACGATCACGTCTTCATCGATCGCGGCACGGGCCTGTACCGATGGATCGACTTCGACTATTCCTATGAGTGGGCCGAGAATCCGTTCGGAGTGGACCTGTACGGCCTGGGAAACCTTTTGCTTCTCACCGTCGGAAAGGGTTTTCACAACCTGGGCGACCTGACCGCCTGCGGTCCCCCGGGGATGAAGGTCGTATCCTGCCTGGTTCCCTCCGACCTGTCGCTCTTTTTCAAACACCGCATCATCAACCTCCAGAAACTGTTCCCCTACATTCCCGACAGGTTGAATCACGTCCTGCTCCATTTCAGCCAGGGTGCGGAAGTTTTCTACATCGATACGGAAGAATTGCTGGACGACTTGAGGGCATGCCGCCAGGAACTGTCCTGTTGAAAACAGGCCCCCAGCGCGGCCGATGCCGGAAAAGGCGGGTGAATCCATGAAAAACAGGGAAAGAAGGATCCTCATCGCCGTCGATCTTTCGGAGAATTCGCTGAAAGCGGTAGACTACGTGGGCAGGCTGCTCTCATGCCACGAGGAGGCCGAGATCACCCTGATGCACGTCATCCGGGCGCCTTCGCCGGATACGATGCCGGATGAGGCGGAGCGGCTCAGAGTCGTCCGAAAGGCGGAAACGGAAAGCCTCACGCTCATGGAGAATGCGGGCAGGCGCCTCACGGCCTGCGGCATACCGGAAAACAGGATTCGCATCAGGATACAGACCTGCGACAGACTGGTCAGCGTTGCGCAACTCATCCTGGAGGAACGGCAGAAGGGCGACTTCGGCACGGTGGTGGTAGGCAAGCGAGGCGTGAGCAAGAGGGAAGAGTTTCTTTTCGGAAGCACATCCAGCAGCGTCATGAGGGAAGCGAGGGACTGCGCCGTGTGGATCATCCCGTGAGACCCGGCCCGATCTCGCGATCGTAAAAAAAAGCCCCCCACTCTTTCGAATGGGGGGCCCCGTGTTTTCGTAATCCTTCGATTACTTAGACCTTCTCCCTAATTTCCCTTTGGCAGGTCGCCCGGGAATTCCGTCGAGGCGGTTCACTTCGAACAATCCGTCCTCCCCGGACCATGGTGAAAACGCCACGGGCCGGTCGGAATCCCTTCTGCGTGCAACGGCTTCGCGCTTACGACGCCTTCGCCCCTTCCAGCATCGACTTGATGCGCGCCTCTTCCGCCAGCGTGCTTCTCAGGCGCCCTTCCAGATCGCTCCGTTCCGGCGCGTTGAAAGCCGTGGCTTCGAGTTTCCGTTCCAACTCCCGTACCTCTTGTTTCACGCGATAAAGCTCCCTGGCCAACATCCTAATACTCACAACTACTCACCTTCGTGTTTCAACTGCTCACTTCAGTGCACTCGTATGGTTTTCCAGCAGGGCGGCATAGGTTCATTTCTTACTTCCGGAAGTATTCCTTGTATGCCAGAGCAAACTTTTCTCTGGTTCCGGAAGGCAGGTTCAGGTGGCCTCCTTCGTCGGGAGGCAGCCTGTCCAGACGCAGCGACGGGTTCAGGTCCCGCAGGTCTTCCAGGGGTACGTCGATCCACCGGGCTACCTGCCTCAGATCCAGGGAGGCATTCACATCGATGGATTCACAACTGTACGCCTTGAAATACCGGGACCGTTCGGCCCGATACTCCTCCAGGTCACGCATCACACTGACGGCTGCGAGAACCTTGGGAACGTATTCACGCGTACGATGTGGCAAACGGCCACGTCTGGCAAGTTCCCAGAAATCGTCCGCTCCACTCCTTTGCATGGCCCTCGTTACGGGGCCGCTTCCCGCATTGTAGGCGGCAAGCGCGAGATCCCATGAATGGTATTGGTCGTAGAACGAACGCAGGTACCTGGCGGCAGCTTCCGTTGATTTTACCGGATCCAGGCGCTCATCCACCCAGCGGTCC
>JAJFUA010000394.1 GCA_021372635.1 Desulfobacteraceae bacterium | reverse complement strand
CCATTCCGGCAGCAGCGTCAGCAGGGAAGCGCCCAGGAGCGAGCCCCAGATGCTCGCCATGCCCCCGATGACCACCATGGTGACCATGCGGACGGACATCAGGAAATCGAAGGAACCCGGGCTGATGAAGCTCACCTGGTGGGCATACAGGAACCCGGCCAGGGAGGAGAAGACGGCGCTCAGGACGAAAATCCGGATTTTGACCCGGCTCGTATCGATCCCCATGGCCTGCGCCGCGGGCTCACTGTCGTGAATGGCCCTGAGCGCCCGGCCTATTCGTGAATGCACCAGGCGTTCGCAGGCCAGGAAGCACAGGAACACCACGGCCCAGACCAGGAAGAAATAGCGCTTTCCCGTATCCAGCGACCAGCCGCCCACCGTCAGCGGGGGAATTCCCGCCAGTCCCGAATCGCCTCCCGTAAGGCCGCCGCATTCCCGGAAGAGGATGAACACGATCATGCCGAAGCCCAGCGTCCCCATGCCGAGGTAGAACCCGGAGAGCTTCAGCATGGGAAGCGCCACCAGGAAGGCGATCGCCGCCGTCAGCACCAGGGCTGCCGGCAGGGCCGTCCAGGGAGAGATCCCCCAGCGGACGGTAAACACGGCGGTGGTGTAGGCCCCCAGGCCGAAGAAGGCGGCGTGCCCCAGGGAAATCTGGCCGGCATACCCCATCAGCATGTTCAGCCCCAAAGCCAGGAGCGTGTAGATGCCGATAAAGGTCATGAGCTGCAGATGGTACGGGTTGGAAAACACCATACCCGCCGCGAGGACTCCGAGGATGAACAGGACATGCCTCATGGGTGCGTTCTTTTCGTTCAGGGATGGAAAAACAGCTGCCGGGTCTCAGAAGCGGCGCACCGCCCCGACTCCAAGGAGACCGCTCGGCCGGACGTAGAGGACGCCGAGGAGCAGCAGAAAAGCGATCAGGTCCTTCAGGCTTGAGGAGAAAAACCCCACTCCCAGCGATTCGAGGATGCCGAGCACCAGCCCGCCCAGGACGGCGCCCCAGGAATTGCCGAGCCCGCCCAGCATGGCGGCGCAGAACCCTTTCAGCCCGAGCATGGTTCCCATGTCGTAGCCGCTCATGCTGATGGGGGCGATCAGGATGCCGCCCACGCCCCCAAGCGCTGCGCTCAACGCGAAAGCGAGCAGCACCATGCGGTCGCTCGGCACACCCAGGAGCGACGCGGCTTTCTTGCTGATCGCGCAAGCCCGCATCGCCTTGCCCGTGAGGGTTTTTTTGTAGAACACCTGCAAGGCGGCCACCAGCAGCAGGACGATCCCCAGGATCCAGAGGCTCTGCGGGAGCAGGGTGGCCCCGGCTATCTCTATAGGCCCCTGCCGGGAAAAGGGGGGAGCGCTGTGGGCGTCCTTTCCCCAGACAAGCATTCCCAGGCCGCGAAGCAGGATGGATGCCCCGATGGTGATGATCACCAGGACGATGGGATGTGGTTTCCTGACGGTCCGGATCGCCGCGCGCTCCAGGAGCAGTCCGGCCGCCGCGACGCCGGCCACGGACAGCGCGAAGGCGGGAATAAGGGGAATTCCGAACCCTTTCCAGAGCGAAATCATGCCGAGGGCGCCGAGCATCACGAACTCGCCCTGGGCGAAATTGATCAACCCTGTGGAGCTGTAGAGCATCGTGAAACCCAGCGCGATGATGGCATAGACCGCCCCGTTCGTCACGCCGGAGAAGACGTATTGAAGCAATTCCTGCATGCGCCGCTCTCCGTTCCGGCCGGCCCGTCTCCGCCGTTGCAGGGAGGGCCCGGCGCCGTTCCGGGGATCCCTGCTACTTGATCATCTGCCAGGAACCGCCCTTGATTTCGACCATGACGAACGCGTCGTCCTTCAGGCCGCTGTGATCCGTCGGCGAAAAACCGAACGCGCCGCTGACCCCGACATGATTCTGGATCTTTTCGAGGGCATCACGCACCTTCGCACTGTCTCCGCCCGTCCCGGGAAGAGCCTTGGCCAGCAGGTTCACGGCGTCGTAGGCATATCCCCCGAAACCGGACACGGGTATCCGGAAGCGCTTCTGGAATTGTTCCGAGTATTGCTGCAAGACGGCTTTCTGCGGGTCGGCCGGATCGAGCTGCTCCGTGACGAGGATTTTCCCCGTCGGGAGCACGATGCCCTCCGACGCTTCGCCCGCCAGTTCGACGAACTTGGGAGAGGCGACACCGTGGCTTTGATAGAGCGGGATCTTCAGGTTCATCTGCCGGGCGTTCCTGGCGATCACGGCAGGGCCGGGATTGGTCCCCCAGCAGACGAAGGCATCCGGCTGGGCGGAGCGGATCTTGGTCAACTGGGCCGTCATGTCCGTATCCTTGGCCCCGAAGGTCTCCTTCTTCACGATGGCGATCCCGAAGCGCGAGGCCTGTGCCGCAAGCTGGTCCCTGCCGCTCTCCCCGAACGTGTTTTCAACGGTGAGGATACCGATTTTCTTGATGCCCCTGGATTGCATGTGCCCATAGATGGCCGCAACCGCAAGGGAGTCGTTTTGAGCCGTCTTGAAAATCCACGGCTTGACGGGCTCCGTGATCAGGATGCCCGCGGCGCAGCTGACGAGAGGGATGCCGGCCTTTTCGGCGACGGGGATGGCGGCCATCGAGGTGGGTGTGAGGCTAGGCCCGACGATCGCGAGCACCCTGTCCTTGCTGATGAGCTTGTTGGCGGCGAGGACCGTCTTGCCGGGATCGCCCTCGGTATCGTAGATCACGGCTTCGAGCGGGTGCCCGTCGATCCCGCCTTTCGCGTTGATCTCCTCGATCGCCAGCTCCATGCTCTTCTTTTCCGGGTCGCCAAGGAACGACGCCGGCCCGGTTACCGCAAAGATGCCTCCGATCCTGTAGGGTTCCGCACTCCACCCGCGGGAAGACGGCAGCCAGATCGCCACCAGCACGGCAAGGGCCAAACCTTTTCTCCAGAAGGATCCAGCCATCACACACTCCTTATCTGCCGTGGCACGCTCCCGCCTCCCCACCGTTCATCGTCCCCTCCCGTCCTCTCGGACGGAGGCGCGGAACCCCACGGCTACATGGCGTACAATTTGCTCCCCTCGATCACCGGCACTCCGTGTTCCATCAGCACCTTCACGGCTTCATCCAGGTTGTCGAAGCGGAAGATGATCACCGCGTTGTTGCCGCTCTGCTGCACGAAGGCGTACATGTACTCGACGTTGACGTTCGCCTTGTGCAGAATATCCAGGATCTTGTGAAGGCCGCCAGGCTGGTCGCTGACTTCCACGGCCACGACGTCGGTCTTGCCCACCGTGAACCCGTGCTGCTTCAAAGCTTCCTTGGCCCTGTTGTTATCATTGACGATCAGTCGCAGGATGCCGAAATCCGAGGTATCCGCCAGGGACAGCGCCCTGATGTTGATCCCGGACTCATACAGAATCCGAGTTACTTCCGACAAACGCCCCGCTTTGTTCTCCAGAAACACCGAGATCTGTTCCACTCGCATCTTTCGCTCCTTCATCCTAGAATTTGCGATTATCGATAACCCGTTTGGCCTTTCCTTCGCTTCTTTCGATGCTCTTGGGTTCCACAAGCTTCACTTTGGCGGAAATGCCCAGGTATTCCTTAATATTCTTGGAGATGTTCTTTTCCAGGTCCTGCAGCCGCCTGACCTGGTCCGAAAAAGCGATGTCCCTGATTTCCACCCGGACGGTCAGGATATCGAGATTGTTCTCCCGGTCTACCACCAACTGATAGTGAGGTTCAATACCTTCCGTCTCCATCAGCACACTTTCTATCTGCGACGGAAAGACGTTGACCCCGCGGATGATGAGCATGTCGTCGGTACGCCCGGTCACCCGGTTCATGCGGATGAGCGTGCGGCCGCAGATGCAGGGTTCCGGGTTCAGGGAGGTGATGTCGCGCGTGCGATACCGGATGATGGGGCATGCTTCCTTGGTGATGGACGTGAATACGAGTTCTCCCACTTCCCCGTAGGGCAGGGTTTCGCCCGTCTCGGGATTGATGATCTCCGGGATGAAGTGGTCCTCGAAGATATGGAGTCCCTTCTTGGCTTCGGGGCATTCGATGGAAACTCCCGGGCCCATCACCTCGGTCAGCCCGTAAATGTCCACGGCCTGCAGGTGCAGCCTCTGCTCGATATCCTCCCGCATTTTCTCGGACCAGGGCTCGGCGCCGAAGATGCCGACCCGCAGGCGAAGGTCTTCCGGGGTCACACCGAGTTCCCTCGCAGCCTCGGCAAGGTGCAGCGCGTAGGAAGGGGTGCAGGTGAGGACCGTAGGCCCGAAGTCCTTCATGATCATGACCTGCCGTTTGGTGTTTCCGCCCGATACCGGGATCGTGGACGCCCCGAGCCGTTCCGCACCGTAGTGGACCCCGAACCCCCCGGTGAACAGCCCGTAGCCGTAAGCGTTATGGATGATGTCTCCCCGGGTGACCCCTCCGGCCGTCAGGGCGCGGGCCATCAGTTCCGACCAGGTGGAAACGTCCCTGGCCGTGTAACCGGCCACCGTGGGCTTGCCGGTCGTTCCCGAGGAAGCCTGGATCCGAACGACGTTTTCCATGGGAACGGCGAACATTCCGAAGGGATAGTTGTCCCGCAGGTCCTGCTTGGCCATGAACGGCAGCCTCCGCAAGTCCGCCAGGCTCCTGATGTCGGCCGGAACGACCCCGGCCTCCTGGAACCGCTTTCTGTAGAACGGCACCGTAGCGTAAACACGTTCCAATGTGGCCTGCAAGCGCCTGAGCTGAATGGCCTCCAAGGCCTCCCGGGGCATCGTTTCGTACTCTATGTTGTAAATCATGCTTTTTCCCTCTCTCCTCTGCAGTCCTTCCCATTACGAAAAAAGGCCGTGGACTCGAAACCCACGGCCTTTCAGGGGCATAAATAAAAAAACCATGGGTTCCGCGTTTTCCGCCCGCCCATGGTTACTGGTCAATGTAGATATGGTTCAGCCTACTTTGCCGCTCCACAGGCAGGCCCCGCAAAAAAGAAGCCGCCCCTAAAGCTAAAGCCGCTAAAGTGGAAGAACCCGAACTTCATCATTCGCTCCTTGAAGAGTTTAACACGTATCGATCTCGATAGCGAAATCCCGGACCACTGTCAAGAAAAATCTCGGGGGTGGTCAGGAGTTTCCCTTCTGGGGGGCGGCCTTGTCCCCTCCGGCCTTCGCCCTGGCGCTTTCGAGTTCCTGCCGGATGATCCCCGTTTCCGGAAAGTCGCCGGCCGCTTTCATCGCCCGCTCATAGGCATCGGCGGCCCTGGCATAGTCCTGCTTTTTTTCGTAGATCCTGGCCACATGCCAGTCCGCTTCACGAGTATTCCCCAGGGCGCTCTCCTTCTTCAGCGCATCCCACTGGGCCAGCGCTTCATCGCCCTTGCCGAGCGCATCGGCGCTCAGGGCCACCTGGTACCGGGCGAACGCCTTGAGAGAATGTCCGGACGGGGCTCCACTCAACACCTTGTTCGCCGCTTTGAACGCATCGTCGTATTTCCGAGCCTGGAAACAAGCTTTGGAAAGATCCAGCCCGGCGCCCATGCCCGCCTGGGTTCCGTCGTATTTTTCCGCAAACTTCTGCAGTTCGGGAATGATCTCCTCCCACTTCTTGGGATCAGAACCCGCTTCGTCTGCCGGCCACCTGGCGATCACGGCCGAGTACTCGGTTCCGGCCTGCGCTTCCTTCGAATCCGCATGGCTCCTGTACGCGTAGAAACCGACCCCCACGAGCATAATCGCCACGATCACGCCGACGGCATGATAGGCGTATTTGTCGACAAACTCTTCGTAACGTTCGGCCAAAGTCAGGGACAGCGCGCTGCCGTCCCCCTTCTTTTTCGCCACCTTTATCTTCTTTGCGTTCAAAGTATGCTCTCCTCCGGGAAAATTCCGTTCACGTCCGGCCGGATACCCGCCGAACCACCCGCTCCGGGCGGCCGTCAGGCATTCGGGCCGTTGCCAGTAAAGCGACCGATAATCCGTTCAATGATGCCCGTGGTCGACGCGCGCGGCGTCAAAGGAATGCGCACGACTTCCCCACCGTTCCTCCGAACCGTGTCCGCACCCACAATCTTCTCCAGCGGCCAGTCCGCCCCCTTCACGAGGACGTCGGGGCGCAGCAGTTCAATCAGCGGCAGCGGATCCGGCGTATCGAAAAGGCAGACGTAATCGACGCAGTGCAGGGCCGCCACCACCTCGCTGCGCTCGCCTTCGGGGGTGACGGGGCGCAGCGGCCCTTTGATGCATTTGACGGATGCATCGCTGTTCACGGCGACGACCAGGAGATCGCCCGCGCTGCGCGCCGCTTCGAGATACTCCACGTGCCCGACGTGGAGAAGGTCGAAGCATCCGTTCGTAAAGACGATTCTGCTGCCCCGGAGGCGCGCCGCATCCAGTATTTCCAGCAATTCCGGGACCGCCTTGACCTTGTCTCTAGCCTTCATGGTTCAGTGTGCTCCACGCCCCGGGACCGCGGTGCCGTTCCTCAGGCGTTTCTCTATCGCCTCGAGTTCCACCGCAGACATGCCGCAGTGGAGCGAAAGGTCGTCTCCTTCGACTGCGCGGACGTTCCCTTCGCGAAACATTTGCAGCCAGAACAGGAGGCTCCTGGCCGCGGTGCTCCGCATCAGAATGCCGGGGTCCTCAACAAAGATCCCCCCCTTGAAGAGTTCCTTCAGCATCAGGAGAGACGCCCTGCCTTTTCCCTGCCGCTGCGGCCCCAGCGTTTCCAGATGATACAGGGTGACTTCCTTGCGCTTGTCCCTGGTCAGGGAGATGCTCAACTGCCCCCTGCTGTATTCCGGCATTTCGAATTCGAGGACCTCGAGAGGCCCGAATCCCTTCAGGACAGTAAGAAGCTCCCTTACGGAAAACTCGGAAAACGCCCCCTTCCAGCAAATACCCTTCCACTCGGTCTTGGTCACCCGTCAGTCTCCAAAAGTCCCCCGGCGGGCATTCCTGATCGCTCTCAACTTCACGCCGGCCCTCAATTTCTCGCGGGCTTCCACCAGAGCACGCTCCAGTTCCCGCGCCCAGGAAGGGACAGGCGGCGGGGGGCCGTCTTCCTCCAGACCTTCACGGATCAGGAAGGAACTCAGCGGGGGATCGCCTTTCGAGCAGTCCTTGCTCGCAAAAAAGGCCACTCAGAAACGCGGATCCTTGCCGAGCACGATGGGATACAGCCCAAGCCGTGCAATATCGGGGCGCAGTTCGTAAATCTTCAATAAGATACCGTCTCTGGTCATACCCGGCCCATTTAAAATGAGAGAAAAAATCAGGCGAAAGTTCTGTTGCACAAATTCAATTGACGCAAGGCTTCGAACAATGCAATGCCAACCGTCGTAGCCAGGTTCAGGCATCGTACCCGGTTCTTGTCGAGAGGAATCTGCAGCACGCGTTCGGGCATGGATTCCAGGAGTTCTGCGGGAAGTCCGGTCGTCTCGGGGCCGAACAGCAGACAGTCGCCGGGCATGAAGCTGAAATCATAGTAAGAGAGCCGCGCACGGCTCGAAAAACAAATCCATCTGCAACAGGACAATTCCCTGTGCAACGCGTCGAGATCCTTGTGGACTTTCAGATCCACGTACGGCCAGTAGTCCAGGCCCGCCCGCTTGAGATGCCGGTCCGTTATGCGGAAGCCGAGGGGCTCCACGAGGTGCAGCGGCGTATGCGTCGCGGCGCAGGTCCTTGCAACGTTGCCGGTGTTTTGTGGAATCTCCGGCTGATAGAGCACCACCCGCAATGGCGCCGGGGCTCCCTCCGCGGTTTCCGTCCGGCCCGGGCGTGGTGCGGCGTTCCCGCCGGGGCTACCGTCCGTCGCGGACCGCCCGGATGAAGTAATTGGCATAATTTTCCTGCACCAGGTAAATGTCGCCGTAATAGAAGTCGACATAGCAGGCACGATGGCCTTCGGCTTCCGTGGACGACCAGCAGTTTCTCTGGGTGCCGAATGCGGGATCGACGAACAGTCCCGTTCGGCGGTCTTCCTCGGGAAGTACCAGGCTCTCCAACTCATCCTTGCTGGGATACCGCCAGTCGCTGTATCCCGCAAACTGTTTTCTGTTGAGTTCGTCTATATATCGAAAGCCGTCCTTCCAGACCATACGGTCCTCGGAACCGCCGCGTTGCCACAGGAGTCCTGTCTGGTTGTCCAAGACCACCTCGTCGCCCTGAAACATGAACCTCTGACCCATGAAACCTCCCTTTGGCTGGAGCAGATTGCCACTCTGCCCGCAAAAAATCGGAACGAACAACAAACCCTCCGGTATTGGCAAGACAGGTCCCGGCTGGATAAGACACATCTATCTATCATAAAATATTCCGACTGCGAATACCAAGATCGATTTTATCCGCCGCTCCTGTATTGTAAAGCATGCGGCACCGCCCGGGCAAGCCCGGCAGGACGCCGTTCCGCGGGGTTCATCGCCGGCCCGGGGCCATAGTGCATCCTGGATGACGACACTTGAGAAGCATGGTATTATTGAACCTTCATCACAGTGGACCCGGTGGAGCTTCCGCCGGGAGATTTCCACTGCGCTTCGAATCGGCAGAGCACCGTCAATGTTCTCACCGGGCGGCGTGCCCCCGTTCGACACCCAGTCTCAGGCCGACGCAGAGGATGCGACGACAACACACGAAAGGCAGTCTATCTTTATGACATCAACCATGCTGGCTGACATCAGGTGTTCGGTCACAAAACGCATTTTTTGGCAAAAATTATTCTCGAATTGCTTCCTGCTTACGGTCGGCGCGTACGTTTTCGCGTACGGCGTCAACTCTATCATGATCCCGCACCAGTTTCTGAGCGGCGGCGTATCGGGCATGGCGCTTCTGGGCCACTATCTCTTTCCCTCTCTCGACACGGGCCTGCTCTACTTCGCTCTCAACATCCCTCTCGTGATCCTCGGCTGGTTTACCGTCAGCAGGAGGTTCATCCTATACACTATCTTCGGCATGGTTGCCTTTTCCCTTGCCCTGACCACCGTCCATCAGAAGGTGATTCCCATCGAGAACCCCATCCTGGCAGCGATCCTCGCCGGCATCATCTGCGGGGCGGGAACGGGCATCTCGCTCCGGTCTCAGGGTTCCGGCGGCGGACTGGACGTGCTGGCCGTCTACCTGAACAAACGCTTCAACTTCAAGATCGGCACGACATCCTTTATCGTGAGCGCCCTCGTTCTCCTGGGCGGAGCCTATATCTTCGACATCGAGCGCGCACTCTATGCCTTCATCTACGTCTTCGTCTCCGGCAAGGTCATCGACGCCGTACTCACCGGTTTCAACCAGCGGAAATCCGTCATGATCGTTTCGAACTCCTCAGACGCCATCGCCGAACAGATCCTCAACCGCCTGCACCGGGGCGTTACCTTTCTCGATGGAACGGGGGCCTACACGAAGCTTCCCAAGAAGGTCATCTTCAGCATCATCACCATGACGGAACTGTCCAAGCTGAGGGAACTGGTCTTCGATACCGATCCCAACGCCTTCATGGTCGTCAACGACACCCTTGAGGTCCTGGGATACCGGCACGGGACCAGGCAGGACTATTGATCCCCACGGAACGGCCCGGTCCGGCCGGGCATGCCGCATTCAAACATTCGGGAGAAATCATGCCGACTCTGCTGTGTGAAACAGCCGAAATCTACTACGAAGTTCATGGACAGGGCGCCCCTCTCCTTCTCATCTCCGGGCTGGGCGGCGGGACATGGTCGTGGTACGGACAGATTCCCTACTTCCGGAACTATTATCGCGCCATCGTATTCGACAACCGCGGCGCAGGGAGGTCGAGCATGCCCCCCGGGCCGTACCGCATGGACCGGTTCGCGCACGATGCGCTCTGCCTCCTCGATCATCTCGAAGTTGAAAAGGCTTTCGTACTGGGTCTGTCCATGGGTGGCATGATCGCCCAGGAACTGACGCTCCTGGCGCCGGAACGCGTGCGCGCGCTCGTTCTCGGCTGCACCCACTGCGGCGGCGAGGCGCAGGTTCCTCCCGACCCCGAGGTAGTTCGGAAGCTGCTCGACAATGACGGGCTGGATCACGAAGGGATCATCGAGAAGAACCTGCCGTTGTTCCTCAGCAGGGAATGCATCGAGAACCGGCCGGAAGTCGCCCGGGCCTACCGCGCGGCGCAGCTCGCCGCGCCCCCCCAGCCGGATTTCGCGTTCAAAGCACAGTTGGCCGCCGTTTCCGGGTTCGACGCAAGCACCCGGCTGCACCAGATCGGCGTACCAGTGATGATCGTGGCGGGCAGCCACGATGTCCTCATTCCCCGAGAAAACGCGTACATCCTCGCCGGAGCGATGCCCGGTGCGCAGCTTGCCATTCTGCCGGGAGCGGGCCACGCCCTGCATGCGGAGTGCGCCGATACGCTCAACTCCATCGCCGACAATTTCTTCCAGCAGTTCATCCCGGAAGATGAGTCCTGACGAAACCGGAAACCTTTTCGCGCAGCAGGTTCTCTTTTCCCCGGTAGAAATGATCGCAGCGGGCAAGAATCTCGACGACCGGCGCTTCCGCCGAATCCGGCCGGGAAGCGAGCCACTTCTTCAGGGAATCCGCCGCGCAAAAGTCGTCCCTGTCACCCACGACGATCAGGCACGGGGCCGGCGGCGGGATCAGGCCGGAAAAGTCCAGCAGGTCCAGGGGAGGCGAAACGAGCGTTGTCGACTCCGGTCGGAACCCTTCCCGGATCGCCTTCAGAACGACCCAGGCACCGAAGGAATAGCCGGCGAGGTGGACGGCCTGCGTTCCCCTCCCCGCAAGATATGCCGCGGCGGCGGCGACGTCGGCCGCCTCCGCAACGCCTTCTCCGTACGTCCCCCCGCTGCGGCCGACTCCACGGAAGTTGAACCGGAGCGTCCCCCAGCCCAGGCCGGATAAAGCGGCCTGGAGGGCCGAGACGACGTTGTTCCCCATATCGCCGCCATAAAGAGGGTGCGGATGGCACAGGACTGCGCCGGCGCCCGATTTTCCGGGCTCATGGAGTGCTTCGAGAGAGACGTCTCCGGCCTGTACCGAGACATATGCTTCGGACATGGGCTTCCCCCCTCCATCCCGCCGGTTCGCAAGGACCCCGGGACGCCATGAAAAATTTCAGCCGTTGCGGTCCGATGATCGCGAAATTCGACGGGATACCGTCGAGTTGTGAAAAGCTCTCACGATAACTAGAATATCCGGTGCGACAGGAACCTCCCGCCAGCCCATCCGGGGCCGGAGAGGATCCCCGTATTCATCCGCCCCCGACCGGCCGCCATCCGGGAGCGGAATGCGCGCGAGGCCGATCTGCGACGAATTCTCGGACAAGGGGAAACACGCCATGGCGAGAAACCTGTTCAAGACAGCCCTGGCGCTCAGCGGCGGTTCCGCCCGGGCGCTCACTCACCTCGGAGTACTGGAGGAATTGGAAAGATACAAGGTCCGTGTGGACATGATCGTGGGCACCAGCATGGGAGCCATCATCGGGGGGCTCTATGCGTACTACGCCGATGTAGCCACCGTGATCCAGAAGATGAGAAAGCTCATAGAAAGCGACCTTTTCGTGAAGTCGGTGTCCATCGCCACGGAGGACATCCCGGAAATCGGCCCCGACGGTTTTTTCAACCGCTTCCTCTGGCTCTTCAGGAGAGGGGTCTACTACACCCATTCGATGATCCGCCCGACCCTTGTCGCCGAAGATACCTACACGGAGATCATGGACAGTCTTCTGCCGGACCTGGCCATCGAAGACTTGAGGCTTCCGTTCGCCTCCATCGCGACGGATCTCGGCACCGGCGAGGAAATCGTCCTGCGCAGCGGGTCCCTGCGCAAAGCCGTTGCGGCAAGCGCGGCCATCCCAGGGCTCCTGCCGTCCGTGCAACATCTCGGACGCCCCCTGGTGGACGGGGGATGGGTGGACAACGTCCCGGCGGCACCGGCCATCGCGCTGGGCGCTCATTTCGTCATCGCCGTGGACGCCACCCTCGAAGTCACGGGGCTGGGCGCCACTCCCATCTCCGCCATCGAAACCCTGTTCCGGTGCAATGAACTGACCCGGATCTCCCTCACCCGCCACAGGAAAAACTGCGCGGACATTCTGCTCGCCCCGGGCATCGGGGACATGAACTGGGCGAACTTCACGGCCATGGAGCGCTGCATGAGCGCCGGCCGGGACGTGTTCCGCCGCGATGTGGACCGCATACTGCGCAAGCGGCAGATGCGCCGGTACCGCAGCCTCTGGGGTTCGCTTCACCCCGCACGCGAACCCGCCTGGCAGCACCCGTTCACGATTCTTTGACGGACGGTCTACTTGAAATCGATTCCCGCCTTGCGGTAGAGATCGAAAAAGTGATGCACCGGCCCATGGCCGCCGCCGATCGCAAGCCCGCGGGAGATTGCGCCCGTGATATATTCCTTCGCCCCGGCAACGGCGTCCTCCGCCGTCAGCCCCTTCGCCAGTCCCGCCGCAATGGCGGACGCGAAGGTGCATCCGGTCCCATGAGTGTGAGGCGTCGCGTGGCGCCTGTTGACGAACTCGAAAAACCGCGAGCCGTCATAGAGGAGATCCATCGGCGTTCCCGCCAGGTGTCCTCCCTTGATCACCACGTAGCGGGGTCCGAAGTCCCGGATGCGGCGCGCCGCCTCCTCCATGCCTTCCCGGTCGGTCACCTCCAGGCCCGTCAGGGCGGCGGCCTCGTGAAGGTTCGGCGTCACCACCAGGGCCACGGGCAAGAGTTCCCTCACCACGGTATCGATAGCTTCCTGGCGCAGCAGGCGGTCCCCGCTCTTGGCCACCATCACCGGGTCCACCACGACCTTTTCGATTCCCAGTTCGCGAAAGTCCCGGGCCACCCGCGATACGATGGCCGCGCTGCTCAGCATGCCCGTCTTGACCGCGTCCACTCCGATGTCTTCAACGACCGCCCGTATCTGCATCGAGACAAATTCCGGATCTATTTCCACGATCCCCCGGACACCCAGGGTATTCTGCGCCGTGAGGGCCGCTATGGCGCTCATGCCATAGACGCCCAGCGCCGAAAATGTCTTGAGGTCCGCCTGAATGCCGGCCCCTCCGCCGGAATCCGAGCCGGCCACGGTCAAAGCGCGAGGTATTCTCAACATGTCGTATGCATCCATTGGTAAATAAATGAAAAATCACCGGGCGGAACCGGCGAAATGATCCCAGCTTGCGGAGAGTTCGGAAACGGAGACCATGCCCCCGCCGGGAAGAAGCACCCGCAGACCCGCCTCCCGCGGGACGACTTCGCCGATGACGGTGCAGACCGTCCCGGTCTCTTCCTCCACCATTTTCCGGACTTGCGACGCGGACTCGGGCGCCACGGTGAAAAGCAGTTCGTAGTCCTCTCCACCGGCCAGCGCAAGGTCGAGCGCGCTGCGGCCTAGGGCCGCCGCTACATCCCCGCACGCGGCGCTGACGGGAAGGCTTTCGGCCCGAATGACCGCTCCCGCGCCGCTAGCCCTGCAGATGTGCCCCATATCGCCGACCAGGCCGTCGCTCACGTCCGCCATGGCACGCACCCGCATGGACCGCCCCAGCGCCTGCCCCTCCCGCAGTCGGGGTTGCGGCGCGAGGTGGCGGGCTTCCACGGCGGCACGGCTCTGCGCCGGAACCGGAAGCCCCGGGTTCAGAATGCACTCCAGTCCAGCCCTCGAATCTCCCAGCAGGCCGGTGACGAGAATCAGATCACCGGGTCTTGCGCCGTTGCGAAGAATGAGATGGTCCGGGGCGACCCTGCCGAGCAGGCACAGATCGATGACGATTTCCGCGGCGGCCTTGCTCAGGTTTCCGCCCACAACGGCCCCGCCGGCCTCTCTCATCATCTCCCGAAGCCCCTCGTAGAGCCCGTCAACGAAAGACACTTCCATCTCCGGAGGCAGCGCGAGGGAAACCAGCGCCCACGACGGAGTCCCCCCCATGGCGGCTATGTCGCTCACGTTGATGGCCGCGACTTTTCTGCCCAGTTGAAAGGGGGTGATGGAATTGCGGAGGAAATGGACATTTTCGACCTGAACGTCGCAGGTCGCCAGCAGATACTCCCCCCCGCCTGCATCGAGGACTGCCACGTCGTCGCCTATGCCCACGATCACGTCGGCCGGCGCCGGCGGAAGGAGGCCGGCGATCCTGCGGATCAGCCCGAATTCACCCAGTTCGCTCACTCGCATATCATCACCCGTTTTCCGGATCCTCTGCGGATCATGTCCGCAGCCGCCTCGAAGGCGATCGCGTCCCGACTCCGCTTCAGACACACAGGGGCACAGCGCCGTCATTCGATCTTGCGCGCGTATTCCCTGTCCATGGCCAGGCCTTCGATATCGGTCGTCTTCTGGCCTCTCGAAGACCTGATCTGGTCGATGCCCCGGGCAACCATCGCCCGCTTGGAAGCGTAGGCCAGAGCGACTTCCTCCGTGATCAATCCCTTCTGGTAATGCTCCACGATGCAGTCGTCGAAAGTCATCCAGCCGAAGGGCCTGGCCTGCTGCATCATTTCATAGAAGGTCTTGCCTTCGGACTCCCCGTTGACGATCGACTCCTTGACCCGAAGGTTGTTCCCGAGAATCTCCAGTGCCGCAATCCGGCCGCCGCCCACCTTGGGGAGAAGCCGCTGCCCGACGATCCACCGGATGGTATCCGCCAGGCGGATCCGGATCAGGCGCTCTTCTTCCAGTTCGAACATGCCGACGACTCGGTTGATCGCCTGCCCCGCATCGACGGTATGCAGGGTGCTGAGCACCAGGTGGCCCGTTTCGGCCGCGCTCATGCCGATTTCGACCGTCTCCCGGTCGCGCATTTCACCGACAAGGATGACCTTGGGGGCCTGGCGCAGCGCCGCCCTGAGACCGCTGGAGAAGTTATCGAAATCGAGCCCGAGTTCCCGCTGATTGAACGTCGACTTGAGCTGCGGATGGACGAATTCCACGGGGTCTTCGAGGGTGACCACGTGTACGGCCTTTTTCATGTTGATCTCGTTCAAGATCCCCGCAAGCGTGGTCGACTTGCCGCTTCCCGTAGCCCCCGTAATGAAGATGATGCCGAATTTCTCCTCGGCCATTTTCTTGAACACGGGCGGAAGCTTCAGGTCTTCCACGGACGGCACCTTCGTCGGAAGCTGCCGCATGACGACCGAGTAGGTGCCGCGCTGCGAGAAGATGTTGACGCGGAATCGCGCCCTGCCCGGCAGATGGTAGGACAGGTCGGCGGAGCCCTGGGTCAGCAGGTGCTGGATGTTGCGGCGGTCCGCGCTGAGCAGGTTCAGGGCGATCGTTTCCGTGTGAAACGGCGTCAGCTTGTCGATGCCCAGGTCCCGGCAGACAGGCTTGAGGAATCCGTCCACTTCCGCCTGGGGCGGCTTTCCTACGGTGAAGTTGATATCGGAAGCCTGTGGATTTTCATCCATTATTTTCGTGAGGAAGGAATCCAGTTCCGCTCGCCTCATGGATCGATACCTCCCATGGATATGGAAAGGGTTGTCGCCGATCGTCAGACTTCCGTGAAGTCCTCCGGAGTACCGGTAAGGTACTGCCTGAATTTTTCTTTTTCCACGCACTTCATGTACGCTTCGTCGGGGCTGATCATACCGGCCTTGAGCCTGGCCATGATGCTGTCGTCCAGGGTCTGCATGCCGTATTTCTTCCCGGTCTGAATGGCCGAGGGGATCTGGTGCGTCTTTCCCTCCCGGATCAGCGCACGCACCGCGTGAGTGGCGATGAGGATTTCGAGAACGGCGCAGCGCCCCTTCACGTCGATGCGTTTGAAGAGGGCCTGGGACACCACGGCCCTGAGCCCATCGGCCAGGGTGGAGCGGATCTGCGGCTGCTCGCCCGTGGGAAACACTTCGATGATGCGGTCGACCGTCTTGGCCGCACTGTTGGTGTGCAGCGTGGAAAACACGAGATGGCCCGTTGCCGCCGCTTCGACGGCCAGCCGTATGGTTTCGAGATCCCGCATTTCACCGACGAGGATGATGTCCGGGTCTTCGCGGAGGGCGGCCCGCAGGGCGGATGAAAACGACTTCGTGTGCGTGGATATCTCGCGGTGGTTCACGACGCAGTTCTTGCTGGTATGCACGAATTCGATGGGATCCTCGATGGTGAGGATGTGGTCCTTGCGCTTGCGGTTCGCTTCGTCGATGATGGCGGCGAGAGTCGTCGATTTGCCGCTTCCGGTAGGCCCCGTGACCAGGACGATCCCCCGGGGAAGCATCGCCAGCCGGCTCACCACCTGGGGCAGTCCCAGCTGCTCGACCGAAAGGATCTCGCTGGGGATTTCGCGAAAGACCGCCCCGATTCCGTTCTTCTGCCGGAAGAAATTGCAGCGGTACCGGGCCAGTCCCGGAATCTCGTAGGAAAAGTCGAGGTCTCCGGTTTCCTCGAAGATCTTGATCTTGTCTTCGGGGGTGATTTCATAAAGCATAGAGCGCAGTTCGTCGTCGTCGAGCGTCTTGTACTTCACGCGTTCCAGATCGCCGCGAATTCTCAATACGGGCTGCTGCCCCGACACGAGATGAACATCAGAGGCTTTCTGATCGTTCATGAGCTTGAAGAAAGCGTCTATTCTAGCCATAGTGCATTGCCCCTCTCATCACGTACAGGCCGGTCAGGCAGCGCCGGTCCCGGCAATTCCGTTCGTCCGCCCGGTCACGGATCTCCCGTCAGATTTCCACGATCACGCTATGCCGATACCCTCGGTCCAGGCGGGTGAGCCCCACCCGGCGCGCCGCATCCAGCGCCGCCTCGAATTCGCCCGGGGTGATACCCCTCCCGATTTGCGGCTTCCCCCTGGCTTCGCCGCAGGGATGATACTGGTCCATGACGTTTACATAAGTCCCCCGGGAGATTTCCCCGGCAAGAAAACGGAGGACTTCCGGCGTCCCCGACAGCCCTTCGGGCATGACCAGGTGCCTTACCAGGAGCCCTCGCCG